>NC_008530.1:315726-631453 GCF_000014425.1 Lactobacillus gasseri ATCC 33323 = JCM 1131 | reverse complement strand
AAGTATAAGCATATTCATCTGCAAAGCCGCTCTTAAAGCCATATTCAAAACTAGAAATCGTCATAGTTACACTAATTTGAGTAGAGCTGACAACTAATTGAACATGATGTTTATTAGCTTGAATGTTTTTAAGCCAATTAATGTATTCATCAGGTTTTAACAGCTTATCTGAACTAATCCAAGAACTATGTTTCTTTGGAAAGACACTATCAATCGTAAGAGATACCAATTTCATGTTACCTACTCGATTAATCTCTCCCAAGTTCACAATAGTTTCTGATTTATCATCAGTTTCATATTTCAAAGTTAATTCTGACGGGTTCACAGGCAATTCAACCGTTCTATTAGTTGAATAATCAGTGATATAAACACCAAAGCCGTTGACCGGCATATTAACCACCTCCTAGAGCTTTATTACGTCTATCAATAATCTTTTGATCGATCTTATCTAAAATCTTGTCTACGTCTGCATCTGGATTGCCAGAAGCATTGATGACAATAGCACCTTTATCAATTTGAACTTGAGTACTATTGTCTGTTTGGCTACTACTGTTGTTATTAGTCAATACTGAATTTGGAGCGATTGAACCAGATGTTACTGTATCGCTACCCACTGCTGAAGAAACAGCACCTTGTCCGAAAATGCCAATATTAGCTCTTGAACCATCAAGCCCAGTAATTGCACCAGCAACATTGCTGATTGCGTCCAGTGCTCTATCAAATCCAGCTGCAAGTAAATCTCCTGGATTTATGCCACTTAATCCAATAGGGTCTAAGGTTGGCGACATACCACTAGCAGCATCTACAACACCTTGCGCCATACTTGCAGAAGCATCAGCAGCTGCACCAGCATCTCTGTTTAATCCTATGATTAAACCTTGATCGACCCAGCGACCATACTGTCTAAACAATCTTGAAGGAGACCCAATATGAAGCACGCTCTTAGCGGCACTTACAACTTTACTTGCTACTCCTTGCACTGCACTAACGGCAGCGCCAATCATTGACTTAATACCATTGACTAAACCTTGAATTAACTGTCTACCCACAGAAACTAAGGCACTTCCAAAACTTCTAGCAGCATTTACAGCGCTGGAAATACCACTTCTAACAGCACTTACTACTCCACTCATTGCGCTAGTAATTGCTGAAACCATCATTGATCCAGCGGCAACAAATAGTGACGCCATAACCATGACAGAAGCACCAACTGCAACTAGAGCAGCGGCTACAGCCATTGCGGCGGCAGCTACTACCATTAAGCCAGCGCCAAGCATAATTGCAGCGGCTGCCAAGAGCATCAGACCTACTGCAGCAATCATTGCCATAGGACCAACCATCATTAAAGCAACTGCCAGTAACATCAAACCTACTGCTGATACCATAGCTGTAACCATAATCATCATTAAAGCTACAGACATCATCATTAATCCAACAGCAGCAACCATAGCCATTGCAGCTACTAAGACTAGTCCAACTCCGAGGAGCAAGATACCTACAGCAGCTACTAATCCCATAGCCATGACTAGAGTTAATGCAACACCTAAAAGAAGTAGTCCGACAGCCGCTATTAAGGACATTGGACCAATTAGTAGTAACGCAACTGATAAGAGAATTAAACCAACAGCAGCAACCATTGCACTAACCACAATCAGCATTAAAGCAACGCCCATTAATAGTAAGCCAACCGCCGCAACAATTCCCATTGCAGCAACTAAGACAAGTGTCACACCGAGTAGAAGCATTCCAACAGCTGCAATAATTACCATTACAGCAACTAGAGCAATTGCTACTCCTAAAAGTAAGACACCAACAGCTGCAATTAGAGCAGTAATTCCAACTAAGGCTAAACCTACAGCAAAAATTAATGCTCCAACACCTGCTGCAACTAAACCTACAGCAAGAACTGCTAAAGCAACGCCTAAAAGAAGTACTCCAACAGCTCCAACTATTGCAGCTAAACCAAATACAGCAATTGCTCCAGCTAAAGCAAGCAAGCCAACTGCTGCGCTAGTTCCATATTCTGAAATAGTAGGTAGTTGAGTAGCTAAAAGTGCGATACCCGCACTTGCTACTAAAACGGCAGCGCCGATTAATAGCAGTGCGGCAGCAAAGATAGCAAAGCCAACCGCTCCACCAATCAAATCTGGTCCTAAAAATCTTACTAAGACCACTAAGGCAGCGATAGCGGCAATCATCCCAAAGAATGTTGCTATAGCACCGCCACCTGCACTAGATATCTGAGTAGCTGCATCAGCTAACAATTTAAATCCTGCACCGAGCGCTAAAGCCCCAGCACCAACTAGGGCAAATGCTGCACCTAGTTTCATATATGCTCCAGCATTACTTAAAATCTTACCCGGCTTAGTCATTTTTGGCGAATCAATTTCAGGAGCTTTGATCTTCTTAGCATTCTTGAAGCCTTTAAAGAACTTAGAAACTTCTTTCATATAGCCAGCAATTTTTCCCATAGCCTTCAACATTGTAAAAGCTATTGCTAATGCGGTAAGAGCTTGCGCAATATTATTAATTGTGCCAGGATCTAGTTTATTCAGTTCTTTTAGCCCCCAAATAACAGCTTCAAACACTAAGCCTTTTAGCCCACCTTTTAAGATGATAAAAGCTTGGGCTAACATCTGAAGTGTGCCTGGATCTAGTTCACCAAGCGCTTCTGCAATTCCAGAAATAGATTTAGCAGCACCACCCAATGCTCCACCAGCTAGCTTTCCTAGTTGCTTAAATAAGCTGTCTCCTCCGTTAGTTTGGTCCATCGTATTGACTAACTTACCGACAGAGTCAGTAATACTATCAAATGTATCTTTTAGAGAATTAAAAGCGCCAGAATCAGCAAAGCCTTTTTTAAAATCATCAAAACCAGTCTTTAAATCGTCAAAAATTGGTTCCATATCAGCAACAGCTTTAAATAATCCGTCAACGAAACCATCAAAATTAACATTTGATAGCTGATCCGTTAAATCAGAAACAAATTTAATGCCAACTTTACCCACTCTATCAAATGCACCTTGCAATTTGTTAGCCATTGTTTCTTTTAAACCGTCAATAGCTTGCCCAACTGTTTTAAATTGAGTAGCCATCTTGGTAAAGTTGGCGTTTGTTCCTGTTTTAGCTATTGCGTTCAAGAAGTCCTCAGTTTTAACCTTTCCATCTTGAACGTTCTTAATTAATTGTTGGGTACTTACACCCATTGTCTTAGCAACGGCAGAAATACCTGCTGGCGTTTGTTCTAGCATAAGTTTAAAGTCTTGCCATTGCACCATTGGCTTGGCAGCCATTTGAGTTGCCTGCTCTGACAAAGTCTTCATAGCTTGTTGCGGATTAGAAGAAGCAGCAGCTAAACCACCAAAACCTCTAACTAATTGATCCACGTTTTTCGTGCCAACAGCAGCCAATTGTGAGTAAGTACTTGCCATATCAGAAGCACCGTAAATAGTTTGCTGGGCGAACTGTTGCATTGACTTTTTAGCAGTAGCAATTTCAGCCGGACTTTTGCCCAATTGGTGCATGTTCCCATCGAAAGTCTGCCATGCTTTACTTGCTTCATCTAATTCGCCATACATGGAACGAATTCCAGTACTAGCAAGTTCCATACCTTTGTTGATTGCTCCGCCAACAACAGTACCGCCAACCATTGACTTGAACATACTACCGCCACTAGAACCGCCAGAAATAGCTTCTTTCAATTTGCTCATACCACTTTGCGCTTTTTGCAAACCACTAGACAGGCGATCTAATGGGTTACTAAAAGCGTCATTAATCTTAACAGTGGTGCTAATTGTACTCATTTACTACCTCCTTTCTTTGCTGAATGCAAAAAAAGAGGCTAAGCCTTAAATATGCTTAGACCTAGCCTTTCTTTTTGCTTTTCTCTCTTCTTCTTTTTCGTATTTTTGTCGTACTTCAATCGAAGCGACGACTAAAGCCTGCTCACGCCTTGACATCTCCGCCCATTGTTTAGGCGTCCAGTGATATTCATTAAGAACATAGTGATAAATGTTAAAGTCGCCAACAGACTCATTTATTAGTTTTTTGCTTCTTCAACCAAGTCTTCTGAACTGTCATCATCGTTAAGACCTGATAAGTCCATAATTGCCTGTGATAGCTCAGTGTATTCACCAACTTTAAGCATTTTCTTTAAAACTTCTTCCGGCTTAGCAATACAGCCCCATGAAGTTTGCAACTTTTCATTGTTTAAGTTAGGAGAAACAACAGCTTCTGCTACAACTAAACCTTGGAACTGATTTTCATCAGTTTCTTGTTCGTATCTATGTGTCTTACGGTTGAGAACTCTCTTAGTTGCTTGCTTTCGAATATGTGACACTTCATCAGCAGTTAAAGACTTAATCTTAAAAGGAGACTTAAATCTTTCAAGCTTAACTTCTTTTTCTTCTACTGGACTACCAACATTTTCAAACAAAAAATCTTCAACACTTTCAGCCATTTATTTTCTCCTTAATTAATTCCATTAAATGCTTGGACTAAGTTGACGCCTTCAAAAGTAAAATCACTTTCCCATTCCATTACGCCGTCATCAGCTTCAAAATCGGCAATTGGAATATCGTCCAAGTTGACATCTGTTAATTGCACCACTTGCTTACCAGCTCTTGAAGTTGGATCATGGATAGTCAAAGTTGCATCAAAATACAAATCCCCACCATCTTGAGTATAAGGAATGCCGTACTTAATCCAGTTTGAGTTAACCAAGTAACCACCTAAAGTTCCCGTACCTTCAACAGAAGTAGTTTTCTTTCTCTTCCAGTGAGAACCTAAGGTTTGGACGTCTTCCTTGTTCTTTTCAAGCTTAGCTGTGAACTTATCACATTCAATCATCTTAATAATGTTGCCATTAATTTTGATTGATAAAGTAGCATCTTTGGTTGAAATAGTATCTCGACCATTTAAAAACTCATCAATTGCTGCCATTTACGTTCCTCCTATCTAACTACCATTGTCATGTAAAGTTTTTCCATTGCATCAACTGGAGTAACTGCCAAGTTAACAACGATAGAGTCAGTATCATTCCCTGCTTCTATTGTGACATCAGTGTTCTTGAAGCTTTGAATGATATTTCTATTTTGTAAACCCATTAAGTAAGCGATTCTGTCTGCCTTAAAGAGATCACGACCAGCTGCATTGTTACCGGCTTTGCCTAAATAAGTTCTTTCAAAAGTATTTTCAGTGTCAGTAGCAATCTCGTCTAAAGTTCTCATTACTCTATTTTTAGAGAATGATTGTGGCTTTTCAGCTGTAAACTTGTGTAATGAATTGATATCTTGTTCAATTACTACTCTTTGGCCAGGACGTGTAGTGAACACAATTTGCCCAGCATCAAGAGCCTTAATTGTCTTTTCATTATCAAGTTTTGGATATGCTGAAACAGCATCTTCAACTTCAAAATAAGTTAAAGAAGTTGCTACATCAGCAGAAGCGGAAATACCAGCGAAGTAACCAGTTGCATCTTTAACATCTACATTAGTACCATCGCTTAAAGTGTAACCATTCACAACGGTTGAAATACCCTCATAGTTATAAGTAGTATCTGCATCAGTAGGAATTACACCTCTAACCTTGCGACCTTCATTTTCACGGAGACGCTTAACTGCTTCCACAACCAACTTGTTCATGTTGCTTGATGGTTCAAAGCCAGCAGTAGTAACAACTGCGTACTCTTCATTTTCTAAAGCGTCATTCAATAAGCTTTCAACTTTATTAGACTCAGTAGTAGTACCGCCAGTCAAAGCGCCTGAAACATTAGTAAATGCTACAGGCTTTGAACTACCCTCTTCGACTACTTTTGCAGTGATGTAATCATTGCCCTTGAACTTATCTAATTCATTGAACTTGATTGATTGTTCATCAACCAACTTAGTACCAAAGATAGTTGATACAGTAGCCGCATTCTGATCAGCTGGACTAACTTCAACACTCACTGTAATTTGATTACCCTTTTCACCTGGATAATTTGCAGTAACAGTCCAAGGCAGTCCTTCTTTAGTCAAAGTCGCTGCTGTACCCTCATTGGGGTTAAGAACAAGCACTTTAGAAGCACCTTTTAGTGTTTCCTTTAAAGCTGTAAGAGATGGATCATCTAAAGTAGTACCTAATTTCTTAGTGAAATCACTGTTAGCTTCTACTTCAATGACACCATTCTTGCCCCAGCCTAAGCCTTTATCACGAATTAACAACACTCTACCTAGAGAAGAAGCTGCTTCTCTTTGACCATTACCTACGACATTGATATAAGCGCCTGGTCTGCGCTTATCTTGAGCTTTCCAAGTTCCTCCTGCCATTAAAATCCCTCCTTAAATTTGTCAATCGCCTTTTTAACTTCGGCAATTGTGTATTCTTTGTCATCATCTAAAGCTAATTTCAAAATATCCCGTTCAATAACTGAGAACTTAGGACTTGAAATCAAAGCTTGTTTTGTGAATTTAACGTCTTCAACTTGAATAGGCGCTTTAATTTCGCCCATCGGAGTCTCGGTTTCCGTTTTATTGGATTCCTCCATTAAACTCAATCCTTTCTAGCTTTCCACCGTCTTGAACCGGATACATCTCTAACCTCAAATCAAAACTCATTACTAAAGTTTCATCATCTTGGTTGATAGTCGCTTCTCGGTTTCTAACAGTTGCATAATCATCTAATCTTGTAAAATTATTCAGTAATTTTTGCTCTACTTCTTCCATATCAGCATTAGGACGATCTGGATTAGCAAAATATGTTATTGAGTAAGACAAGCTTCTATCTTGAATATCAAAAAAGCGACTCTTAGTGACTGTCATTATCTTACTGATATAAAATGACGGCACTTGAAAACCGCTTTTCTGTTTTTCTGAATAAATTGTCACATCAGGAAATATCTCTGATATTCGCTTAGCTATTCTTTCAACTATTGTCATTCAAACAAGTCCTTTAACCCCCACAGACCCTCTGTTACCAACTGTGGCAACTGTCTTTGAATTTGTGGAATAGATTTCTTCATGTAAAACTGACCAGGCACCCAATCTCTAACCAGGCGCTTTTTCAGTAATGGTACATATCTTCCAGGTGTCTGCCTGTGACCACTTTCAACGTAAGAAGCATATTCAGCATTGTTAATTAATTTGATCGTCCAACCACCGCAACCATAGGTCGGTCCTTCTGCCGTCCATGATCTGCGAAGGTTGCCTTGCTTTACAGGAGTGTTTGTTTCCAAAATTCGTAGTGATTGAGTGCCTATACGTCTAGAACTCTTTCCAAGCTCCTGTTTTACATAGCCACTATCAATCTTCTGCCTTACTCTACTAGCGAATTGCTGAAATTGAGCATCGTCAACATGTCCTAAACTCATGCTTTCTCACTCCTAACCATTGCTACTTCCTGATGGCTGAAATAGCCACTATAGCCCTTGCTGGCACGCTTATATTTAGTCACTTGACCATTTACATCAGTCACATAAATATCTGCACCAGCAGGGATTTTAATGCCATTTCGAATAATCAATTTCGCATCATATTCGTCAGTACCAAAGAAAGACTGTTCACTAGCTGATTGTCCTTTTAAAACCACCTTAGCTGGCTCATCTTCAACAATAGTCACATCTTCATTATTAGTAATGTAGCCATGTTTAGTTGGAAGAGTACCCACAATCTTAACTCGATCATTCCATAGCTTAGGAAGTGCATTTTTTAAGCCATTAAAGTAACTCATTGGGCTAACCTTCTAAAATTATTTAAAAGCATCACATAGTTATCAGTGATTGTGTTAGTAGCTTGCAATGCTGAATAAATATCGCTTGGAGATCTAAAAGAAACTGATGTATCACCCTCTGATAATGACTGAACATTACCAACTTGCTGATCTTTGGGTACTAGCCATTGATGAGTGTCAATAGTTTGTACTGCTAAACCTAAGATAGTTGGTTCAAGCTCTTCTGGTAGCTCTAAAATTGGAATATTTGTGTAAATTGAAACATCAGAAATAACTTTTTCTAGTGTAAATTCCAATACGCTGTCATAGTTAGGTGCATTATCAGTATTAGGCAGAAAATCAGCTAAATGTTTTTTGACCTCTTCAAATCGTGGGTATTTATCCATCTAACCACCTACTTCACTAAAGTTAATAATTCGTCTTTCTTGGTCTTACCAGTGTAATCAATGTGATTCTTATCTAAGTAGGCCTTGATTTCATCTACAGTGTTGTTTTCGTTAGGTTTAGCATCTTCTTCAGTTGTTTTCTTACGTCCAGCAGGATTAGAGTCACCATCTGCGTCCTTTTCAGCCACGAAGAACTCAATCCCCTTAAATTTAGGCTTAAGTAAAAGAACATCATCATAACTTTGTTCGTAGTATAGCCAGTTTCCGGAATTTGCAGCAGCTGGAGCATCTAATCCAACGAAATCATACTTTTCAGGAGAAATTTGAACACCATTGAAGATAAGCATCATCTTAATTTGCTTAGCATCATCAACGGTCTTAGAGCCGTTAGTGAAATCAAACTTAGTTTGGAACAAATCTTCTGGCACAGGAACAATAGTAACTTCATCAAGTGAACGTACAGAACGATTAATATTTTGTGCATCACTTACGATAATTGTTCTATTAATTGCTTCTGCGTCCTTAAGCATGTAATAAGTACCAGTGTCAACGTATAAGATACGTCCTTGGGCTGGAATTCTTGCACGGTCAAAGTTACGCATCATTTGATCGTAAGCTTTTAAAACGTTTTTTGCGTCTAAGCTTTCTGAGTGGATACCAGCATTTTGATCTAATCCTTCGGAAGTATTAACTGCCTGACGTTGACTAAACAACTTAGAAAACATTTCTCTATCCTTTTCAGGCATTTTACTATCTAAGTTGTATTGTCTAGTGATATTAGCAATTGATAATAATTGATTACTTTCATCAATATCTGATGGGTCGACTAATGTACTCCAGTAACGTTCATTAGTTAATTCATAAACATCATAATCCAATGAGTAATTGGCTGCTGGTTGCGTAATAGTACGTCTTTCACGGTCTTGACGTCCAGATAAAATTGATAACCGTGGAACTTTAATATGTTTTGCATCTAAGAAGTTAATTGTATTGTTAGATGGTGATTGCCATAAAGCGCTTGAATATAAAACGTCTGGATAAAAACCATCAATAACTGCTTTTTGATATTTATCAGCGTAATTAATTGCCATTATTTATGTTCTCCTTTAAATATATCAACCATTGCCTGGACCGGATCAGCGTTAGCAGGTTTTCCATTATTTGGTTGGTAATCTTGCTTACTACCTTCATCAAATAAATAACCATCAGATTTCTGTAAAGATTTAATTTGATCGTCTAAACCTGTCAAATTGCCATCATCATCAAGCTTAATTTCGTCCATGTTCAAAAGACCTCTAATAGCCTTGTTATTGCGAACATTAGCTTTGCTTAATGATTGGTCAATTGCGCTGTTCAAACGATTGGTAGCAAGTTTTTGAGTAAGGTCAGCTGTATCCTTGTCATACTTGCTCTTTAGATCATTAAATTGCTTAGTTAAGTCTTCATTATCCTTAACTTGAGCACGCAACTTCTTTAAATCCTTATCTCTTTCACTCATCTGGGACTTAAGGGCTTTATTCTCTTCTAAAATTTCAGCATTGCTAGCACTTGCTTTATCCTTAGCGTTTTGAATATCCTCGCCGTTTAAATCCATGATCTTTTTAATCTGCTCTTCTTGTAATCCAAGCTCTTCTAATTGTTTTCTTTTCATTGTTCTATCCTTTCACACGTTTTATACGAGTTCGCCTCTCATAAGGGCATACAAAAAGAGCAGTTTAACGACTTACTCAGGTCAAAATAAAAGCCGTTGATTATATCAACGACTTGTTTAATCATCTAACTTTACTCCATTTTCCTTTAAATATTTTTCTTCTTTAGAGTAATCACTGCCTGATTTCTTTTTTGCTTCATAAACTTTTTTAAAATACTCAATATGAGATTTATTGTTAAATTGGGATTTAGGAATTGATTTGATGTAATTTAAAAATTCTTCATTGCTGAGATTATATTTAGTCATTTTCTTCATGTTCAACCACCTCAATATATGGTTTACCATCTATGATATTTAATCTCAATACATCAAATCTTGTATTTCGCTTAAATAATACTTCACCTTCAACATCATTAAATTTTCTAATATCATGTCCACTATGACTTTTTAAAATTACAACTCGTAAATCATCTTCTGGATTATATACCATACCAGCACTTGAAGACGTATAACTTGGCTCTTGAATGTATCCTTGAGTCAAAGCTTTATTAACATAATCGACCATTATATCATCCCTGCTTTCAAAATATAAAGAGCGACTAAGTGGTTCGTCTTCTGAATAGTATGGAATTTTATCCAGAGCAGTATCTAAATCATGTTTTAACTTTTCTTCGGCTGGTGACAATGTATTGCCTGCTCTTAAGTCCGCATTTAAACCGTAAGACTCAAAAGAATTATATTTATGAATTGCAGCTTCTTCGTCCCATGTCAATTTTGGTGTAGGTAGTGATAAGTTGAGTATCTTAACATTGGAAAGCTTTTTCCACTCACTATAATCTAAAGCATTTCGATATACATAGCGTCCTTTACCTGTTTTCGGATCTCTACTCCAACGAGTTTCAACGTCTGGCAAGTCTTTATCGTAAGGAACAGTCGTGCATCTGCAATATGGGTGAATTAAAGGATAGTTAATACCCTCTTTTTTATCTTTGACATTAAAAATGCGCTCATCTAAGTGGGTGCATTGGTCACAAGTGTGGCTTTCTAATGTGGCTAAGTATTGGTATTGCTCAATATCGCTATCTTTATAGAACTGTGCTGTTGCTTCTTCGGCAGCGTGTCCCATTTCAGTAGTAACCAGCCTATGCAAATCTCGATCAGAAACCTTCTTAAAACGATCTCTCATCATTGAAACAACCTTGCTTGGAGAATATCCAAATAAAGTTGCTCTTAGCATTGTGTCAGTTAACTCATCAGGAAGAATTTCAGTGTATTCTTTCCAAATTCGCTTGCTAAAATCGCTACCTTTCCAAGGGCTGTAAACAATATTTTCTAATTGCTGTTCGTTGAAATGATTTAGCTTGATATCCAGTTGACCAGTAGCTCGGTACTTATCATAAGCATGTAAGTAATAGCTATTCTGATACTGTTTGGCTAAACCTTTTTGCATTTTTAGTTGTTCAGCCATGCCATACTTTTTAGAAAACTCAACCATCTGGTCATGCAACTGTTGAAGTCTGTAAATACGGCTCTTGTAATATTCGGCGTTTAGCTCTTTATCATAACCACCAGCCTTAGCTTTACGTTCAAACTCTTCTAAGGTCATCGACCATTTAGTTGTGTTAATACTTCCTAAGACGCTAGCAGCTTGTTTTAAGCCGACATTATTCTCATTAGCATATCGCTGTAAGTAAACTAATGCTTCTTTTTCGAATTCATGCTCTAACCGTCTTAGTCTAACTTGCATAGCCGCTTCATAATCTGCTGACGCTTCAAGTTGCTTTTTCTTTTCAGCAATAGCACGTTGACGCCAGTAGTCACTACTCTTCATCGTCTACGCCTTTACCGTTTAACTCGTCAGCTTGTTTAGAATATGGATCATTTTCTTCTCTATCCTTGGCTAAGTCTTTCAGTTCTTGCTGCCAATCATCAACAATAGGATTAGCTTTAGCAACTGCTTCTTTTGAACTGTAATTGGCTACTGTAGAAACAATTTGAGCCTTAGTTAAGCTATCTTCTACCTTAGTTCTCGTCCAATGTTGCGATATATGGCGCTTGTCCGCATCTGAAAAGTTAAGGTAACGCATAATTGCACGAACCAACTCATTAATAGCATGTTCAAAGTAAGTTTGTGTTTTAGCAGCCTTTAATTCTAAGTGAGAATATAGCATTTTGATTGCTACACCAGAAGCATTTGAACTCTCAAAGTTAGCTGGATCAATTCCTTGACCAAACAAGAAAATGTTATCACGGGTTATCTTAAGTGCATCGTCACGGGCTTCAACAGGGATATCAATTTGGAGCTTATCAACGCCACTCTTATCGCCATTACCTGCGTTATTGATCTTAATAGACTTATATTCTCTTAGATCGTTCATGAACTGCTCTAAGCTAGCACCACCATAGTTGGTTAAGACGAGAATTACAGTTTGGACATCGTCTAAGTCATTAATAAATCCATTGTAGATGTCATCGTAAGCATCAATTAACCCCTTATACTTGTTAAGTTCAGGCAAGCGATATTTATTTTTAGGAAATTCAATAAAAGGAACTCGTCCAAAGTTGTGTTTTAAGGTGTTTGACTGTCCTGTTTCATAGCCAGCGCTTAGATCGTAAGAAGTAATGATATTGTAAGGCTCAATCACTGTGCTATCGGTTGCGCTTGTCCTGAAGAATTGTGCTTCTTTATCCGTCCAGTATTCGTGAACTGTAAAGTACTTACCACTATCAGGATCTAACTGTTTATAGCTTCTCAGAATACCCAGCAGCTTATTATCTAGCGTTGTCGCATAAATTGGTGTGATCTGGTCAGGTTGAATAATGCCATATCTGAAATTGTTATCTTCATCAATCCAGTAGTGCAACCAAGCTCGACCAGCATTCGAACTGTCTACTAATAAGCCGTTAAGCGTCAACGCACGATCATCGCCTAAGACATCAATAATTTTCTTATTATCGGCATCTTTTCCAACGTCAATGTCAGGAAAAACAGAAGCAACGTAACCTGCTTCTTGGTCTACTAACAACTGATAAAAGTTTGATGGAATGCGATTATCAGCACTTCTTAAAGGATCTTTTTTACCTTCCTTATTAAGCTTAGCTTTACCGTTGTTTCTGGTAGTGATATCAGTCTTATTTTCATAATAATTCACTGCTTGTTTGTAATTATTAATTAGATCATTTCTACTTGTTGAAGTATTTTGAATTAACTTTTTTAAAGCATCTAATTCCAAGGCACGAACCCCCCTCCTTCATAATGTTCTGAATAAATTCCATATCTTAAGCAGTCCTCACTATCATCATCTTCTTTTAGAGGAGCTTCTTTCTTATCGTCCCAAACATAATTGAAAATAGTGTTTAATAAATTATCAGCTTCATCTTTATTAATGATTAACTTTCCTTGTTTGAAATAACTATCTACAAATTCCAAACCACTCAATACATTTTTATTGGCATTAATACAATTGATACCATTAGCTTGCATTTGATTCACATAATCAACACGAGCTGAATCAGCCCAAAAGACGATATTCCCATATTTTTGTTTAATTTCTTTGGCAACATCTATCCAATAATCAATGAATCTATGCTCATGTGCCCATTCTTTGATCAAATAACTTGTTCCATTTTCATCATCACCAAAAAGTTGAATAACTCCTTTATGACCTTTACCAAAACCCCAGTCAATCGAGGCATAGTATTTAACCATTTCTGGTAGTTGATCAGTTGTAATAGTCATAGTTTCAATATTGAAATCACTAAATATTTGCCCCTCGGCACTAACCCACTTACCATAGATCGTTCGATCTGTGTACATTCCAGAAGGTGTAGCAGCCACTAAAGCATCCACGTAATCTTTAGATAAAAAAGTATTATCAAAGATTGTAAAATTAAACACTTTGATTCTCGCTTTTGGGTCATGATTATCAATATATTCAGTCTTAATAAAATTTGTTGGTGCATCAGGGTTTGAAGTAACCACAATTCTTGCACCTTCAATAGAACAACGATTAATTATTTCTTGAAAAACGCCCTGATCTGCAAGCGTTCCTTCATCAATCAAAGCACCATACGCAGTAGCTCCACGAATAGAACCAATACCACGTATTGAACCTGTATAAGCCGGAACAATTTCTACATCAAACAAATGATAATGACCATGTCTATCAACTGGTATATTTATACCAAACTCGTTCTCAATTGACGCAATAATATTTGTATTAATTGAATTGCTAGAATACCCAGCTAATATATAAATCGGTCTTTTAACATTATTTGTCTTTGCTAACTTTGCAACTCGTTTTAACTCAAGTAAAAACATCCAATTTGAAATATATGTTTTACCCGAACGAACCGCACCAATTAAAAAAAGATACTTCCAATCATCATTCAAATAAGATTGAAGTACCTTTTGTTGTTTTTTTGTAAATAAATCGTTTAATGACATTATTATTTCATTAAATTCCAAATATAACCTTTATATGGTTTTTTATTTTTTATATGATATGAAATACTGCTACGATCGAATCCTTTTCTTGAAGCTTCTCTTATTGATGGCCAAACCTTTATCAAATTGCCATCAATATCATATTGACCAATGTTTTCACTTAAATCTGAACGATTAGTAAAACTTGTTTTTTGATATGGCTCAATCTTTTTAATTACATGATTGTTACTGACTGATCGCCACATATAATTATTATGAGTTTGTGCTTGTCCTAAGCAACACTCTCTTATGTGGCTAGCATTGTAGCCTTCTTTAGAAGCTTCATGCGCAGAATTCCACACTTTAACTAATTTGCCTTTTAAATTATATTGAGCAACACATATACCGTTCTTTATTCCAGCTCTTTTAACTTTGCCACGATATAGATTGTTATAAATGTTTGTACACCATTCTAAATTGCTAATACAATTGTTTTCTTTATTTTCATCAATATGATTTACTTGAGGTAACTTATTAGGATTAGGGATAAAAGCTTGTGCTACTAATCTATGAACTAAAAAATGCTTATATTTTTTGTCTTTAAAAAACATTACATACTGATACCCACGGTTATTTAATCTAGGCATAAGAATCTTAGTATTTTTATACAAACTTTTTACTCTTCCAAGATTTGACACCTGATAAAGCCCCTCATAGCCTTGAACGTCTTTCCAAATTTCTATATTATTATTCATGTGATCATACCTTTCTATGATTACCTAGCTCTAGGGTGTCACCAGCACCGCTAGGGCTTTTTTTATTTTCATAATAATTATACCATCTTCATTCTTGGGACTTTTCACTTGCTTTTATCAACTTATCCATAAGTTCATCAAGCTTGTCATCACTTTCATTGCCTAATCGTTCAGCAACTGTAGCCTTTGCTTCCGATATACGAGTATCTGCAATAAGTTTTTGAAGTTTTTGTTTCTCAATAGGATCGACTAATGGATAGCGCTTCATAATTTCTTTTGAAGCTGTAATTTTGTCCTTGAAAGAAGGCTTCTTTTTGATTACAACCACATCATCAGCAGTAGACATTGGAACTTCTTCAACAACTTCATCTCGGAGTACTTTAGTATAAAATTCCAACACTTCTTTAGCATCAGCGATCTTATGTGACTCAATTTCAGCCATTTTAGCGTCAATATAAGCTTTCAGGTCAGGTTTAGTCAGGTTTTCCTGACCAATTGATTTAGCAGTTTTTGGAGAATATCCCGCTTTAATGGCTGCCTCTTTAGCATTCCCAGACTTTATATACTCATCACAAAATATTTTTTGTTTAGTTGTTAACTTCCGTTCCAAAACATCTCACCACCACCTTAATTTAGACAAAATAAAAGTCAGCTTATGCTGACTTAAAAATCATAAATTTTCCAGACAAAACTTATATTGTTTATCGTAATCTTCAAATTCATCAATTATATTAATGCTAGATAATATCTCTCCATCTTTAGCTACTAAATTAATTAAAATATTTTGACCACCAATCCCAACCCTTTCTTTAGTTTTTTTGTCGTCAATATTTTTTTCGATTTTCATTAGTTCTTTGAATATATGAATTTTATTATTTGAATCGCTATTAAGCAAATAATCTATCGCTTCTTCACACTGAGGCTTTAATATCCAATTAGGATTTGAATAACTTGCGATCTCCTGAATACCAAATTTATTAGTGCTCCTAAGAGCATAAGCATGTGTATTCATATCTTCATCAAAGCCGAAGATATAAATTGTTGTGTCTGTATTTACTTTTTCAATATTATTTTTTAAAACATCTCGAATTATTAGACTAAATGTTTTAACTTCTTTCGATAAAATTGATCTAGATCTATCAAAAGCTAGTCTAATAATTGAAAAATCTCCAGTTCCACACAATATGCTTTGAGTAAAAGGATAATATTCAAATTTTTGAGTAAAGTAAGATGGAATAGTTTTTCCGTTGTTGTTTTTTCTCGATGCTAAAGTATCCATAGATAAAATAATACTATTAGGACTAATTTCAGCATTTAAAGCAGTCATAAAATCACCTCAATAACAATTATAAAAAAATCAATTTCGAAATAATAGGATTTATTCTTTGAGATGAATATAAATTTAAGCTAACTAAGTCCAACAATGGTAAATATTTTAGAACTACTGCTAAAAATTTCATAAAAGCCTTCATAAAAAAAGAGCTGGCCTTTCGACTAGTCATTATAAAATTAATTATTTTTCCCATCATTCGAATCATTTATCTCCGAAGGATATTCATAATTCATTTTTAATATCATTTCGCAAAACTTTATAATCTTTTGTGCATCTTCTTTAGTATTAACTTGTATTTCATGAGTTGCTTCGTTGCCGTATTTTCGAATTTGATCAACCCAATCATGACTTTTAACACTTACAAAATGATTCTCATTTAAATAATTTACATATTCAACAAATTTAAGATTATCTTTAGCCCCTAAATCTACAGCAACATGCATTAATAACTTTCTGCACAATAGAACTACTCCAGTAAAAGCATTTGCACCGTAACAACTTCTAGCTTCTTCATAAACATCGTTTACATCTTTAGGAACTCCACTAACTGCTACCCCATATCTATTTCCTGGTACTTGAATATCATCATAAATAAAAGTAGGCATATAACAATTAGTACATATATACACACCAATACTTTCTGTCGGATTTACTCTACCTTGATCTACAAGAGGCATTCCTTTATCACTAGAAACATACGCTCCACAGTAACCGCATGTAAAATTTTTGCTAATCATATTGTTTTTATTCCATCTTATATAACCATCAATAATATTATTTGTAAAAACATTCATTTTATTTAGCCTCCATTCGTTTCAAAAATAATTATAAAAAAGTCAAGCCTAATTAAAAGACTTGACTTTTTGAAACGAATGGAATTATTTAGTCCTAAAAAGGACTACAGCAACTGATGGAATCGAACCACCTTCTCAAGCACATTGTTTAACTGTACACGCTTTGTTCTCCCATTGAACTAAGTTGCTATAAAGATTAGCCTTAGTGGCTTAAAACTAAGCATTTCAAAACTAAAGCTAATCATAATTATGCTCTTAAAGGACATTCTTAAAGAATGCATGTATGCGCAGCTAACACAGAGCAATAGCCTAAATGTTAAATACATAAATATAGAGAGGAATTCTATTAATGCGGTGAATTAATTTTCATTAACTCACAATATATATTTAACCATACCTAAAGACTATTGAAGTACCATAATTATACCTTCAAAGTACCCTTACTTATATTTATGAAGATCAACAATAGGTTCACAGTTATTAAACCTTTGCCAGTAATCGAAGCTATCTGCAACCACAATTGGAACTTCTTTATAGCCCAATTTCTTAGCAGCCTTGTACCGTGTATGACCAGCTATGATTACCCCCCCATTATCGACAACTATGGGCTGTTGCCAGCCAAATTCCTTAATAGAATTAGCTACAGCGTCAACTGCATCATCATTATTTCTAGGGTTGTTCTCATAAGGTTTAATCTTATTAATTGAAACTGTCTCAACTTTCATACTTAACTCCTATTCCTTGAAATAAACACTATAAAACAAAAAACGAGCTAATCTATAGGACTAGCTGGGCTCGAACCAACAATACACAGGATCAAAACCTGATGCCTTACCAATTTGGCTATAGTCCTAGAATGCTCTGTTAGGTACAGAGCTAAACCAGATGCAATTCTGTAAATTAAAATCAGACAAACAAAATATATTCGTGATCTAAATAATATTATTTTTACGCCTGCTTTCCGACAGGCAATGGGCAGGCGAGGAATTGAACCCCGCTACATAGTTGTGAAAGAAAATTCCTCTTTTCTTTCTAAATTCCAAATTGTGCCACTCTACCCACGGCAGTTGCTGCTGCGGGCCAGCCAACAACGCCCCAGCTCTTCCCACGCTCTCCTCGAAACCGTTGAGGGTCATGGCATAGGCGTCATTTACCTAGGCAACTATTATATACAATAGCCAATAATGGACTACCGCCTAGGCTATCAAGCAATCAGGATTCGAACCTGAGTGCCTGAGTCAAATAAATAAGAAAAAGTAAAAAATAAAAGAATTGTAAGCTAAAAACTAAAAATAAAAGTCATTTAGAGGAATGTTTATCGCCTGAGTTTAGTCAGGCTATAACCGCCAGTCGAATTGAACGACTGCTAACGTCTACCAAGAACGGTTACTTTTAATCTGTTACTTACCGAACAAATTAAGATCTTGTATTAATTTCGAAAGGAGATATTCTTTCAAACGTACCGCACGTATCAAGGTGAAGTCGAAAGATCGTAACCACCACGTCTAATCTTTCGACAATAACAATTTATCATGAAATGAACGCAAGCAGCGCGCAAGGTTTACGCAAGCTTTACGCACGACTAATTTTTCCGGATCTTAATTTTATCCGGCCATACTGTTTTGACCTTTTGACTGAAAACTCTTAAGTCGGGTAAATCATTAACACCAAAGTATTTTTTCCAGTAAAGCCATCTATCAGCGAACTCACACTGAGCATTAATCTTCTTAGTATCAATTGACCTAGTCGACAAATTAACTGTAGCTGCTACATCAACGATACGTAACTGGTCAATGTAAGTTCCAATTAAGATACGTCTGTAAGGCTTTAATGATGTATCAGTGCAATTATCCATCGTCCGATAAATCGCTGCACAGACCTTCCTAGCAGGATCAGCAATATCAATATCGTCTTGTGCTTCGTCAATAAAGTTCTTTTCAACGCCATTTTTGTTTGTCGATCCAGGTGCAAAAGATAATTGAGGGCTTGTAAGCTGATTACGATGTAAGCCAGCTAAATTAAGATAGCTCTGAAAATTAATAGTCAGGAACTTATCCACCCTTTTAGCTGTAGCCCTTAAATTTGGCTGTAATCCTAAGTCAATCTGATACACACTTACACTCCCTCTCGTCTTCTAGTTGTTTAATTACTTGCTTTATTCGCTGCGAACATATCAGTAAATATTCGATCCGTGATCTCATAAGGATCTTCATCTTCGGGACAATGATGCTTAGCATACTTTAAGATGTTCAAGTACATCATGACTGCTGTTTCATTGCCTACTTCTAAATCGTTCCTAGTTTCGTCCATCATTCGACCTCACTTTAATTTCATGCTCAATCAAAGGCAGCAGCTCCTCAGCTTTATCTTCGTCAATCATTTCTTCGATTGTTGGCTCTATAATATTTTCAAAATTCTTGATGTTTGATTTAAGCATTGATCTAAAATTCTTAAGTTGTTCTGTCTTAAAATCCTTATACGTATAAGGATTTACTTCATGCCCGTATAGTTGCATTGCTAGAACTCCTTGTCAGGTTCTGATAATGCTCTCTTCAACTCTTCATCAGTTATTTTTGTTTCTTCAGCTACTCTTAAGTCCCAGACACCATCGCCCATGTATGTCAAAATGTCATCATAACTGAAAGAACACATATAGCCGTATTTAGTATGAACTCCCCACACACAGTTAACTGTAAACTTTCTTGGATCAAATTTAAACAGACCGTTATCTTCTAAGAAACTTCTAGTATATGTGTCTTCAAAATCTTCTCTCGTTCCTCTAGCCCCAATCTTTAACTCAATTGCCATAGTTATCTCTCCATTTCTTGTAATACTCTTCAACTTCTTTGTCATAATCTACTGGCTTAAGTGAACCGTCTTCTTGTACGTGATACCACTTGCCTTTTTGATACTTCAAATTATTGCTCATAGACAAAACACCACAAATCCGACAGCACCTAAGCAAATTAGCATCCCTGCTATACTGATTAATTCTGCACTATGCTTCATACTTTCTCAGCTCCCGAACCATAGATTGAGTAGTCACTCTTTCATCACTTTTCAACCAATTTGCGCTCCAGTCTAAAGTGTCAAGTTCAAAACTCAAAGAACAGTTATGCTGTTCAGCAATCTTTTTTGCTAACTTCAAAGCCAATCTCTTATCGTTAGCGATGCTTGCATCTACAAATTTACTTACCAGACTCAAATCAATTTTTTGCATCTAATCACCCATATCTCTCTTAATCCTCACGTCAACTCTTGCACGCTCGGCATACCTCTTTTTGACTAACAAGGTTGTTACTTGCTTGTCGTCATGATAAACACCTCTCATAACTTCAACCATTTTGTGAAGTCGTTTATCACGCCTCATCTTTGGGTTCATGCCGTCCATGATGATTTTGCCCACGTTATCAGCATCAGGCTTCTTAGTTGGCAGTTCTTGGTTAGCTAAACATAAAGCCTTACGTTTCTTGCTTAAACTCTTCGGTACTTCAAAATATGCCATGATCTTAACGTCTAAAGGTTCATCTTTATCAAATATTCCTTTGAAACTATTAATCGCTGTATACCTGACTAAATCCTCATATCGTGCAGTCTTAGCTGGCGTGTAAGTTACCGTCCTAGTAACTCTCGGTCTTGCCTTACCAATCGGCGGTCCTTCAATCGTAAAGTTAACTCTCATATACTTAATTTCCTAAATTGTAATAATCCCATCAACTTCGTTTGTGCCTTCATCGTCTTCAAACGAAATTGTCAAGTTTAATCCGATTTTTTTCTGTAATTTCCGTAGATCATCAAGACTCATAAGTTCTATTCGGTACTCAAGTTCACGTGTTTTTTTATTAATTTCAATTACTTTGAAATTATTCCTTTCCAAGATATTTAACCAGTATTCATTTAAATTTCCCTGTATATCAAAAGGTAAATCTTCTTCCAATTTAAAAATCATATTTACATCGCTCCTACTACCAAAATTACTATAGCTAGCAGAATTAAGAATGCTGCTGCAAAAACCCAATCAGGCATAAATGAACCCCACCATAACTGCAACTTGTCTAATATCGTGAAGAATTGGATCTTGCAACCATTCTCGATACTTATCGCTAACTGGCATATAGTCACTTGCAGCTCCAAGTTCCCAGTCCTCTTTCAGGGCCTTTTCATCATCAATATCCAACAAAATTCTGAAAGCACCTTGAAAAGTTAAGCCGCCACGTTTCACTTCATCAGATAGCCAATCAATTCTTGCTTGAACAAAATCTGGTAAAGGGAAGTTCCTTGCAGGTGGAGAACACTTCCCATCTACCACTCGCCAGCCATAAGCCCAACGATAACTCTCTTCTACACTATCTTTTTCTACTTTAATTTTTTTCATAGTTTCCTCCCGCATTTAGGACAGTATTCAATATAAGCCATGGTTCTATATTCGTTCTTATTGGTAATTACTATTGACCATAATTCATCACCATTTTGAATTTGCAAAATATGTCTGAAAGTATAATGAACTAGATCATCTCTAATTCTTTTTACGCCCTGACAATATGGACATTTTTCTCTAGTTGCTACTGTCATTCGATCACCAGCTTTGCGTTTACTTTGTGCCAATTGGGACCCATTTTGCAATAAAGTTCTGCTAAATTTTCACAACTATCGCCATAGTAACAACCTTCCATGGTGCTGTAGTTTCCAGATTCGTCAGGAGTAATATCTATTAAGCAATATTTTCCATTGTTATCTTTTACAATTAAGCCTGTTAATTGAGCGCTCCCAGATACAAGTACATCACCCAAGCGCCACTCTTCTTTCTTTGTGCGATTATCAATAATTTCCATTGTTAATCCTCCATTTTGTACAGTGTTAATCTTTGACTATTTTTCGATGCGTTTCTGTGATATGCAGGTTTCGACAAGTACAACAGAGATTGTTTCTTTTTGTGATACTTTTCAGCTAAATAATCTGCTGTACCAAGATCAATGAATGTGTCACCTCTATACATTGCATACCACTTTGGTTTTAGCTGGGTTTTACTCATTTTGACTTACCTGCCTTACTACTCCATGGAGCTTCTTAGCAACTTTTGCTGCCTCTTTCTTGTCGATAAATATCGACTTGGCATATCCAGCTGAGCGACCTGTTGTGTCTAAGATCTCAACCACGTACATATCAGGAACTGAGTACCAGCGATATTGTTTAGCATCTTCGATGATTTTCTCTAAATCGTGATTTTCTTCAAGCATTCTGTTCTCCTAGTTATTAACATCCATACCTAATAATTCAGCAATTTGTAAAAGAACATCATAATTTGCTTCTTTCAAATCTTTCACATTCATAGAATGCGACTTGCCATCTTTGGTTACCGTTACATTGTTCTTCAAATCGTTAATATCTAAAAGATAAGTCAAACCGGCTTTAATATTTTCAATTTCGTTCATCGTGCTAGTCCTTTCTAAACGTTCAAGGTTGATACCATAACTTTTTGATAAATATCATCAAATTTTCCTCTTAGCGCTTTGTTAATAATGTATTTCTGACCTTTAGGTGTTACCCATGTTTGAGAATATCCTCTGCCATCTCTGGTCAAATTATGTGTAATTCTAAACAGACCTCTTTTAACCATCTGTGTCATTGGCACGTTCCAGCTATGATTAAAACTTGAAAGATATTTTTCTTCTCTAAGTAATTGGAATAGTTGATTTCTTCCAATCACAAAACCGTTTTGAGTTAAAATTTCAGCTAATTCGCCAACAGGGATTGCATGATGGCTATATCTAATAGCCTTGGCAAAAACCACATCGTCAGCATCTTTAGCAATCTTAGCTGCTTGTCTAGCATTTGTTTCTTTTAGTTCTCTCTTTTCAGTTTCCAGCAACTTCACCCGATTGTTAGCGATAGTTAAGGCGCGTTGCATAATCATGTCCGGATTATTCCACTTCTTTTCAACTTCGATTAAGTATTCTCGATATTCCTTGCCCTTTGAGGTACGGCTCAAAAGACACAGCTGCTTAGCCATATCAATTGTGAGTGCATAGTCCTGAAGCTCAATGCTACCGCGGTTTTCTCTAGGTGTACTTATAAGTACACGTTGGAAATCACTATTTTCTTTAAAGTCATTGCTGTTCTGTTCCCACCAAGCGGAAAATCTTCGCTTGATACCTAATCCCTTATATAAATCTCTAGCACTAACTAGTTGCTGGTCATTCTTGACCGTTACTTTGATTAATTCGTTATTCATCTTCATCGTCCTCATCTTCGCATAGCATATCCGTAATACGCTCGTAAGCATCTTCTTTGGCTGGGTTCAAGTCGTTAACAGTTAATGTCTTGCTATCGTCGTTTAATCCCATTAGGTACTCAATTGGAACTTCTAAAAAGTTAGCCAACTTTTGCCAAATTGCTAAAGAGTTATGTATTCCATTTTCCAATCCTTTTTCGAAATTTTCTAAAATTCTAAAATCAATGTTGGTTTTAGCTTGTATATCGGCAAGAGTTAATCTCTTTTCCAATCTCAATTTCTTTAGCCTATTTTGCATGGTGGTTACCTCCCGTACTCTCTGAAAATTGCGTTACGTTCTTCTCGCGTCATTTGTAGTGTTGTTTGCGATTGTTGTTGCTGAACCTTATCCCAGTTTGTAGCCCTTCGAACTGGCTTATTTCTAAAATTGTTTCGTGGAATAGGTCCTGTATCTGGCTGATTTAGATATGCTTCAAACTTAGTTCCAAAAAGAGTTTCTGGTCTTAAGTACTGAACCATGTTGCCATCTTGTAGCCATTCAGCACACTTCTTGTCTATAACAGACTTAAAGTCAATATCAGTAAAGCCCTCGTTGTATCTAGCTTTAATTAGTCGCCTAGTAGCTTTAGAAGTTGGACGATAATGTGAATTAGTCTTTCTGTTTAAGTAATCGATAATTTTTTCGTAAGGTATTTTTTGAGATTTTTGTTCTGGATCGGTGTCGATGTTCTCTGAACTCGACAATTTATATATATTATTATCTTTACTTAACTTATCTTTACTTAACTTATCTTCGGTATACACTTTGTTATCATCTTGTATACAAGATGTATCCATGTTGTCTACAACTTGTTTACTTTTTGTATCCTGAACAATCGGCTTTCTTGTAACAAGGCGGTATTGCTTGGTTTCGGACAGCTCAAGTTGTTTTTTATCTTCTTTATAAACTGTTTCATGATAGCGATCTTTAGGAATGTAGTTATGAACGAACCAGTCTGTTATAGCAATTACTCCATCTTCAAATACAATTACGTATCCCTTTTCAACTAGAATTTTTAAATCGTCTTGTTGTGCACCAATTGATCTAACTATAGTTTTAGGATTTCCTAAAAATCCATCATCATCTGCGTGCATACATAAGTGCCAATATAGATTTTGACTAGATACGGGCATATCTAAGAATTTATCAGTTTCAACAATCTTATCGCTGTACATTCTTCTACCCATTTTGACCTCCTATTTGATGTATTCCCCGTCAGCAGGTAATGTTCCGAATAAATTGGATACATCTTCTTGTTTTGGCTTCTCTTCACTTCGCTGTGCTTCTCTTAATTTTTCTTCTTTTTTAGCTTCCTCTTCGGCTTTCTTTAAAGCCTCTTGCTTATCTTTTTCACGCCGTTTGTAACTTTGATTTAACTGATAAATGGCTTGGGCGTCCTGCGGAGTATGTGATCCTCTAATCCAATCTTGAGCATCAGCAATTCCATCTACAGCTTCTTGATATAATTCAGCTAGATTAGCTTTAATTCCGTTATAGTAAACCGTGTAATTATCTAACTCTTGTTTAGATAAGACTTTAGGCTCTTCAATATTTTTTACGTCCTGCGCATCATCGTCATCTTCACTAGCAATTCCAAAAGCTGCACTTAAGGAATAACGCTTAGCATAACTGATTAAGCTAGCTGTTTTCTGTGCGTCTCCCACATTAAAGTTTTTAAACCAAACTTTATTTGTGACAGCATAAAAGCCAGATACATCTACTAGAATGGTTTGTACATCTACACCTTGATCCGTGTTGTTAACATCAAAAAAGTAAGTAAACTGTACATTGCCTTTATCATCAACAACTTTTTTAGTGGCTTCCATAACTGATTTATCAACGTCTGCTAAGTCTGCATACTTGTATTCATACGTATAAGGCTTACCAGTTTTAGTTTTTCCTGATACTTGAACCTTATGACTTCTTTGTGGTTGTTTGATATTAGCTTTAACTTGTGCGAAGTGTAATGCCCAACTTGCACGATCTTTTACTTCTCCGACAAACTCCATCTTTATTACCTCTCAATTGGTTCTACTTTTAATCCTTGACTTTTTATAAATTCGACTAACTTTTTCATCTGTTCATCTGATCCAGTAATTTTTAGATAAGCAACTTTTGTTTCGCCAACTACTTCTCCAGTAGTCGTATCAATTACTGAATTGCCTTTAACTTGTTGCTTGATAGGCTCATCTTTTTTTAAACTTAGTTCTCTTTGACGTTTTCCATCATTCTTAATTCGAGCTAATATTTCAGAAATAGTTAGATCATCAATCAAATTGATATAACTATCTGGTAAAATTTGCTCTTTTTCAGCAGCTTCTGTAATTAAAGTGATTTTTTCATTTTTGAAATCACGTTCTTGTGCTGCCTTTTCTAAAAGTTGATTGATGTTTTCTTCAATCTTCTTCCAGTTATTAGACTTGTTATCCCATTTAGCGTCATAGGCTATATCTTCATGAGTAAGACCAAACTTTTCAGCCATTTTGTCGATGTGCTTAATATTAGCTTCGTGTCTTAACTTAATACCTTGCTCTCTATAGTCCTTCAATCCTTGATGAATTTGACCAGAAACATCTGTAATCTCATCAATTAAGGCGTCCATCTGCTCATTGAACTCATCTAAGGGTTTTAATGCTTGCTTTCTAACAGTACTTTTAGCAGCCTTTAAAGCCTTAGCTTTTTTATTTAAATCAGCAGCAATTGCTCTATCCCCTTTTAGATTTTCAGGAACAACAACATAGCCGTTATATCTCTTATATATTTCATCTGTCTCTTCTTTAAGCTTTCCATAATCGTCAAACTCAATTGAGGCTGGAGTAAATTTAACTTTATAATCAGGACTAGTTTCATCTAATTTTGTTGAAATTTCTTTCATCAGTAGTTCCCCTCAAATCCGTCAAAATAATCTAGTACATCCTCTTTCCAAAGATCATCATTGGGATCTTCTACACTGGCAAGCTCTTCAATTAATTCTCTTTTGTCGTCCCAACCTGTAAGACCCATATAAGTATCGATACCCAATCTAAAAATTTGAGCTGTAACGAAATGTTTAAAACTTAAATAATCCTGATTTGCATCACCAATGGTTACAAGGCTTTTGCCTTCCATTGCTGAACTAATACCTTGTTTTGCTAAATTTCTTTGTTCTTTTTTCAATCGCTGCTCTCTATAAGTGGCAGCTTGTACGGGTGTCATAATTTCGACCATTGTGGTAAAATACTCCTTAGTAATTTAATTTATAAAACCTTTGATTAGTCGTTACTGATTTGCAGTCGGTAACGGCTTTTTTTGTTGCATTAAAGCAATTTCGAATTGTTTCTGGTACTCATCAACATCTAGTGGTGACTTATCTTGTCTAGCAAAAAATGCGTTGCTATTGCTGATTAATCTTGCTTCTAATGTCATCTATCCCACCTCCTTTAAAGGAATATTCTCCAGAAGTAATAGCCCAACATAGTGATACATATAACCCCTGCTGCAATTACTTCTGAACACACAATTGCAACCAGCCAATCTGTCTTCTTACGCTTCATTCCAGCGATCTCCAATCGTTACTAAATCTGTAAGTGCTGCGTTAATTTGCTCTTGCTGTTCCTTAGTACCTACCTTTTTAAACATATCGGCTAACTGAATAACACTTTCTAAGGTGTTACCTAGATAGGCAATTTCAGCCGATCCATCTTTGTTAACAACAATCTGTTCATCTTTGATGCCAATCTGATATTCAGCATCTTTCTTCCACTCGAATACGCCTCTTGATACCAATTGTCTAATTACATCGCCCGTTGTAACCTTTATCATTTTTCTACCTCCCAAAATCTTTCTTAATACTTGCATTCCAATCAATGCGGTGATAGTTTTCTTCAATCCACTTTTTAGCGTCTTTTCTAAAAATGATTGTTTTCTTGCCGTTGTGTGGGTTAACTACAAAACCACCATTTTCGAAATCAATTTCCTTTTTAAACTTATCGAAAACATACAACCTTACCCACTCTTGACCTTTACCTCCGCAATACTTTTTTCGGAACTCATCAATGTTAATTGTTGCGCCCTCTGCTTCTTCCTTTTCCTTATCAAATAAAGCTTTGATAATCGGCTTAAAGATAACTATGAGAGCATCTTTATTAATTAGCTCAGGCATTTAATCACCTACTTTATTATCACTATTTGTTTCTATTTTGTAGCAACTTTATAAGCTTTAGTAGTAATTAAATTTAAAAAAATATCCTGCCCCTTGATATTAAATAATTTTGCCATGGCTTTAATATACTTGGGCTTTGGAATTGCTTCTCCTCTCTCCCACCTTGAAACTGTAACATTAGTAACGCCTAATCGCTTTGCTAATTCAGTTTGCGTAAGCCCAGCTCCAACTCGTAAGCTTTTAAGTTCCCGCTTCATTTTATCAACTCCTTTATCAACTTACATATATATTATATACATCATAGTTTATAATGTAAACACTTTTTACTACTTTTTTTACTTTTTAAGTTAAAAATATGTATAAAGTATTATAATTTAAGTACAATAGTTGATAAACGGAGGTTGAAGAGCATGATTGGCGATAGAATACGTGAGTTGAGGACATCTCATAGACTCTCACAAACAGAACTAAGCAAATTATTACATGTATCTCAACAAACTATTACTAAATGGGAAAATGGGAAAGCTGAGCCTTCAAGCGGTGCTTTAGCTAAACTAGCTGAATACTTTGATGTGTCAGCTGATTATTTATTAGGTTCAGATAAAACTAGTGAGCCTAAATCCGTTGACCTAGAAAAAGATCCTGTCGTTCTTAGTTACGGTGGACGCCCTGTTTCAGAAGAAGATATGGACGTTATCAAAGCAATTCTTGAAAGACATAAGAATGATGGAGACGTTCACTACGAGTAATGCCATGTACAATAATGATTTGCTAATCTATATTTGTAATTTAATTGAAGATCATCATCTTTCTTACATACTATCCCGCTTAGAAGACAGACATTTCCGTTCTAGGTATCTTCCTAAACAAAAAACTATCATTATTAATACAAACTGGTGGAATCCACCAGAAATTCCATTCATGGCTGCTCACGAATTAGGGCATTATATAAATGGCGATAAAGGTGTTATGTACTATGACCATACTTATAAATGGCAAGAACATCGTGCTTTTAATCGCAATGATGATGCTTTTAAGGAAGATCAAGCTGATCTATATGGATTAGATCTCATCTGGAATTATGCTTCTTCCCAAGGATATACCTGTGAAGACCCTGGAGAATTTATGCTACAGTTTGGAATTCCTGAGAGATTGAAAAAAGTGGTTGCCCAAAAATTTGAAAGCAATAATGACTTACTATTTTAACCTTTATAGTCCAAGACTGATGACTTAAAAAGCTGATGTTAAGGTTAGCTCATAGGAGGATTTTATGAAAAAGAAATATTTAGTTGCTGCTACCGGACTTGCCCTACTTGGCTTGTCTATGTCAGCTTGTTCATCTAATAGCGGTAGTAAAAGCGATTCTGCTAAAACTTCCCAAAAAAAGAAAAAGAATGAAACTATCTCTCAAAATAAAGAGTTGAGAGAAAAGTTCGATCAAATTAAAGTTGGTGAATTAAGCAATCATGGTGAAGGCGGTTCCACTATTCAAGATGTAGAAAAGTTACTGGGAAAAGCTAATACAACTGATACCACTACCGTAGATAGTTATAAGACAAAATCTTATATCTGGAATAAAGGCGCTGTTACTGTTACCGTTCAATTTGAGCCAGATAAGGCTGTTACTAAGGACATCACTGGCTTTAAGTGGGGAAAACGTGATGAAAAATTAGATCTTGC
Organism: Lactobacillus gasseri ATCC 33323 = JCM 1131; assembly: GCF_000014425.1. Taxonomy (NCBI): domain Bacteria; kingdom Bacillati; phylum Bacillota; class Bacilli; order Lactobacillales; family Lactobacillaceae; genus Lactobacillus; species Lactobacillus gasseri. Next base: position 602,308 of record NC_008530.1, on the reverse strand, counting down.
GGCTTTTAATAGTATTCAAGACGGCGCCACATATGATGATATCGTTAAAAAATATGGGGAACCTGACAGCTTGAACGAGTCTCTTCTTCTTGGTACTAAGACGGTTACGGGATTATGGTACACCGGTATTAAAGGAAAAGCTGACGGTGCATTTGCTTCTCTTACATTTGAGAATGGTGCATTAACCTCTAAGACTCAAACCGATTTGAAATAGTTTTAAAACCAGTTAACGCTGGTTTTATTTTTACGATCAGATAGAACTAGTGTTCTGAAAGGAGGTGACAAAAATGTTAACCAATCGAGAGAAACTTAGAAGATTAGGAATTTTCGCATGCGATCCTTATGGAGAAAAGAAAGATATTTGTGATGAAGATTATCAAACATTGTTGAAGCTTTTTAAAATTTCTAATGAAAAAAAGGATTAAAAATGTCTGTTTATAAGGATAATAAATCAAAAACATGGTATATCAAGCGTTCTTGGTACGATGTAAATGGCAAACGTCACTATATTACCCGCCGAGGATTTAAAAATAAACGTGAAGCTGAAAAAAAAGATAATAAATTAGCAGTCCAAGTAAGCGATGGTGTTAACGTGACAGAAAACCCGATTTTCGCCGATTATTACGATAATTGGGTAAAGACATACAAAGGTACTCCAAACGGTCAAAGTAATTCTGTAGCACCTAATACATTAACTGAATATATATTGCAAGGTAAACGGATTAGAAACTACTTTGGAGCTACCAAAATCAAATCAATAAAAAGAACCACCTATCAGCAGTTTATAAATGATTTTGGAAAAGACCATGCTAAGACGACCATGCGTAAACTTCATAATATTATCAAAGCTTGTATCCGTTCTGCGATTAATGACGGCATAATAACAAGAAACTTTACTGACGATATTTCACTAGCTTATAACCAAGATAAAGCCTATAAGGTTACTTATTTACAAGACAAAGATATTCCTAGACTATATAAATATCTTTACGACCATAGGAAACCTCAGTATTCTTCCTCATATATGCTAATGTTAATGCTCCTAACGGGCTTAAGAGAAAGCGAAGTTGCAGGATTAACATGGGATAATATTAACTTAAAAAGCAATCTCATTACTGTAGAAAAAAGTTGGGTATATACTCAAAAAGATTATGGACCAACAAAAAACGGGTCATCTCAACGAATTGTGAGTGTCCCGTCTAAAATGATGGATTGTATTCAAGAATTAAAAAATAATCATAAAACCAAAGTTTTCTGGTCAAAGACGCATAGATGCCTACCCGGATCTAAGGGCTTAACAGAATGTCTTAGAACTGCACTAAAAAATTTAGGTATTTCAGCCGATGATTTCCACCCTCATTCTTTACGACATTCTCAAGTTGCTCTTTTGCTTCAAGCTGATATTTCTACTTATGACATTGCACAACGCCTAGGACATGCTACAACTAAAACTACAGAAGAAACATACGCCTATGAATTTGAAAAGCACAGAGAATTAGTTAATAAAAAAATCAACGATGTATTATCCAAAAAAATTGAAGATTAACTTGCTTAGGGGTCATTTGGGGGTCAAATTTAATTTTTGTTTATTTATAAAGTCCCACAAATAGCTCTACATCAATATGACCCCGGTGAGATTCGAACTCACCTCTACAGTTTAGGAGACCATTGTTCTATCCAGATGAACTACGGGGTCAAAATCAGTTTCTACTTTAACATAAAAACTGACTTTTAACTATTAAAAATTTAATACTGTGGTAAATAGAAATTACGTTGATTATTATCTTGCTTAGTGATCTGGTCAGCCGCAAAAACAAACGGCATCCAAATAAGAAGTGCGATTACCATATTAATAAGTGCTAAAACAATAGCTCGCCAATCATAATTACATGCTAGAAACGGCCCAATAAGTGGCGGCATTACTGTTGGAACAAAAATTTGAACCGGATTAACTAGACCTGCCGTTGTTGCCCAATATGCTAGTGACACATTTACAAGCGGAGCAACAACAAATGGAATTAAATAAACTGGATTAAAAACTACAGGCAAGCCAAAAATAATAGGTTCATTAATATTGAATATACCAGGTGCTACAGCCATCTTAGCTATTGTTCGATAATCTTTACGTTTAGAAAACATTAAGATCGCAATAATTAATACTAGGGTACCTCCTGCTCCACCAAACCAGGCAAATACATTAAATGAATCGCGAACCCAAATATATGGAACACGCTCACTGTTTCGAACAGCTGTAACGTTAATATTTTCTGGGGTTAACCACAAAGAGTCCATTACTGGAGTTAAAACACTGATGCCGTTAATTCCAAAGAACCAAAAAATTTGCACCAGAAAGGTAACCAATAAGACGACTCCAAATCCCTGTCCCAAATTAACCAAGGGACGCTGAATAGTCGCAAGAAGCCAATTGCCAAAATAAGTTCCAGTAAGCCGTTGAAATGCATAATTAACAAAGCCAACAATAAACACTGAAAGTAAAATTGGAATTAAGGTACTAAATGCCACCCATTCAGCATGAGGCATACTGGTATCAACTTTGAGTCGAATTCTTGCCTTATAAAATACAATAAACAAGGCAGTCCCAATGCAACCAAAAATAATAGCCGTAAACAAGCCCATTGTTGAAAATTGCTTGATATCAAAAGCATTTTTAATATCAACTACGTCTCCATCAATATGTAATTTTACTGAATCACTAATACTCATTGCAAAGGCAACTAAGGAAGCAACTGAGCCAGCAAAACGATTTACTTCATAGGTCTTAGCTAAGTGATAGCCCCAAGAAATCGCAAAATAAACTGCAAAAAGTGCGAATGTACCTTCCCAAATAATATTATCAATTGCGACAACTGGCTGCATCAAAGAATAAAAAGTATCCCAATGCATCTGTACTTTAGCGGCTCTAATGATGCTATTAAATAGCATCGCAATTGAACCAGCCATTGTAATCGGTAATAAAGAAATGAAAGTATCCCGCATTGCAACTAGCCACCGAACTTGAGCTAAACGAGATGCAGGCGGTAAAACGTAAGTTTCAAGCCATTTAACTAAAGATGACATTATTTCTCTCCTCTGCTCTTTCGAGGATGGTATCCTTTATTTTTTTTATTACGCCAACGCTTCTTTTTATGTTTTGGCTTACTTTTTTCTACTTTTTTATGCTCTTTCTTTTCTACTGCCTCTACCTTTTTAGACTTAGGTTTTTCAGTAGTTAAACTATAACCAGCAAAATATGCTCTTTCAATTTGATAAGTACCAGCTAGCAATTTCTTTAAATTTCTAAAGTCATGGTCATCCCCAAGAGTAACGACTGTACCTGACTTATTCATCCGTCCAGTTCTACCGCTACGATGTAAGTATGTATTAACTTCACTTGGTATTTCAAAATTAATGACATAACTAACATCAGGTAAATCTAAACCACGCGCAGCTAAATCAGTCGCAAATAAGAACTTAATCCGCCCCGCTTTGAAATCACTAAGCAACTTTTCGCGATTTTGCTTACTAGTTTCATTACTTAAAACAGCAAATTTAGTCTTACTATGACTAAAAATTCGTGCGAATCTCATTTCAGTTTCAGTACTGTCAAAGAACAGAATACCCTTGAACTTATCTAATTTCGCTAACCGTTGTAAAAACTGCATTTTATATTCATTTGAAACTTGCAAGAAATAATGCTTAACTTCAGACTTTTGCTCTGGCCGTACATCAACCAATAAAAAAGTATGATTAAAAAGATCTTCTGCATTTTTAGTTACTTCAGACTCTGAAGCACCAAAAAGTAAAATTTGAGCTGTTGAGGATAAATTTTGTCCTAATGAACTTAATAAATCTAATTTTGCAAATTCTAAAATATCATCTGCCTCATCAATTACTAAGGCATTAATATCTTGATATTTAATCCGATTCTCGGATAAAAAATCAAAAAACCTTCCCGGAGTAGCAATAATTATTTCTGGCTTTTCTTTTTTTAAACGCTCTAATTGTCTTTTTCTATTGCCGGCCCCAACTAGTGCGATTGTTTTAAGTCCTAAAGCTTTAGCATAAGGCAAAAGATTATTTCTCGTTTGAATTGCTAATTCAGTTGTCGGCTCTAAAATAACTCCTCGGCCGCCAATTTCGTCAATTCGCTCCATTACTGGCAATCCATATGCCAAAGTCTTTCCCGTACCAGTCTTAGCTAGCCCAACCAGACTCGCACCATTGTGTATTGCATCATAGGTCCGCTCTTGAATTAAAGTTGGTTTAGTCTTGCGTTCTCTTTCTAAAACTTGTGAAACTGCTTTTGAATACATTTTACTTCCTCTATTGTGTTTTCTCTTGACTATATAGTTGCGCATATTGCGTATTAGTACCAATGTAAGCAAACATTGTGACGTCTCGATCTAAATTATCAATATTTTTAACTCTTCCATTTTGAGTGTAACACCAAAAGGCATAATGTCGTCTATCTTTTAAACTTGCTCCCGTATATAAAAATCTTGTTCCTTCTGGAAAGTAATTATGATAACGGTAGTCGCCTGCTATCATCGTTCTCTTGCCAAGATTATTTATCATCTGAGCAAATTCACCCATTCTTTTCCAGTATGACTTAGTTAAGTGATTAGTAGCTGGCACAATCATAACTGGTAAACTGCCAGTATTAGTTCCAACTTTATTTACAAAATATTGATACTGATCCTGATTGCTGGTTTCATCACTATAGGCAATAATTGTACCAAAATTAAGATTAGTTCCCTGAAGCTGATCACGGTAAAGTAAATAATTGTCGTCAAAATACGATTTCCCTTGCGTTGAACGCAAATAAACAAACGAAATCCCGTTCTTTTCTAATTTATGAAGGTCAATATAATCTTTAGTTTGATCTAATTCAATTCCAAGTACACTCATATTTGAGCCACGTGGCACAGTCGTATTTTGCCTCATATTGAAATATCCCCATACTAACCCAGAAAAGGCTAGAATGAGCAAAATAATAATACTTGGAAAAGTATATTTATGTCGATAACGATGCACAATCATCCCTCCACTAGTTATTTTAACGAACTTCTCCTTTCTATACCACTTTCACTAAGATTTAGTATAAAATGATATCAATACTAAAAGTTATAAATGAATTGAAAGGAAAGCACATATTGAAAAGACAAATTAGCTTCGGACAGGCGCTGGCTACAGTGGTAGGAACTGTAATTGGCGGGGGCGTCTTCTTTAAAATCGGTAGCATTAGTCATGAAACAGGCACACCATCTTTAACTCTTTTTGTTTGGATTTTAGCCGGTATCGTTTCTATTGCTTCTGGTCTAACAGTTTCTGAAATTGCTGCTGCACTTCCAGTTACTGGCGGATCAATTAAATATATTGAATATACTTATGGGAAAGTTTGGGGCTTTTTATTTGGCTGGGCACAAATGCTAGTCTACTTTCCTGCCAATATCGCCGCTTTAAGCGTGGTATTTGGGCAACAATTTGCTGTCTTATTTGGTTTCCCTACTAAATATGCAACCCTGATTGCTTTATTGCTCGCTCTTTTTTTAATGAGTTTAAATTTTATTTCTACCAAATTTTCAACCAGAATGCAGTCAGCGATGACAATTCTGAAGGCTATTCCAATTGCATTAATTGTAATTTTTGGCCTTTTTAATTCAACTAAAATTAATGTCAACTTACTTCCCTTAAGTTCTGGCCATAATATTTCTTTTTGGGCTGGTTTAAGTGGCGGTTTACTAGCTGCTTTATTTGCATACGACGGCTGGATCAATGTCACCAATCTAGCTGGTGAAGTTAAAGAACCAGAAAAGAACTTGTCAAGAGCCATTATTATTGGACTATCCGCAATTACTTTAATTTATGTGTTAGTAAATTATGCTTTCTTAACTGCAATTCCCTTTAAAGAAATAATTGGCAACCAAAATACTGCTTATCTTGCCTCCTTAAAGCTCTTTGGCAGTCTAGGGGGCAAATTAATTACAATCGGAATTTTAATTTCTGTTTATGGAGCAATTAATGGCTTTATGCTTACAGGAATGAGAATTCCATATACTCTAGCAAAAGATAAAATGTTGCCATTTTCCAATAAAATCGGTCGCACTAACATTAATACAGGTGTACCGACAATTAGTGCTTTGATTATTTTGACCGTTTCCTTAATAATGATTTTTTTAGGAACTTTTGATCTCTTAACTAATATGTTGGTATTTGTTATGTGGACCTTTACGACATTAATTTCAATTGCGGTGGTAATTCTACGCTATCGTGAGCCTAAACTAGAACGGCCATATGTTGTTCCTTGGTACCCAATTATTCCAATCATTTCAATCGGCGGTGGTCTTTTTATTGTAATTAGTACCGTAATTAATGAATTCTGGCTTTCAATAACTGGAATTGGTTTAACAGCTTTGGGATTACCTGTTTACTACTATATGAAGAAACATAATCATCAGAATTAATTTATAAATAAAGGGTTGAAACTATCTCTCGTGAGTAGCTTTCAACCCTTTTTTGTTTGTCTATTAAAGTAATATTTTAACTATTAACGATTTAAGTTTGCCTGAATAACTTCTGGCTTTAAAACGCCGACATAAGGTAAATTACGATATGCATTTAAGTAGTCTAAACCATAACCAACAACAAACGCATTTTCCACTTTTGATCCATAGTAATCTACAACTACATTATCTTCACGACGTTCAGTCTTATTAAGTAAAGCACAGCATTTTACACTTTTGGCACCACGCTTGTTTAATAGATCCTTCATGAACTTCAAAGTATGACCAGTATCAACAATATCTTCAACTAGTAAAACGTCTCTATCTTTGACATCAGCTTGAACATCAATATCTAATCTGACTTTACCACTTGACTCAAAACCGTCACCATAGCTTGAAACATCCATGAAATCATTTTGCATCTTTACATTCATGTGCCGAGTTAAATCCGTCATGAAATAAACTGCACCCTTTAATACGCCAATGACTAATGGAAACTTTCCAGCGTAATCTTCAGTCAATTGTTTGCCAAGTCTTTGACAAATTTCTTCAATATCATCTTGGCTGAATAAAACACGATCAATAATGTTGTCAATATTATCACTATTTTGCATCTTAACCCTCTATATCCTTTTATAAATGCTTTGTTATTAGTAGAATTATAACATTTAATTATTAAAAAAAGCACCCATCTTAAGGTGCTTTTTACCGATTATTTAGCTTTTTCTTCTTTATTTTGATCGCTATCTGCTGCTTTCTTATCAGTGTTCCTGGCTATCTTAGAAACAAGGAACCAACGCATGAAACCTTGTTCGATATTTACCAATTTGAACTTAAAGCCTTCTAAGTCAACAGATTCACCCTTCTTCAAGTTAGGGTAATGTTCCATCATATAGCCACCGATAGTAATTATATCGCTGTCTTCAAAACTCTTAAGTTTAGTATGGAAGTAACGTTCAAAATCGTATAAAGTAGTCTTTCCTGAAACATGAATGTCCCCATGATCATCACGAACAATATATTCATCAGAAACATCATCAATTTCATCTTTAATTGAACCAAAGAGCTCTTCATAAATATCTTTATCCGTTACGATACCGCTGGTGCCACCATATTCATCTACTACTAGAACAATTGGAGTATGTTTTTTGATCATTAACTTCAAGATATCTTGAATCAACATGGATTCAGGCACAGTAATGATCGCTCTAATAATTCTAGTAATCGGGACATCAGGACTTTCTTGATCTTGGCTTACAATATCATAAGCATAAACATAACCGACAATATCGTCTTTATCATTATCACGAACAACTGGAAAACGACTAAAACCATCCTCAATATACTTCTTTAAAGCAGTTTTAACATTATCAGTGGCATTCAAAACTTGAAGCTGAGTACGATCAGTCATAATATCTTTAGCAACCTTATCATTTAATTCAAAGGCACGCTCCATGTATAACAAATCGTCTTTATCAAGTGATCCACCAGTTACAGCATTACGTGATAAACGTAGAATTTCAGATTGTGAATAAACTTCGCTTTCTTCATCAGCTGATTGCATTCCCAATAAATGAAGTAAGCCATTAGCGCTATGGTTAAGTAACCAAACAAATGGATATACTACCGTATGAAAGACTGTCAAGGGAGTAACAACAGCCATCAAACACTTAACAGGCATATCGATAGCAATATTTTTAGGAACAATTTCAGTTACAACAACTTCTAAGTAGGTTAACAATACAACACCTAAAGTTGCTCCTAATACACCGCTAGTCTTTGCCCCAAACCATGGCGTCATCTTAAATACATCAGTCAATAATTCTTCGATTGTTCCTTGACCAATCCAACCTAAAATAACACCGACTAAGGTCGTACCCACCTGAGTAGTAGATAATGATTCATTTAAGTTATGAACCATGTGCAAAGCACGCTTTAACTTCTTAGGATTGCCTTGACCGTTTGCTAGCATATCTTCTAGCTGACTAGATCTAGTTTGCACTAAAGCAAATTCGGCAACAACAAAGAATATCGCAATTAAAAACGTTATGAAAATGACAATTAAATTAGTAGTTATAGTACTTGTAGACAAGTGATCTTCACCTTTTTTATATATTAAATAATTACATCTCTATTTTAGCATTATTTCTCCGAATCAGGGATCCAGTTTGCAACTAATCCTGGATGATTATAATTTTCTTCAATATTCTCTGATACTTGCTTATTATAAGAATTTGCCGGTAATTCAACCTTATCGCGCAAATCATGTTTTAAATCAATAAAACCTAATTTCAAAAATTTTTTATTTTTCATCTTAAAATGATATCCAGTAAAGTAGGCTTTATTACCAGGAACCTTCTTACAATCTGCTAAACTAAATTTCATTACTGTATTATCCAGTTTAACAAAGGCATAATAGTCATTTTTACCAAGATAAGTAACTTCTTGTTTAACAGGAATTTTTTGATAAATCGAAGGCAAATGAGAAGGTGTCTTAATATCTGCCACATATTTAAATGCCTCAATTTCATTTGGATCATAATATTTTTTAGCAAAAATTTGGGCATCGTATACTCTTACCATTGCAGTTAAGTAATGATTTTCCTTCATATATTCCGTTGACTCTTTATTTTTAAAATAAGATGCACCTAGAAAAAGGCACAAAACTGTAGTCGTTACCCCAAATAAAACTGCTGTTAATTTATTTTTTACACATAAAAATGGGATTAAGCCAACAAATAAAAAGATAGTTCCTAAAATTAAAATATAGCCAGGTAAAGTGTAGTTATACCACTGATCCCAATTAGCCCACTGCTGCGGAGAAACTAATAAAGTCATCATTTTCATTTCCTTTTACTATTTCTTATAATTATGCCATATTTTAATTTTATTTTAAATAAGTGAGTACAAAAAATCCTGAAGAATTAAAGTAAATTCACTCAATTCTTCAGGAAATCATGATTAAAGATTTTTCTTAATTTTTAAGATTTCATCTAGTGGTACACGCTTAGACTTATAATTATTAATTGTTGCTTTTTTATTAGGATATCCTAAGCCAATTCCAATTCCAATTGTTTCATCTTCCGGAATATCCAAATATTTTCTGATCACTTCAGGATACTTAACAAAAGCATGTGCTGGCATTGTACTTAAGCCGCGATTATTTGCTGCAAGCATTAAAGTTTGTGAAAAACCACCTAAGTCAAAGATTGACCAAGCTGGAGATTGTTTAGGAATAGTAAGAAAAACAATTACAGGAGCATTGAATAATTTAAGTTGAGCTTGATCAAAGTCATCAGCTTCTCCTCGTAAGAAATAGTCTAAAGTTTCACTCATTGTTGCCATATTCTTACTTGGAAATGTATCCCATTCAACGTTTAATAATGAATCAAATTCTTCATGGGGTTCTTCATTAGCCAAGGTCTTTTCTTCGTGTTCTTTTCGAATTGTTTTTGCTACTTCACCTTCAGCAACATAAATACGCCAAGGCTGTGAATTAAGTAAAGATGGTGTTCTTTGTGCTTCTTCGATAACTTTACGTACGGTCTTTTCACTTACTCTTTGATCCGTGAATTTTCTTGTTGCATGTTCACGGGTTAAGACATCTTTAAATTCCATCCAATCATCCCTTCAATATTTCATTAATAAAATTACACTTACATTCTATAAGTTCATTATAACAGCTATGCTGCACTTAGGATAGAGCAAATTTTAATAACTAATTAACCATAAAAAAAGACCTAACATCCATTAGGTCTTTCTATAAAAACTATTTATTCAATTTTATTTTAAACCATTCCATTGCCATTCTGTAACTTCAGGCATATCTTTACCATTATCGCGAATATATTGATGGTGTTTAGCAAGCAAGCTATCCATTTCATCAATAAAGTCAGCATTCTTTTCACTTAGGTCGGAAACACTTTCGACAACATCTTTTGCTAAATCATAACGATCCATATGGTTCAATACTCGCATGTCAAATGGCGTAGTAATATCACCATTTTCTTCATAGCCATGAATATGAACGTCATTTTTTCCGCGTCCACGGTCAAACCAAATTGACTCCATCATTGGTTTGAAACCATGCCAAGCAAAGATGACTGGTGTACCTTTAGGGAAAAGACGATCGAATTCTTCATTGCTGATTGCATTTGGATTCTTTTCTGGAGACATTAATTTCATGACATCAATAACATTAATGTAGCGAATCTTTAAGTCTGGAAACTTTTTGTGCAATAAGTCAATTGCAGCTAATGACTCAATCGTTGGTTCAGTACCAGTGGAAGCAAAGACAACATCTGGCTTAGCACCCTTATCAGTTGATGCCCAATCAATGTAGCCAAGACCTTTATCAACTAACTTTTTAGCTTCTTCAATCGAGAACCATTGCGGACGAGGTTGCTTAGAAGTTACTAAAACGTTAATGCATTCACGATCTCTAAATGCCTTATCAGATACAGCAAGAAGTGAGTTAGTATCTGCTGGTAAGTATTCATGAATTAAATCTGGACGGTTCTTTTCATAAAGGTGGGTTAACATACCAGGATCTTGGTGAGTATAACCGTTATGATCTTGTTGGAAAACAGTTGAAGTATCAACTAAGTTCAAAGCTGGATAATCATGACGCCAAGTTTGTTCTTTTGCTTTTCTTAACCACTTCATGTGTTGGGTAAGCATTGAATCAACTACGCGGCCAAATGCTTCATAAGTTGCAAAAAAGCCATGTCTGCCTGTCAAAACGTAACCTTCAAGCCATCCTTCATCTTGGTGTTCAGATAATTGCGAATCAATCACGCGACCTTCGCGAGCCAAGTTTTCATCATTTGGAGTATGAATATTTTCCATCCATTGACGTTTTTGATTATCTAAAAGTTGGAATAAACGATTAGATTTAGTTTCATCTGGACCAAAACCGCGGAAATTAGTTGGATTTAAGGCAGCCATCTTATCTAAGTATTTTGCCCATTCAGCCATATCTTGCTTCTCAACAGAACCAGGTTTATCAAATTTCACTGCAAAATCACGGTAATCAGGCATATTTAAAACTTTAGGATTAATTCCACCGTTAGTTACTGGATTCATCGCCATTCTTTGGTCGCCTGACAAGGTATTTTCTTTAACGATCTCCTTAGGTGATCCATCCTCATTGAATAATTCTTCTGGCTTGTAGCTTTCCATCCAGTCAGTAAGCATTTCCTTATGACTCATATCCCCTTGAGAAACTGGAATTGGAATTTGGTGAGCACGGAAACTATTTTCAATTGGATTACCATCTAAGTCAAATTTAGGTCCAGTCCAGCCCTTAGGTACTCTAAAGACAATCATTGGCCATTTCACTAATGAATCATCATTATTTTCACGAGCATGCTTTTGAATAGCCTTAATTTCTTCAACAACTTCATCCATTGTCTTAGCCATCTCGTGGTGAACTTCCATGTGATCCTTGTAACCATTGAATTCGCCATCTTTATATGCAGAAACAAAGTATGGCTTCCAGCCCATTCCTTCAAAATATTTAGTTAAATCTTCATCGCTCATTCTTGAAACGATAGTTGGGTTAGAAATCTTAAAACCATTAATTTGTAAGATAGGAATTACAGCACCATCTTTAATTGGATTAATAAACTTGCTTGAGAACCAAGAAGTAGCAAGTGGGCCAGTTTCGGATTCCCCATCACCAATTTCAACAGCTGCAATTACATCAGGATTATCTAAAATTGCACCAACACCATGAGAAAGTGAGTAACCTAACTCTCCACCTTCATGGATTGATCCCGGTGTTTCTGGTGCAGCATGAGAAGCAACTCCACCTGGAAAACTAAATTGCTTAAACAACTTAGCCATTCCCTTTTCATCTTGAGTAATTTCTGGATAGCGCTCAGTATATGAGCCATCTAAGTATGAGTTAGATACCATTACTTGGCCACCATGACCAGAACCTTCAATATAGAACATGTTTAAATCATACTTTTTAATTGCTCGATTTAAATGAGCATAAATAAAGTTTTGTGGAACAATTGTGCCCCAGTGTCCAATTGGCTTAGGTTTTACATCTTTAGCCTTTAATTCGCCTTTTAATAGTGGATTATTCATTAAAAATAGCTGACCAACTGATAAGTAGTTGGCAGCACGCCAATATGCGTCGACGCTCTTTAAGTATTCTTCAGAATCATAATTTATTACCATAGCAAGTATCTCCTTGAAATAGTTTTCATTGCTTATTACAGTATTAATCATAATTCATCATACGCAAAAATTCAACTTTTAAAATTATTGGGACGGTCCAATTTTTAAAACTTAGTTTTTGCTTTCTTCTGCTAATACTTCGCGAATTTTGATATTCTTTTTGAAATACTTCCGATACTGAGGAGCTAATTTATTATCTGTAATTAAAATATCTGCCTGCTTACAGTCCATTACCTTGTATGGTGAAGAACGATCTTCCTTAAATTTATATTCTTCTGCTAGCAAAATGACTGTCTTTGTTCGATTAACAACTTCTCTTTCAATCTGAGCATCAGAATGATTAACTACAAATACACCCTTTTTATTAACTGATGACGTTCCAATTACAGCAACATCAAACTCATACTGATCAATTTCTTTTAAACTATTTAAAGAAGAAGTATAGTGATTTTCTTTATTTAAGTATCCACCTAATAAAATCACATTAGGCAAATTATCCATCATTAAAGCTCCAGCGTTATCAATTGAATTAGTCATAATCGTTGCATTTAAGCCAGTTAAATAACGACAAAGCTGCGAAATCGTAGTTGAAGCGTTTAAATAAATCAATTGATTAGCGGTTAAATACTTAGCTGTCATCTTAGCTATTTTATTTTTGATCGGAGATAAGACATGTGCCCGAGAATTATAATCTGGAACTGTTCCCTGTTTAATTTTCATTAATCCGCCGTGAATTCTAATTGCTTGACCAGTGCTGGTTAACTTAATCACGTCTCTTCTTGCTGTATCAAAAGAAACGTGACATAATTTCATAATTTCACGAGTACTAATCGTTTTTCTTTCATCTAATTTTTGCCGAATTAGATCTAATCTTTCTATTTGTGACTGCATTTTTCTCACCCCACAAGATCAATCTTAGCAGAAAGTCCTCTTATTTTATGTATTTGTCTGTATTTCTAGCCTTATTTTAAGGATTTATCTGTATTTAAGGAACCATTTACTGAAATAAATCAGCATAACGTTATTTAAATCAAGATAAACACTTAATAAAAGTTGCTATTTACTGTCAAAATAAGCTTTTCAAATAAGCAAGATGCTAGTATTTAAGTGGGCCCAGAAATAAATTAGTTATTTACGATAGCGAGGTCATTATCATGTTAGAAAATACTATTACTAAACAAAATGAAGTTGTCATAACGTTAAAGGACTTATATGCTAGTTTTAATAAAGTACAGATTAATGCATATCTTCCTCTTGAAAAAGCAATTTTAAAGGTTATAGCAAAAGCTGAAAATCATGATGACGCAATTGCTTGGAGTAATAAATTAGTTATGTTTTTGCAATCTCAAATAGCGTTAAAACAAATTCCAATCACTAAGGAACAAGATGCTTTAATTAATTCTCTCAGTGAACAATGCAAAAATACTAACTTAAACTATGTATATCTGGCACCAATTAATGATAGTTTGCAATTTGATTAAACTATCCCCTCAAGCAAAAAGACATCGTTTCTCTCATCCCCCGAGAAAAACGATGTCTTATTTTTTATTCTTGACTTAAGTTAACAAAAGTATTGTATTTCATATACTTATAGTGAATCCGCATATTCGAAACTTCAAATGGCGTTCCATCATCTAAAAAGAAAATACCTTCCATTACGCCAACTGGTTCATTAGGAGCCAGCATTAACTTAGATTGATCTTCTAAAGTTGAAGGTTCAACAGTAATTGTTAAGAATGATCGTGTTACTGTCTTATTTTGCGTGTCTTCTAAATAATTAAATAGCGATCCCTTTAAAATATCTGGATTTAATTCTGGCGTAATTTTAATTGGAATAAAACCAGTTTCGATCAAAAATGGTTGATCATCTAATAATCGCAATCGTTTAATTTGATAAACAAAGTCTGATTCTTTTAAAAAGAGATCTTGTCTTAAATCTTCATCAGCCTTAATTACTTGATAGTCTAATAGCTCAATACTTTGTTTCTTACCAGGAACGCTAAAAGAATCAGTAATACCCAAATTTGATCCTTCATATTTAAAGAGAGCTTGGTTCTTTAAGTAAAGAGGATTAATGAAAGTTCCACTACCCCTTTTTTTAAAAACTATCCCTTGCTGCGCAAGTAATCCCAAAGCCCGTTTCATTGATGAACGACTTACATGATAATAGTCACTTAAACTCCGCTCATCTGGTAAGCGCATATCTTCATATTCATTATTAAGTATTTTTTGTTTAATATCGCGCATCACTGAGCGATAGACTAAATCAGTCATTATTTTCTCCCGTTATTGGCAGCTTGGATACTTTGAACAAACCAAGTTGCAAAGCTCTTTGTATCGACGTCGGTTGCGATTTGCGCATTATGTTCTTCACTTAAAAAGTCCATCACGCTAGCGCCATAAGTATAACGTCCAGCTAATTCAATTTCAACATTCGCAGGTTTTAAGGTGAAAAATTCAGGATGAAGCATAATTCCTACGGCAGTTGGATCATAAATCTTAATTCTAGTATCTCCATCAGGTTCATGAATATTTGAGAACATTGAATATAGCATATTTCCAACTTCGCCACATTCCTTAATCTTATCCATTTGATCTTTGGTTAGATGTGCTTTATCACCAACCTCGAGTGGAGCAACATAGACTGGCAACCCAGAATGAAAGACAATTTGAGCAGCTTCTGGATCTCCAGCAATATTATATTCTGCAAATGGACTATGATTTCCGTGGCCAATATTTCCACCCATAATGTAAACTTCAGCA
This sequence comes from Lactobacillus gasseri ATCC 33323 = JCM 1131, assembly GCF_000014425.1. NCBI lineage: Bacteria > Bacillati > Bacillota > Bacilli > Lactobacillales > Lactobacillaceae > Lactobacillus > Lactobacillus gasseri. The sequence continues at coordinate 586,853 of NC_008530.1, read as the reverse complement.
ATATTGTCTACTACATCAGGATATTGTTTAAATAAAAGCGCAAAGTCAGTTAACGGCCCGATTCCTAAAAGAGTTACTTTTTCAGGACTGCTTTTAATTTCTTCATACATCTTAGTAGCAGCAAGTCCTTCTTCAAGTAAATCACTATTTGCTTTTTCAAATTCAAAACCAGCGATTCCTGTCTTACCGTGAACTGAAGCAGCGCTAATAGCTGGACGTACCAATGGTTGATTAGCACCTTTCACTACAGGCACTTCAGTATGTAAAAATTTTTCTAAATCAAGAGTATTTTGTAGGGTATGCTCTAAGGAAACATTGCCCCAAGTTGGTACGATCATTTTAACATCAAGATCAGCTGCAAAAAGACTAATCGTTATTGCAGCAACATCATCGATTCCTGGATCTGTACTAATAATTAAGGGCTTTTTTGACATAAAGGTCCTTCTTTCTATTTTACGTATCATATTTATTATGAACTAAGATTTGTTACAAAAAAAGACTTGAACTAGTCAAGTCTTTAAAAGTTAGATTATTTTCTTTAAAAATATTTACTTTCTCTTCTTGTCTTCAATCGTACCATCGCTATGAGCAATAATCACTTCATCGCACATATCTAAGAACAACCCGTGTTCAACAACACCAACTGTATGATCTAAGTAATCTGCTAAACCATGTGGTACAGGAGTTGGATCAGCCGCTAAGTCAATAATGTAATTTCCATAGTGCGTTACATAACGTTTGCCGTTATCATCAAGACGCCATTGCGGCTTTAATCCTTCTTCTTCAAAACGCTTAAAATTTTGTTCTGCAGAAACAGGTAGAACTTCAACTGGAAGAGGAAAACCACTTAAATGGTGAACAAGCTTAGACTCATCAACAATCCAAATGACTTTTTTAGAGTTAATAGCGACATTCTTTTCTAAAGTCAAAGCACCGCCGCCACCTTTGATTCCATCTAAATTATCATCGACGCGATCTGCTCCATCTACAGTCAAATCAGCTTGATCAATATCCGCTAATTCATCAACTTGAAAGCCTAGGCCTTCAAGTTGCTTTTTACTGCGGTTAGAAGTAGTAACAATATGTTTAAGACTAAAATTCTCTTTTTCTTTGCGTTCCCCTAATGCATCAATAAAGAACGCAACTGTCGAACCGGTTCCAACACCTAAAACAGAACCAGATTCTACCATCATAGCGGCTTTAGTGGCTGCTTCTTTTTTTAATTGATCTTGTTCACTCTTATCCATATTTAATTCTCCTTTAAAGCTTGCTCAACTACATCTCTAGTCGGAATGGATGGAAATGCACCTAATTTCTGTACAGTAAATGAAGAAGATTTAGAAGCATAAACTACGCTTTCTTTTAAGTTACTTAAATCAGGTTTTAATTCACTAGATAAAGCACCTAAGAAAGTATCACCAGCAGCGGTTGTATCAACTGCCTTAACCTTAAAAGCTGGAATAATTTCTTCGATATCTTCATAAGAAACGTAAGAACCACGCTCACCAATTGTGATAATTACACCCTTAATTCCCATCTTGTGGAAGAGTTCGCTGCTCTTCTTCATTGATTCTTCGCTATCAACCTTAATTCCAGTGATGCTTTCAGCTTCAGTTTCATTAGGTGTAATTAAATCGGTTAGCTCTAACAATTCTTTGGGAATGTCAGTACGAGCAGGAGCAGGATTTAAAATAGTAGTTTTACCAGCAGCTCTAGCAATCTTGAAAGCTTCAATAGTTGCTTCAAGTGGAGTTTCAAATTGTGCAATCACAAAATCGCTATCTTCAATTTGACTCTTAGCATTTCTAACATCTGCAGCCGTTACATCAAAGTTAGCGCCATGTTGAATGATAATTGAATTTTGACCAGATTCTTGAAGTAAAATATAAGCTTGACCAGTTTGCTCATTAGGAGTTACTGTTACATGTTCAACATTAACGCCATTATCCTTAAATTGTTCAAGCATAAAGCGACCATTGTCATCATCCCCAACACGGCCAACAAATATTGTCTCATTCTTGGCACGACTACTTGCGACTGCTTGGTTTGCACCTTTACCACCAGCTGCCTTTGAAAATTCGGACATTGCTATTGTTTCTCCTGGTTGAGGAAGCTTTTTGATATGCATAATGTTGTCAACGTTAATTGATCCAACAATTGTAACTTTATTCATCAATTTTTCCTTTCATGCACGATCTTTTTCTTTTAATTATAGCAAAAAGGTTCATTTATTATTTATTTAAGGCAACCGATTTATAAAAGTTATCTGCCTGCACCACTAATATTTGCCTATCCATTTTGTTTTCGGTTTCTTTTTTGAAATAAAAGCAGGCCATAATTAATTTATTTAGAGTATTCTTCTTTATATCATAATTGATCGATGGAATTGCAACTAAGGGATTGCTTGTATTTCCTATGATAAACATAAAAGTTCTATCTGACTGGGATAACTTTTTTAGTGATTGTTTAACTTTTGCTGTATCAATATTTTTACCTGTTTTGTAAGCTAAATGGTATTCATGCATGGCTTTAATTGCAGCATCTCTAGCTTGTTGGTTGTTAAATAGATCCATTGTTATACCTAAATTTTCTATATCACTTATAAAGAATATATTTAACTTATAATTTTCTAAATCATAACAATAAATGATAAAAAAGGAGCAAAAATTTATTCGCCCCTTCTTTATTCTTTAAAATCTATTCACCTTCGCCAGGTCTCTTGCCAAGTTCAGCTGACATCATCCAGATTCTCTTTTCAACGGCGGTATGATAAGCAATTAACAAGTCATTAGTGGAATTATCTCCTTCATCTTCACTAATCTTAATACCACGTTCATAATCATCTCGTAATTGCTTATATGCATTGACAATTAATTGGAATCTTTCTTCCATGGATAAATCCCAACTGCCAACTTGATCTGGAACGTTAGTTTCTTCTAACACTTCTTCATAAGTTGAAATTGGACTACCGTTAATCTCAATTAATCTTTCAGCAACTCCATCTTGTTGCTCAGCTAATTCATCCATTACATCATCTAAATATGGATGTAATTTCAAAAATCCTCTTCCGAGCATATACCAATGATGTTGATGCACAACCATATGTGTTTGAGTTAAATCGGCAACGATTTCATTCATAATTTTTTTAGTTTTTGGATAAGCCATAAAATGCCTCCTTAAATAAAATAATATTCATATTTAAATCATAACTATAAAAATTAATAAAAGCTATTTATCTGCCTTATCAGTAAACAACCAGACCAATTGCTAAAAATGCTAAACAAATACCAAACTCAATTACTAATAATTTCCAGCAAAACTTAAACCATTTGTTAAAGCCGATATTCACCATCATTAAGCTCATTAAAATCAAACCAGTTGGAGCTACCAAACTGATAAAGCCCTGTCCCCAGTTATAAGCATCAATAATGCTTGCTCGGTCAATACCAACTACGTTGGCTAATGGCGCCATAATTGGCATTGAGAGAACGGCTAAACCAGAAGATGATTGAATAAAGAAGCCTAAAACAATGTAGACCAAGAACATAAACCAAATGAACACTAGTGGTGGCATACCAGAGACTTGTTGGCTAAAGAAGTTCATGATGGTATCGCTAGTATGACTTTCTTCCATTACAATTGAAACGGCACGCGCTAATCCAATTGTTAAAGCCACACCTAATAAGTCGCCTGCGCCATTTACAAAGCTTTCAACAAACTTGTGCTCGCTCAAGCCTGAAATAAAGGCAAAAATATATCCAGTTGCCAAGAAGACAACCGCAATTTCAGTAAAGTACCAGCCCTTTTGCTGAACACCCCAAATCATTACGATAAATGCAATTGCGAAAACAAGCAATGTTAATTTTTGACGCCAAGTAAATTCTTGTTCTTGCGTTGTTTGGTCTTGATTCAGATATTCTTGATCTTCTTTAACGAAGTCATTATAAACATATGAGGCCTTGGGGTTCTTTTGTACCTTTTTGGCATAAGCGATAACATAAATCATCCCCACAATAACGCAAGTTGCCCACATACAAATTCTTAACGGCAATGCCTCTGTGAAGTTAACACCAGCAGTGTTAGAAGCAATTACAGTTGAAAATGGGTTAATCGTCGACGCCATCGTACCAATACTGGTTCCTAAGAAGATCGTCGCGACAACCGTCATACGATCAAAGCCAGCCAGTAAGAATACGGGAATCAAAATTGGATAAAAAGCCATGGTCTCTTCAGCTAAACCAAAGGTTGTACCACCAATGGCAATCAAGCCCATTACCAAAACGATTAGTAATACTTGCTTACCCTTGATCTTTTTAGAAAGTGCCTGCATACCGGCATCAATAGCACCATTTGCGTGCACAACGCCAATACATCCACCCAGAATTAAAACAAAGGCAATAATATCAATACTTTGCGCAATTCCGTTTACTTGTGAAGATAAAAATTGATAAATTGCTCCACCTAATCCTGGCTTTTTCTGATCAATCTTTTCATAAGAATCAGGAATTGCCACTGGCTTATAAATAGTACCATTAGTAAACTTCTTCACATCAATCTTAACTTTATACTTATCTAAAGTTTTTTGAGTTGCTGCCTCTTTATGCTTACTACCATTTGGCTTAGTAATCACAAATTCCTTATTAGGTTGATCATACTCAAGCGTTGCATAATTACCTGATGGGATAAAAAATGTTAAAATCTGCACCAATAACAGAACGATAATAATAACCGTATACGCTGTTGGAAATTGATGCTTTTTCTTTTTTTGAACTGTATTACTCATAACTTCCCCCGATCACATTTACAGTTTAATTTATAGTTTTATTATAGATTTCTTTATGAAAATTTGCACGCGCTTACATTTATCTGCACAAAAAAGACTGCAAAATGCAGTCTTTTAGTCTAAATATTTTCGATTATAGTTCAGTCATTTCATCAGTATCTTTAGTATTTAAGTCAACTAATTCGCCTGACATCTTATAAACAACCCACTGCGCCAAGTTAACTACGTGGTCTCCAATCCGTTCCAGTAAACGAATTACCATAAAGTAACTTGAAGAAGCAACAGCGGCTTCTGGATCTTGTTTAATTCCAGCAATAATCAACTTACGCGCCTTTACATAATCTTCATCTACTTCGTCATCTTTTTTAGCAACTTCCCGAGCTAATTTTTCATCACCTTGAACATAAGCTTTTAAAACTTGATCAAGCATGAAGTTAACTTTCTTAGACATTGACTTAATGATTGCTTCAACTTCTGGAATACGTGGATTACCCTTTACTCTTATTGTCTCCCAAGCAATTGAAAGTGCATTTTCACCAATTCGTTCTAAATCTCCCGTTGCCTTTAAGATACTAATTACATTTCTAAAATCACTAGCAACCGGCTGCTGCAGAGCCATTAACTTCAAGGTTCTCTTCTCAACTTTAGTAGCAGCCCGAGAAACTTTTTGATCATCTTTTACCAGGCTTTGAGCTAATTTTTTATCATGATCAACAAAGGCTTGGGTAGCTTCCTCAATTGACTCGCTAACATCAATCCCCATCCCCATAAAACGGGTATTTAACTTACGTAATTCATCTAAAAAAACTTCATGCATCTTAAAACTTCTCCTTATTAACCAAAACGTCCATTCAGATAATCACTCGTAATCTGTTTCTTAGGATTCATGAACATATCAGCTGTTTTTCCATATTCAATTAAGTCACCACTCATTAAGAAAGCAGTGTAATCGCTGATTCGACTGGCCTGCTGCAAGTTATGCGTTACCATGATGAAAGTATATTCATGCTTTAATTCAAGCAAGGTTTCCTCAATTTCACTGCTTGAAATTGGATCAAGCGCACTTGTGGGTTCATCAAGCAAAACTACTTTCGGACGAACTGCTAAAGCACGCGCAATACAAATTCTCTGTTGCTGACCACCAGAAAAAGCTTGAGCATTGCGATCTAAATTATCTTTGGTTTCTTTCCAAATTGCCGCTTGCTTGAGACTTTCTTCAACGCGCTGATCAATTAACTCTTTATCCTTAATTCCAGCAATCTTTAATCCATAAGCAATATTGTCATAAACAGAAAATGGAAAAGGACTCGGCTGCTGGAATACCATCCCAACTTCTTTACGTAATTCTACCAAATCCATCTTAGAACCATAAATGTTTTGTCCTTCAAACTGAATATCACCGCTAATATGAATGTTTGGAATATCATCATTCATCCTATTTAAACAGCGCAAGAAAGTTGACTTTCCACACCCCGAAGGCCCAATTAAAGCAGTTAGCTCTTTTTCTTCAAAATCCAAGCTAATTCCATGCAAGGCTTCAACATTTCCATAACTTAGATGAACATCTCTACTTGTAATAATATTTTCCACAGTAAACCCCTTATCCAAAACTTCCGCGAATATAATCTTCCGTAATTTCACCCTTAGGATTAGTGAAAATATTTTCTGTTTTATCGTACTCTAGAACATGTCCTAAATGAAAGAAAGCTGTATAGTCACTGATTCGACTAGCTTGTTGCATATTATGAGTAACCATAATCATTGTATAATCGGTTCTCAACTGCTTGAGCGTATCTTCAAGCTTAGAAGTAGAAACAGGATCAAGCGCACTAGCTGGTTCATCGAGAAGCAAAATTTCAGGTTTTAAGGCAAGCGCTCTAGCGATACATAAACGCTGCTGCTGCCCACCTGACATTGCTAAGGCACTCTTATCTAGCTTATCTTTTACTTCATCCCACAAAGCAGCTGCTCTTAAGCTTTCTTCAACAATTTGATCCAGCTTTTGCTTATCTTTTTCACCATTTGCTTTGAGAGCATATGTAATATTTTCTCTAATTGATTTTGGAAATGGATTTGGCTTTTGAAAGACCATCCCAATATTCTTTCTTAATTGGTAAACATTGATATTGTTTTTATTAATATCTAAGCCGTGATACCAAATCTCACCATCAACTCGAGCAACCTTATCATTCATTCTATTAAGACAACGTAAAAAAGTCGACTTTCCTGATCCAGATCCTCCAATTAAGGCAGTAATCGTTTTTTTCTTAAATTGCAGGCTAGCTCCAAAAAGCTTTTGAATACTCCCACCATAAAAGACACTAAGATCTTTAGTAGAAATAATTTGTTCATCTTGATCGAATTGATGAATAAAAGTAGGTGCTTCATTCACATTTTGCATAAATTTCTCCTTATGACTTAGCAGCTGTCAACTTACGGTATAAATGGTTACCTAAAGCACGTGCACCTAGGTTAAACAAAATTACCACAATAATTAATAAAGCAGAAGTTGCAGCTGAAACAATAGTTGCATCCGGAATGATTCCTTCTGTATTAACTTTCCAAATATGAACAGCTAAAGTTTCTGCTGGGCGCATAACATTTAAGAAACTAGTTGGGCTAAGCGGATTCCAATTACTATAATCAATCGTTGATCCACTTTGACCTGCAGTATAAATTAAGGCTGCTGCTTCACCAAAAATTCTACCAGCACTTAAAATAATACCTGTCAAAATTCCTGGCAAAGCTGCTGGTAAAACAATTCCCCGAATCGTCTTCCAATTAGATAAGCCTAAAGCAAGTCCAGCATCTCTTTGAGCTTGTGGAACACCTTCAATAGCTTGTTCAATATTACTAGTCAAAGTTGGTAGATTAAAAAATGTTAGTGCCAATGCACCAGAAATAATGGAAAAGCCAAAACCAAATTGCACTACAAATAATAAGTAACCAAATAAACCTACAACAATGGATGGTAAAGAACTTAAAATCTCAATGGTTGTCCTAATTAAGTTTGTAAACCAATTATCCTTAGCATATTCTGCTAAATAAATCCCAGCGCCTAATGCAATTGGCAAAGAAATAATCAGTGTCAAGACTAGCAAATACAAAGAGTTAAACAGCTGATCTCGTACTCCGCCACCAGCTTGATAAGAAGAGGCTTCAGAAGATAAAAAATGCCATGAAAGATGCGGTACACCAGAAACTAAAATATCGCCCAAAATTCCAAAAAGAATAATTACGACAATACTCACCAAGGTATAAATACCAGCAGTAGCAATTTTATTACGCGTTTTTGCATTCATTATTTCTGTCCTCTCTTTCCAATTAAGCGGACTAAGAAGTTAAAGACTAAAGACATAATTAATAATAACAGGGCTAATGACCAAAGGGCGTTATTAGGCAACGTTCCCATCACAGTATTTCCCATTTGACTAGTTAATTGACTAGTTAAAGTAGCTGATGGGCTCACTAAGTTAGCTGGCATCAAGACTGCATTACCAATAACCATTTGTACGGCTAACGCCTCCCCAAAGGCACGTGCCATTCCGAAAATTACCGCAGTCATAATTCTAGGAGAAGCAACTCGTAAAATTACCTTATAAATTGTTTGCCACTTAGTTGCTCCCAAAGCCAAAGAAGCCTTTCGGTAGTCAGAAGGAACGGCCTTTAAACTGTCAACAGTCAAGGAAGTAATCGTTGGTAAGACCATGACAAATAAAACCAAAGTAGCAGACAAAATACCAAATCCTGTGCCGCCAAAAATATTTCTAATAAATGGAACAATAATTGTTAATCCCAAAAATCCGTAAACAACAGATGGAATCCCAACTAATAATTCAATTACAGATTGTAAAAAGCGTGCTCCTTTTTTAGAAGAATACTCAGTCATAAATAAGGCCACCGCAATGGCAAATGGGGTTGCTACTAAAGCTGCTAATAAAGTAACTGAAAAAGAAGTTATAATCATTGCAGCTGCACCTACATGGCTCTTTCCTTCACCCGGATCCCAGTCGCTAGAGGTCAAAAATTGGAACACATTTACATGATCTTTGGTAAATGTTTCTAAACCATGAAAGCCAATAAAACCGATAATTGAAGCAACTAAAATAATAATTAGGATAATAGCACAGTAAGTTAACCCCTTACCCCAATATTCTTGTCGCGTCTCTTTTGAAGGTTCAGTTAAACTAGCAACATCAACCTTGCTAGTTCCAATCTTCTTTAATTTAACATGAGGAACTTTTTGCTTATCTAAAGCAGATTCAACTACTTTTTTTAGATCTTTGTTATCCATCAAAACGTCCTATTCTTTATTTTTGCACAACATGATTATTACTATCACGTTCAACTTGCATCTTGTTGATACTAATGTAGCCTAACTTAGGTACTAAGTCATTCTGAACTTTACTGCCAAGCATATAATCAATAAATTTTTGAACATTTTTATTAGGCTTTCCCTTAGTATACATATGCTCATAAGACCAAAGATGCCAACGATTTGTTGCTACATTTTTATTTGTAGGCTTTATTCCGTCAATACTCAATTTTTGAATATTTTCATCATTAGCATAAGGGAAAGAAATATAAGAAATGGTCCCTGGCGTAGAACTAACGATCTTACGTACAGTACCGTTAGAATCTTGCTCTTGCGCTTGAATTGGTTTCTTTCCGTTTAGAATTAAACCTTCAAAAGTACCTCGTGTACCGCTACCTTTAGAGCGATTAATTACAGTAATATTTTGATTTTTACCACCAACTTGTTTCCAGTTGGTAATCTTACCAGTAAAAATATCACTCAATTGCTGTCTGGTTAAATTCTTCACGCCAGCGCTCTTATTAACGATTGGTACAATCCCTACAACTGCAACTAGATGATTTTGCAATTTTTTTGCATCAATTCCTTTTTGTGTTTCAGCAAAAACATCAGAAGTTCCGATTTCAACAGCGCCAGCCTGTACTTGGCTAAGACCAGTACCAGAACCTCCACCTTGGACAACAATATTACTGTCTGGATGAGAAAGACGATAGTCATTTCCAGCTTGCTCAGCTAAAAGCTGCATGGCACTAGATCCAACAACAGTAATCTTATTGCTATTATTGTTAGCACAGCCTGTAAGTCCGATTAAAATAGCTAATAGTCCTAAAACAGCAGCTATTTTAAATTTAAAATTTGTTCTCATCAATTTCTCCATGTAATTTACAGTATTTAACAAGAATATTTTATCATAATATTCTCTGTCAACAGAACGACTAAACTAAACAAAAGGCTAGGTTTTTCAACCTAGCCAAAAAGTTATTTATTCTCTGACATTTTCATAAACGTATGAAATTTCATCTGGACGATAAATCCCATGTAGTTCTCCTACTTTACTAAAATTCATTTTATCAATCAAATGCTGCATCGCAGTATTATTCTCATGAGTATCAATACGAATACTATCAATATCTTTACGATTATCACGAATATAATCAATTACTTCAGTCAACAATTTAGTGGCATAGCCATGGCCCGCATGCTTTGAATGAATCGCAACACGATGAATTACCACATACTTATCTGTATTAAGAAGCCATTTACCCTTTAAATTATCGTAGGAATGATCTGGAGCTTCAACAATTGAAATGGCACCTACAGTTTCGCCATCAGCTGAAACAGCCAGATAAGCAAAGCCTTTGTCAATATCTTCTTTAATTTGATCTGGAGAAGGATATTCTCCTTGCCATTGATCAACTCCGCGCTCCGCTAGTTGGTTTGCACCATCTTTCAAAATCGACATGATTTGATCATAGTTATTCATTGTAGCTTGTCTAATCTTCATTAAACTCATCCCTTTCCAACTTTTTTGTCAAGAAACCATTATAAAGAAAAACACTCTCCTTGTAAAAAGAAAGTGCTTATTTAAAAGAAATATTAATGTTTATAAAACTTTAGAAAGGAAATCTTGTGCACGTGGGCTCTGCGGATTTTCAAAAATTTGCTCAGGACTACCCTGTTCCTGTAAATATCCATCTGCCATAAACCAAACTTCATCAGAAACTTCACGAGCAAAACCCATTTCGTGAGTAACAATAACCATCGTCATTCCCGAATCAGCTAAATCCTGCATTGTCTTTAAAACTTCTCCGACCATCTCTGGATCTAATGCACTTGTTGGCTCATCAAACAGCATTACCTCTGGATCCATTGCTAAAGCTCGAGCAATGGCAACACGCTGTTGTTGACCGCCAGAGAGGCTCGAAGGATATTGCTCAGCCCGATCTTTCAAGCCAACCTTATCAAGTAATTCTAAAGCTTGCTTCTCAGCATCTTGTTCATTTACCCCTTTAACCTTCATTGGAGCAAGTTTGATATTTTCAATTACATTCATATTAGGAAAAAGATTAAAACTTTGAAAAACCATTCCCATTTTTTCACGTAAAATATCTAACTCTTTTTCATTAATATGCGTTAAATCTTGTCCATCAAAAACAATCTTGCCACTAGTTGGCGTTTCAAGCACATTGAGACAGCGTAAAAAAGTACTCTTTCCTGAACCTGATGGACCAATGATACTAATAACTTTTCCTTTATCAACATTTGCAGAAATATCTTTAAGGACTTCTTTTTTTCCAAAACTTTTCTTTAAATGTTCAACCTTAATCATTGCTGTCATTACGCTTCATCCTCTTTTCAAAATGATTCAACAATCTCGTTAATGAGAAAGTCATAATAAAGTAAATAATCATGGCAATGAATAATGGTAATACACCCTTATAAGTTGAAGTCTGAACCAATTGTGTTTGATACATTAATTCAGCTACTCCAATTACTGAAACCAAGGAACTATCCTTCAATAAAGTAATAAATTCATTACCTAAGGCTGGCCAAATATTCTTTATTGCCTGAGGAATAATTACATATCTAAATGCTTTCTGACGACTTAAGCCTAAGGAACGTGCTGCTTCCATTTGTCCTTTTGGCAAAGAATCGATTCCTGACCTAATATCCTCAGCCACATAAGCTCCAGAATTAAGACCGATAGCGATAATACCAGCAACTAAAGCTGACAGATTAGAAATTAAATATCCGATTCCAAAGTATACAAACAAAATTTGAACCATTTGAGGCGTACCACGAATAAATTCAATGTAGCAAACGGCAAGCCAGTGTAAAATTGGATTCTTAGACAGGCGCATTAAAGCTAAAATAATTCCTAAAACAATACCAATAATGACAGAAAAGACAGTAATTACAATTGTGTACCAGATGCCCTTGAAGAAGTATGGAATATATTTAGCAAAAGTATTACTTTTCTTTTCCGTTTTCATATATTTGGCAGCTGCTGGAAGATATTGTTTATTAATTAAGTCTTTCTTTTGAACATGATCAATAGTTTTATTCACCTGAGCAACTAATTCATCTTGTCCCTTGGCAATTGCTACTGCATTACCAGACTGTGTTTCTTTCAAGTTTGAACGTACTGCGGCTAAGCTATTATTGTTTTCCGCATAAGCTTTAGCGATTAATTCTTCAACGACAACTGCCGAAACCTTACCAGATTGTAAAGCTAAGACCAAGTTATTAATTTTCCCAAGGCCTTTTAACTTAGAATCTTTCATTTGCGATTTAACTAAATTATATTGGTTGCTTCCTGTTTGCGCACCAATAGCTTGACCCTTAAGGCTTTGGATGCTTGTATATTTATCCTTATCTTTTTTATTTACTAAAAAATATTCACCACTTGGCTTGTAGTAAATTTTTGAAAAAGCCACACTTTGTTTTCTTTCAGGAGTAGGTGTCATAGCAGAAATAACCATGTCTACCTTTCCTGTTTCAAGTGCAACTAACAACGAGTCAAAAGACATATTCTTAATAACAAGCTTAACGCCCAAGTCTTGTGCAATGTCTTTAGCTAATTCAATATCGACTCCAACATATTTAGTCTTACCGTTTTCACTTGCTGTAAACTCTAACGGTGGATAGTCGGCAGATGTACCAACTACTAGCTCTCCACTCTTCTTAATCTTCTTTAAAACGCTGCCTTCTGCAACCTTTTTTTCACTAGCTGCTTGAGCTGGTTGAATAAAAGCGGCACCAAGTGAGAAGAAGAGTAGAAATGCAAAGAAGAAGCTAAATAGTTTTGTTTTCTTCATTACGCTCATTCCTTCTATAATTATTACTATTAAAAATTAAAAACCAAAATTTTAAGCTTTTGTTAATTATAGCGAATGAAACGCAATGAAGACAAGTAAATATTATTCGCTTAAATACGATTGAATCGCTTTTAGATTCCTTTGAGCTTCTTTTACGCCAATATTGTATACTCGTTTCAATTCCTTAGGATCTTTTTCCATCGTACCAATATCCAAATGATAAGGAGGCCTGATAACTAAAAGCTTGCCTTGAACTTCTTTTTTTCTAATATAACTAAGGACATCATTATAATCTTTTGCCCTAGTCTTCAATTTTCTTAAGACAGCAGGATACTTGTGCAAGACTAACTCTAATGCTGGATATAGTTTACTTACTTCTTTTCGGTAAGATAGTGGTTGCGTCAAAATTACAATATTCTTCTGATAGCCAATTTTTTCAAAAAATTTAATCGGGATTGAATCACTAATCCCCCCATCCCAATACTTTCGATTACCTATCTCTACTGGCCTTGCAAAAACTGGAATAGAAGAAGAGGCACGAATCCATTTTAAATCAGCCTCTTTACCTGACAACAACTTGTGATATACAGCTTCTCCATTATCAATGTCAGTCGCTACACACCAAAAATCCATTGGATTTTTTTGAAAAGCGCTTGTATCAAAGATATCTAATTTAACTGGTAGTTCTCGGTAGCAAAAATCAGCGCCATATAAGTCTCCTGTCTTTAGCCACGACTGCCAACTTGATAAGCGAGGATCCCTAGCGTATTTCATGTTATAACGCAGTACACGTCCTATTTGCCTTGACTTATAATTGCAACCAAATGCTGCTCCAGCTGAAACACCAATTGCTCCATCAAACTTAATTTTTTCTTTCATTAAAGTATCAATCACACCAGCGGTGAACATACAGCGCATCGCTCCGCCTTCCATTACCAATCCTTTTTTCATACTTTCGCCACCTTTATTTTTAATATTTTAGCAAGAAAAAACTGCTAGTTAAAACTAGCAGTTAAAGTTTATTTACTTTTTATAATTTTTCCTTAAAATCCACTTTCTTAACTCATCAATTAAAATTAGCGGAATTGGAATACATACTAGCATAATCCAATCATGTGAATTAAGTGGCTCCGTACCAAAGAATGACTGGAAAACTGGCACGTAAGAAATGCATAGCAACAAAACTATCTCCATAATAATTCCGATAAAGATCATGGAATTCTTGAAGAAATGCTTATTAAACATTGATTGTCTTGAATAACGAATATTTAATACTGCCGCAATCTGACAAAAGATAATTGCAGCCAACGTTACTGTCGTTGCTTGACGATAATCCCAACCTACCTCTGGTAAATTTGGAAAAATATGACCACGATAGAAGTTAGCACCAAAGAATGCTGCTGTCGCAATAATTGAAGCAATTAAGCCATACCATAAAAATGCTTTAGCTAAAACATGCTTATTAATTAAGTGATCCTTAGGCGACCGTGGAGGTCGATCCATGATGCCTTTTTCAGGATCTTCACGTCCTAATCCAAGAGCTGGAATCATATCTGTTCCTAAGTCAATAAATAGAATTTCCATTACAGTTAAAGCAAGCGGAATTGCACCACCTGAAAGCAAGAACAAAACTGAAGGAACTGCTTCTGGCATATTTGAGTTTAAGATGTAAATTAAAAACTTACGAATATTGCTGTAGACTCCGCGTCCTTCTTTAATTGCTCCGACAATAGATGCAAAATTATCATCAGTCAAAATCATATCGGCTGCTTCTTTTGCAACATCAGTACCAGTACCGCCCATGGCAATTCCAATATTGGCTTTCTTTAAGGCTGGAGCATCATTAACACCGTCACCGGTAGCAGCAACAATCTTGCCCATTTTTTCATACATAGAAACGACACGGTATTTTTGCTCAGGTGCCATTCGAGCAAAGACAACCTCACCTTCAAGATAATGTCTTAATTCATCATCTGGCATTGTCTTTAAGGCATCCCCTGTAATTACAGTTAAAGGCTTATCTGGATCGTTCAAACCAATTTGGCGTGCAATACTTTTAGCAGTTAAGCCATAATCACCGGTAACCATCGTTACCTTAATTCCAGCTTTGCGACATTCACGAGCGGCTTTATACACTTCTGCTCTTGGTGGATCCATCATGACTGTCAAGCCTAAGAAAGTAAGATCCTTTTCAACAGTTTCAATTGTTGCTGAATCTAAATTATCCATCATCTTTTGATCAAGATTACGTCCTGCAACTGCTAAAACACGCAGGCCATCCTTCGCATAGCCATCATTAGCTCGCATAATCTTATCTTTTATTTCCTGGGTAATAGGCTTTATCTCACCGTGTTCTAAATAAGAAGTACACTTATCAACTACACAGTTCGGAGCACCCTTAGTATAGGTATTAAAACGGTGTGTGCCATCAGAGCTTTGAATTACCGTCATCATTTTTCTGCTTGAATCAAATGGTAGTTCTTTAACTCGCGGCGTATTTTTTAATTCAGCTTCAACATCAACTTTACCTTTTCGAGCAACCACTTCAAGGCATGCTTCAGTTGGATCTCCCAAGATTTGATAGCGTAGATGCTTCTTATCTGGTGCTTGAATTTTTGCATTGTCTGCAAAAACTCCACCAAGTAATACTTCTTTTAAAGTGTCATTATCTTTAGCGAAAACATGCGTTGGTCCTTCTTTAATATGGCCTCGAACTGCATAGCCTTCGCCAGAAACATGGTAGCTTTTTTCTAGGGTCCAAAGTTCTTTAACTGTCATTTCATTCTTAGTTAAAGTTCCTGTTTTATCAGAACAAATCACTGATGTCGAACCTAACGTTTCTACGCTAGATAAACGCTTAATTAGAGCGTGCTTTTTTGCCATTCGTTGAACCGCCCCAGCTAAAGATAAAGTAACTGTTGGTTCTAATCCTTCTGGTATAAAAGCTACAATCATTCCTAGAGCAAAGACAAAGCCTTTTACTAAAGGATAGTGAACAAAGAAAGTAGCAATTAAGAAGAAAATAATCCCAATTGAAATGGCTAAAATTGAAATCTGCTTAGTTAAAGTATCCAGTTCTTTTTCAAGCGGACTCTTTTGCTGAGCAACATTTTGTGTTAATTCAGCAATCTTACCAAAATCAGTATTCATCCCCGTCTTAACAACAACTCCAGTAACATTACCCTTCATCATATTGGTACCAGAGAAAATCATGTTATTAAGATCAGCGTGATTTTTCTTCTTCGCGTCTTCAACAGCATGAGCACCCTTATGAACTGGGTTCACTTCGCCAGTCAACGAAGATTGATCAGCTTGAGCCGTTGTTGCAGCAATTACACGAATGTCAGCTGGGATATCGTCTCCTTCTTCAAGCTTAACGATATCGCCGGGTACTAAATCATTAGCTAAAATCTTTTCTTCTTTTCCGTTTCTTACAACTCTTGTATAAGAAGGAAGCATATTCGCTAGCGCTTCAGTTGCCTTATCAGCTTGAAATTCTTGCCAAAAACTAAAAATACCATTAATGATATTTACGGCCCAAATAGCAATTCCTAATTGCACTAAATCAGCACAAAAAGCAATAATACCTGCTACCCAAAGCAGAATCGCCATTAAATTAGTAAAATTAGCTAAAAATTTCTTCCAAAGTGGCTCCTGGTTTGCTTTGGCAAAAATATTCTTTCCATATTTTTGCTGTAGTGTATGAACTTCATCAATTGTTAAGCCACTTTGACTAGTATTTAATTCCTTCAGTGCATCTTCAACAGATAATTGAGCAACCTTAATTATCTCATCGTTTTCATCATTTTTAGTCAAAGTTATCACTTCTATTCCTTTTTACAGATCCATTTTAGTTCACTTTTAAAAAATATGCACATAAAGTTAATATATTAAAAAAGAATAGCCCTTCGACTATTCTTCATTCTTGGATAGATTTTGTTTTTGATATTTATGTTTCTCTTATTTTCCAGGCCAAGTATTGGTCGTATTCCAGCTGTTTAAGCCACCAAGCCAGCCTTTACTCATTGAAATTTTTTTAATCTTTTCAAGTAATGCTTCTTCATCTGTTTCCAAGTGAAGATGGTTAGTAAGACAAATAGTATTTATATTTTGATAAGTTGCACGAGCTTCATCTACTTCATCTTGAACATTATGTTCTAACTTGTCTAAGGCAACTTCAAGTTGCTCTAGTAAGTATTCGTTGCCTTTCCTATCATAACGAGTCTTAGCAAGTGAGATAAAGTCATTCAACACTTGTTTCAATTCATTTTTTATATTTCTGTCCTCCAAAGAGTAGTTTTGTTTCCAAATATTATCATTTATTCATTAATTTTACTATCATTTTTTGTAAAAGTGCAAAAGAGACTGATTCTGCTACTAAAATTTCCATTAACAAAACCATTCACTGCCTTTCCACCAACAACTTCAATCATTTCTTCTTCACTCAAAGTAGTAGCTTTAACAATATTTTCTTTTCTAATATCTTTCATCATTTCTTCTCCTTAAATAATCAACATTATTTTTATGTCTTAAATATTACCATCTTTCATCCCCCGAAAATACCAAAAATACCGAATCAGTCACTTTCACGACTAATTCGGTATTTTATTATTATTCTTAAGTTATCAATTAACTATTTTTCATTAGATTTGCTCTTTTTCTCATCTAAGATCCAGTTATACTGCTTAGCAAACATTACAATTAATAAGATACTTACTACTACATATAGAGCAGTCGCAATGTAGTATGCATTCGCATACCCAGCTGGCGTCTTAAGTAAATAAAAGGCTGTAAATAATCCATCAATTATTCCAATTACCGCATATGCAATCTGAACCACAGCAGTAAATGCTGGACGCATATCCTTATCTACAATAATCATCTGTACTTCTTGCTGAATCGGCATTGTTGCATTTGCTAAACCACTACGTAAAAATAGCAAAACTCCTACAACTACAAAAAGAGTAATTCCAGTACCAAAATGCCGACCATTAGCCATTAAGAACATTAATGGTGCACAAGTTAAGGTCCCAGCAGCAATAGAAACAATGGCACCTAACTTCTTTGCTAAGAATGGAGCAAAGAAATATCCAATAAACATTGCTGCGGTCTAAAAGGTATTTATCGTTGAAGTAATTCCCCGGGGAATATGCAGATAATCATTCAAATAAATTGGTATATAAGGAACAACCAATCTTGCACCTAGTTGAATACCTGCAATGTACAGAATCCACATAATCGTCTTTTTATTAATTAAGGCTTCAAAAGCTTTCTTCTTCTCTTCTGGCGTTTGCGGTTTCTTCATCCCAACGGTTCGATAGTCCTTTGGCTCATCTTTAATAAATATTGCCAATACAAAAGCAACTACATTAACTAAAGCAGTCAAAATCAATACTATTCTAAAGGCATTAGTATAATTAGCTAGATAACTTCCACTTAGTTGAGCAGTATGAGCAGATAGATTAGAAGCAGTATCATAAGGAATACTCTGCATCTTGCTAAAAAAGTACACTACTGCCTTCCCACCAATGAAAGTTAAGATGGTTTGCGCAACTAAGTTTACAACCATTACTACCGTAAACATCTTAGTTCTAATTTCTTTAGGAACATAAGAAGTCCACATTAGAGGATACATTAAGTCATAAACTCCAATTGCAGTCCATGAAATAATGTAAGCAAACATAATAACTATTTGGTTAGTTGTAATAGTAGTCAACGCCAGAAAAATAGAAGTTAAAGGCGGCAAAATCAACAAAATTTTGCGATAACCTAATTCATGTACCCAAACAATCATCAACGACATTAATAATGCAGTAATTGCATTAAAGATATTCAAACCTGAAATTAATCCTGGTGCTACTATATCAAAGTATGACAAAGCTGCATCATTAGTAATTCCAGTTACCGCACCTAAAATTCCGTAAATCCATAGATATAAATAGACATTTCTCCGATATCGGGGATTCCAATTCTTGATTGCGGCTTTCTCTTGAGCAGTCAAAGTAAAACCTTCTTTTTAAAACCATACATAACACTTTCAATTTTATTTTACTTCACATATTCAGAAAAAACACATATTTGTCAATATTATTGCCTGTAAATCTATCACAGAGCGTAATTTTAAGGTATTATTGTAATAGTTTAAAAAAGGAGATTTTAATTGTGCAAAGTAAACGCCCTATTATCATTGGAATTGCCGGTGGTTCAGGTAGTGGGAAGACAACCATTGCCCATGAAATTTATGACCAATTACAACAAGATGACCATATTTTAATTATGACGCAAGATTCTTATTACAAGAATAACGATGACTTATCAATGTCAGAGCGTAAAAAGATTAACTACGATCATCCAGATGCCTTTGACATGCCACTACTTGTTGAGCAACTTCGTCAATTAATGGACTATAAGGCAGTTGAAATGCCAGTTTACGACTTTACTGCTCATACTAGAAGTGAAAAGACTATTCACACTGAACCAGCTGATATTATTATCCTAGAAGGTATTCTCGTTCTTGGTGAAGAAAACTTACGTAATTTAATGAGCATCAAGGTCTTTGTTGATACGGATGACGATATTCGTTTTATCAGAAGATTAGAACGTGACACGCAAGAACGTGGTCGTTCAGTTCATTCAGTTCATTCAGTTATTGATCAATACTTAAAGACCGTTAAGCCAATGTACAACCAATTTATTGAACCAACTAAGCGTTATGCGGACATCATCGTTCCAGAAGGTGGAGAAAATGATGTTGCTATTGATATGCTTACAACTAAGATTCGTTCTGTTTTGAGCAACGTCAAGTAAAAATAAACCTCGTGGGTTATTCCACGAGGTTTATTTTTTCTACTCAACTACATTATCTCCATCTACCGTTGTCATTGTTAAAACAACACCTGAAGGTTGTGGATCAAACGAAATATTATTTAAGCCATTTGCCGTTCTTACATGAGCATATTTTAAATTTGCACTCCAAACTGTATTATTTCCTTCAATATTCTTTATTTCATAATCGCTCTTAAATACAGCATGATCGAGCGTAAAGTTACCAGCCTTTAAGTTTGCATTCCCTTCGTCAATCGTAACATCAGTTAGATTCATATCTCCATCTGTTACATTTAAAGAAATCCTAGATAAAATAGATCCCGATACTTTGATTTCTCCATCGTATGTTGCTAGTTTGCCATCTGCTAGATCACTATTTCGTACTGTTACGTTTCCATCTGTTGATTCAAGAAGAGTCTCAGCTATTGCCACTCGTCTTACTCTAACTCTACCTTCAGTAGATTTAAGATAGGCTTTTTCAGTCTTAATATCAACTATCTCAATATCCCCGCTACTAGTTTGAATATCAAGACTATCCAAAGTAACCTTTGTAGGAATCACAACTTTTAAATGAGCTTCTCCCTTTTCAATCAAATTCATTTTTTGCTTAAGTCGTAGTTTACCATCTTCTAAGCGAATAAGCGGTAAGTAGTGTCTTTTACCAGTAAAATTAACCGAAAAATTCTCGCCTTGTTCAACTGTTACGTCTCCAATGCTTAACTTTATTCTTAATTCATTGAACTTTTTATCACTTAACTTAACATCAACTATCTCATCTTTTTTATTTTCTTTAGAAAAAAGCTTTTCAAAAATCATAGCCTTTCCCCCTAATCTACGACTTAATTAAATTATTATTAATTATATTAATATGATTTAATATTTGCAACTCCTGAACGCAAAAAACAACGCTGAAACTTCCAACGTTGTTTTATTGTTTATTTAATTTAAATAAATATTTCTACTTACTACCAGGTCTCTTTTTCTTTGCAACCTTGGCGCCTTGAACCATACTATCGTTATAGCCCCAAACCCAAGTTACGATAAATGAAACTACAATTGTTACAGCACTAGCAATCAAGAAAGTATAGAAACTAGATAAATCAGTTGGATGTTTTGGATTAAAGAATGAAGAAAAACCAATTAATCCACCAGTAAAGCCATACATTGTTCCATGCATTAATCCAGTAACAAGGCCACCAAATGCAGAACCAATACAACCAGAAATAAATACTTTCTTATATCTTAAACTGATACCATAAACGGCTGGCTCAGTAACACCACACATTGCAGAAATAGTTGAAGCAAATCCTAATTCTTTTAAGTCTTCTTTCTTAGACTTAATAGCAACAGCTAATACTGCAGCACCTTGAGCAATCATTGATGAACAAATAATTGCGTTTAACGCACTTTCACCAGTTCCGGCAATTTGTTGTGCAACAAGTGGAACAACACCCCAGTGCAAACCAAAGATAACCAATACTTGGTAAAATCCACCAATAATGAATCCGCCGATCCAACCAGATGCGTGAACTAACCAGTTAATGAAGACAGCAATCCCGTTAGCAACACCTTGAATAATCGGACCAGTTACCATTAAAGTCAATGCAGATACAACTAAAACAGTAATTAATGGGATAAAAATCATTTGCAAGTATGATGGTAGCCACTTTTTAAGCCAATCTTCACACTTTTTAGCAAGCCATGCAGCTAAAATCATTGGGAAAATTGAGTAAGTATAGTTCAAGAACTCAAACTTAATCCCACCAACTTCAAACATCGTCTTAAAAGCTTTACCCCATTCAACTAATTGAGGGTAAACAAGCACACCACCAATTACTGCTGCAATGATTGGATCGGAATTCAATCTCTTTGCTGCACAATAACCAACTAAGACTGGCAAGAAAAAGAAGGCTGAATCAGCAATTGCACTAGTAGTAATATAGGCTGTACTCTTGACACTAAGTAAACTACCTAATTGAGGCAGAGTAAGTAATGCCAAAATACCTTTAATAATACCTGCTGCAGCAATTACACCGATAATTGGACTCATTGAACCAGTGATAAATCCAATTAAATTACCAAAAGCTTTTGAAACTGGATTTTTACCGTCATCTTCTGGAGCAGGAGCTGCTTCACTATCTAAAGGTCCTAATTGCTTGACTACTTCATCAAAGACATTAGTTACCTCATTACCAATTACAACTTGGTATTGGCCAGAAGCATGCATCACATCTAGAATTCCACGTTGATTTTTTAAAACGTCATCGTTAGCTTTACTTTCATCTTTTAAATAAAAACGCAAACGGGTAATACAGTGAATTACATTGTTAACATTATCTTTACCGCCGACATTTTTAATAATGAAAGCAGCCAATTCTGGATAGGATAACTTTTTACTTGAAGTGTCTTCTGTTTCTGAAGTTTTTAAGTAAGCTGTTGCGACAACCTCACCAGCTTCTGCCTCACCTTCAGTTACATCAAGTCCTGAAATCTTATCAGCTGAATTAGTAATCAAAACCATGATTGTTGTATCTAATCCCTTAGCCTTGATTTCATCTAAATCCATTTCAGCAATTTCATCGCCAGCTTTAACTTCTTGACCATTTTCAATCTTAATCGTGAATGGTGCACCCTTTAAACCAACTGTATCAACGCCCATGTGAACTAGCACCTCTAGTCCTTCATTAGTGACGATTCCGACAGCATGCTTAGTATCAGCAACCATACTAATTTTTCCTGAGACAGGTGCTACAACCTTTCCAACAGTTGGAGTTAATCCAAATCCATCTCCCATTGTTCCCTGAGAAAAGATTGGATCAGAAGTCTTAGCTAAAGCAATAACCGCTCCAGTAGCTGGAGCTAATAAATTAGTAGTATCTTGTACCATAATTTCATTCTCCTCTTTGAAAGTATCCGCTTTCATTAATCTTGACTTAAATACTATACTTGTCTGTACAAGTTGTCAATACTATTTTATGAAAAAGCTTACTTTTCTTTTAAATAAGCATTTTGTAGATAATAAAGTTTTTCTTTACTTGTCTAAACAAGTGTATATAATTAAAGACAAAGGAGGATTTTTTATGGCTCAATCCAAAGTTAGTGCTATTGCTCAAGACTTAGTAGATAAAATTAAGCATCAACAATATAAACCTGGCGAATATCTCCCTAGTGAACATCAATTAATGGACTTATATGGGGCTTCAAGAGAAACAATTCGCAAAGCACTTACTAGCTTAACTGACTTAGGCTTAATTCAAAAAATTCGCGGAAAAGGCTCAATAGTTTTAAATCTTGATCGCTACGCTTTTCCTATTTCAGGAATTAGCAGTTTCGCTGAATTGAACAATCAATTAGGACTTAAGGCGGAAACAAAAGTTTTACTTTTACAAAAAGAAGAACATTTACCTACTGGCTTTATCAAATATTTTCCTGAAGAAAAAAACAGTGCCGGTTTTCATCTTGAACGCTTGCGATTAATAGAAGGACAAGCTGATGTCTTAGATTGCGACTATTTGCTTTCACCTCCTATTAATTCACTTCCAAAAGATGCTGCAAAAACTTCTATTTATAATTATTTAGAAAATAAAGAAAAATTAGAAATTTCCTATGCAACGAAAGAAATTTCTGTCTGCACAGTTAACCAAAGAATTCGAGATTTACTTCAACTAGATAACGAACTCGCAGTGCTGGTCGCAAGCAGAAATTATTTAGCTGATACAACTAAATTTGAACTAACTCTGTCATATCATCGACCTGATAAATTCAAGTTTGTTGATTTTGCTCGAAGAAAAAAGATTAAATTTTAGAAAGGATCCTAGCGATGAATAATTTAGGCAATAAAGTAATTTATCAAATTTACCCAAAATCTTTTTATGACTCAAATAATGATGGTATTGGCGACTTACGTGGCATCATTGAAAAAATTGACTATATTAAGAAGCTAAATGTAGATTTCATTTGGTTTAACCCATTTTTTGTTTCTCCACAAAATGACAACGGCTATGACATTGCTGATTATAAAAAAATTGATCCTCGTTTTGGAACAATGGATGATTTCGAAGAATTGGTAACTAAATTAAAAAGTATTAACGTTAATGTGATGCTCGACATGGTTTTAAATCACTGCTCAACAGAACATGAATGGTTTAAAAAAGCTCTAGCCGGAGATAAGAAGTATCAAAAATTCTTTTATCTTAGAAAAGGTAAGGACGGACAACTACCTAATAACTGGCAATCAAAATTTGGTGGTCCAGCTTGGTCAAAATTTGGCGACACTGATTACTACTATCTCCACCTCTACGACCCAACTCAAGCAGATCTTGACTGGCACAATCCTGAAGTTCGCGCTGCCTTAATAGATGTTGTAAACTTTTGGCGTAATAAAGGAGTTCACGGCTTCCGCTTTGACGTAATCAACGTTACAGGGAAAGATACTACCTTAGTTAACTCAACAGATCCGGTGCAAGAAAAATCCCTTTATACTGATACACCAGTGGTGCAGCAATATCTAAAAGAATTAAATGCAAAATCCTTCGGTCAAGACCCGGAATCAGTTACTGTTGGAGAAATGTCATCAACTACGATTGAAAATTCAATTGCTTATACCCGTCCAGAAGATCATGAGCTTTCAATGGTCTTTACCTTTCATCACCTCAAAGTTGACTATAAAAACGGTGAAAAATGGTCTAAGATGCCTTTTGACTTTAAGAAATTAAAAGATATTATGCTTACCTGGAATAGTAAGATTGATCAAGGTGGCGGCTGGCAAGCTCTATTCTGGAATAATCACGACCAGCCTTGGGCATTAAATCGATTCGGTGATACTGGAAAATATCACAATAAATCTGCTGAGATGTTAGCTCTTGCTCTTCATCTACTACGCGGAACGCCTTACATTTATATGGGCGAAGAAATTGGTATGATGGATCCTCACTATACTTCCATGAAGGATTATGTTGATATCGAAGCTTTGAATGCCTATGACG
Source organism: Lactobacillus gasseri ATCC 33323 = JCM 1131 (assembly GCF_000014425.1). Taxonomy (NCBI): domain Bacteria; kingdom Bacillati; phylum Bacillota; class Bacilli; order Lactobacillales; family Lactobacillaceae; genus Lactobacillus; species Lactobacillus gasseri. The sequence goes on along the minus strand of NC_008530.1, from coordinate 562,127 downwards.
CATTAATCAAAAAAGGTATTGATGAAAAAGAAGCTTTTGAAATTGTTCAGTCTAAAGCTCGCGATAATTCAAGGGTTCCAATGCACTGGGATAATTCTCAATATGCTGGTTTTAGTGACCACAAACCTTGGCTTATGCCAACAGACCAAGATAGAATTAACGTTGAAAAAGAACTACTGGATGGTGAAATTTTTAATTTCTATCAAAAATTAATTAAACTCAGAAAATCAGAAAAATTGATCTCTGAAGGTCACATCAAACCATTTTTAATGGAACACCCACAAGTTATGGCCTATGAACGTTATTTAGATGACTCTAATGAAAAACTTTTAGTATTTGCAAACTTCTATGGCAAAGAAACTGAAGTTAAAATACCTGCTGAATATTTAAATAAGGCGGGGCATATTTTAATTCAAAATTACGATAAAAATCTTGCTTCTCTTCCTTTAGCCTTGCAATTAAAGCCTTATGAAGCTTTAGCAATCAAACTTTAATTTAAGAAGATCAGATTGATCTTCTTTTTCTTTTCAAAAAAATAAAACTCCCTTTTGCGTAATTAAGATTGGAGATCTTTCTCTAATACACTTAAAGGAGTTTTCTATGAACAGAAAAGAATTAGAAAAACGGGTTGATGAAGCTGATATCACCGCTGATCCAATCTTTAGCTGGGTTATGGAACAAGGAAATAATTGCCGCGACCTTTTACGAGCAATTGCGCCTGAATTGCATATTCAAACTGCTGGTTTTGAAACACAGAAAAGATTGAAGTTTCATCCTGCAATGCATGGTATTATCCCCGACATCTATGCTACAGATGACAAAGGCCGAGTCTTTGATATTGAACTACAAATGACCCTGCCTGATTTTTTAGGAAAGCGGATGCGATATTATTTTTCAATGATGGATCAAAGTCTATTTATGCAAGGTGAAAATTATCGCAACTTGCCTACTACGTATTTAATTTTAATTCTACCAACCGATCCGCTTGGGCTTGACCAATATCGCTATAATACTACTTGGAGCACTGAGGGATTTAGACATGATCCATTAAATATTGGTCAAAATCTGATTTTGCTTAATGCAAGTGGAACAAAAGGGGAAATCACGCCGCGTCTGCAAGGCTTTTTTGATCTAATGCGTGGTAAAATTAATACAAATGATAGCTTTATTCAAAAGTTACAAAGCGATGTTGAGAAATATAAAACTAATCCAGAAAGAAGGAAAGAGCTCATGGATTACCAAATGAAACTTGATGATATGCGATATGTTGCAAAAGAAGAAGAGCGGGTTGATGCTATTAAGAAGATGATTAAGCTCAGTAGAAAACTGAATGCGAGCAATGACTTCATTTTAAAACAATTAACTGAAGATTATGGTTCATACTTCTCTCAAAAAGAACTAAAACAATTTATAAAAAATAATTAATCAACAAAAAACCACGTGAATTCAGCTCACGTGGTTTTTCACATAATTAATACTTACTTTGCAAATGCTTAGCAATCATTGAGAGTGAGAAACAAACAATGAAATACATAATTGCAATAATTACATACATTGGAATTAAGTAGGTTGTATTTTGACTATAAATAATTTGCGCATGGAACAATAACTCTGGCAAAACAATAATTGTTGCAAGTGACGTGTCTTTAACTAATGAAACGAATTGTGACAAAAGAGACGGGATCATCTTATTAAGAGCTTGCGGAATGATCACATGATACATCGCCTGCATATAGGTCATCCCGTTTGAACGAGCTCCTTCCATTTGTCCCGGATCCACAGCAGCAATACCACTTCTGACAATTTCAGCAAGCATGGCTCCTTCAAATACTACTAGAGCAATAATCGATGCTACTGTTGGATTAGTAACAATTCCTAACTCTGGCAATCCAAAGTACGTAAAGAAGATTATCAACAATAGCGGTAAATTTCTTATAATATCAATCACAAAACCAACAACAGCTGAAAGATACTTAATCTTCACATATCGAATAAAACCAAATACTAGCCCTAGAATAAAACTCAAGGCAATTGATATTAAGGATACATATATAGTCACCCACAAACCTTGTAAGAGAAAGCGAATGTTAATCCAAGAATATGCATGAATAAAGTTTTCCATCTTTTTCTCCTTCCTAGGCTAATTTCTTTTCTAAGTGACGCATGTAATAACTTAATGGCAAGGTTAAAATTAAGTAAAATAAACCTACAACAACATAGGTATTAATAGTTTCAAAAGATGAAAAAGCTATGACATCTGCTTGATACATCAAGTCAAAACCGGCTACAAAGGCTAATACCGATGAGTTTTTAATTAAGTTAATAAATTGATTGCCCAATGGAGGAATTACAATCTTTAGAGCTTGTGGCAAAATAACATATCGCATTGCTTGCGTATAAGTCATCCCATTTGAACGAGCTCCTTCCATTTGCCCATCTCCAACTGAGTTGATTCCTGCCCTAACAGTTTCCGCAATAAAAGCTGAAGTATACAAGGTTAATCCAATTGTACCAGCTGCAAAACCAGATACCTTAAACCAAATTTGCGGTACAACAAGGTAAAAAATCATTGTAATAACTAGTAAAGGAATATTACGAAAAATTTCAATATAGACATGTGCTACTGCTCTACCAAACTTATTTGGTGCAACTTCTAATAAAGCAAAGCCTACCCCAAGAATTAAACTAAAGAACAGGGCAATCAGACTACATAAGATTGTGTTCCAAAAGCCTGATAAGAATTCAGACCAGTGATTTGTTAAAATCCCTATCACGAATTTTCAACCTCCTTAATGTTAAATCCTGGAATACCATTGAACCATTTAACTAACAAACGATGATATGTTCCGTTTTTCTTTAATTCATTTAGTGCCTTATTAATACGGTCAGCAAAATCGGTTTGTCCTTTTTCTACAGCAATCCCGTAAGGCTCACTGGTGTAGGTACCACCAACTAATTTATAGCCTTTATTTTCACTCGCAATTCCGGCAAGTAAACCGTTATCAGTAGTCATTGCTTGACCTTGTCCCGCTTTTAAGGCAGTAAAAGCTTGACCATAATCGTCATACTCTAAAACTTTTGCTTTAGGTGCAAATTTTTTAACATTATCAACTGCTGTTGTTCCCTTTACCGCTAAAGCAGTTTTACCATTAAGATCCTTAACATTCTTAATAGTTGAATTATCTTTAACTAGTAAAGATTGACCTGCAGTAAAGTATGGTTCACTAAAAGTTACTTGTTTTTTACGATCAGGTGTAATCGTCATTGTTGCTAAAATTGCATCAATGTTACCATTCTTAAGTAGCGGAATTCTCGTCTTAGGCGTAGTTTGCACAAATTCAGTTTTTGCATTTTTACCTAACATTTGTTTAGTTAAGGCTTTTGCTAAATCCACTTCAAAGCCTTCGATTTTTCCAGTTTTAATACTCATTAAACCAAATAATCGCGTATCAGCCTTAACGCCCCAAGTAATGGTTTTACTTTCTTTAACCTGTTCATAAATATTACTTGATTTTTGCTTTTTGGCACATCCGGTTAAAGTAATCAGTAAAACTAATACCAAAGGTAAAATAAAAATCTTAATTGATTTTTTCATTTTAGCCACCTAGCTTTTCAGTAATAACCTTACTTAAAAATTGACGCGCACGTTCAGTCTTAGGATGTTCGAAGAACTCTTCTGGCTTAGCATCTTCTAAAATTCTTCCTTGATCAAAGAAAATAAGTCTATCTCCAACCTCACGAGCAAAGCCCATTTCATGAGTTACAACAACCATTGTAATTCCTTGATCTGCTACGTACTTCATAACATCTAAAACATCTTGAATCATTTCTGGGTCAAGCGCACTAGTTGGTTCATCAAATAAAATAGCCTTTGGTCTCATTGCTAACGAACGAGCAATTGCAACACGTTGCTTTTGTCCACCAGATAATTGTCTTGGATACATATTAGCCTTTTCTTCAAGACCTACTTTTTTCAAAAGATCCATTGCAATATCGTGGTTTTCTTTCTCTGGACGGTGCAAAACAATCTTAGGAGCTAAAGTTATATTTTCAAGCACAGTATGGTTGTCATACAAGTTAAAATGCTGGAAAACCATTCCCACATTTTTACGAATTTTGTTTAAATCCGTATGCTTATCTGCTAGATCATAGCCAGTAACCATCAAAGTACCAGAATTGATTCGCTCTAGCCCATTCATTGTCCGAATCAAAGTACTTTTACCAGAACCAGATGGTCCAATAATTGAAACAACTTGACCCTCTTCAATACTTAAATTTATATCCTTTAAAGCATGGAATTTACCATAGTACTTATTTACATGCTTAAAATCAATAATTGCAGCCATTGTGCTTCCCCTCTCTTTTTTACTCACTTTTCCATTCTACTCTAAAATTATTAAAATTAACTTTAATATAGCTTACCTATTGCCTACTCAGACATAACTCCTTTTCTAATTTGGAGTAAAGAAAAAAGCCCTTCGCTCCTATATTTCTCAGGACGAAAGGCTTTTTTCCGCGGTACCACCTAAATTGTCTACTTAAAGACCAACTTGACTAGAGCACAAACATGCTCCAGCGGCTAGATAACGTACCGCTTACGGCTCAACTTACTCTCACTGAGATTTCAGCCAGCAGCATTGTAAAAGTGTCTTTCAATAATCCAGGGTCTGCTAACTTTTCCACTATCGTTAACTCACTAAAAGAAATAAATTATTTACTTTTCTTTTCATCGCTTTTTAAATTTAAATGTTGATTACATTTAATAATATTTTTCCAAAAAAGGCAAGTAAAAAATTTATTTTTCACCTTCAGCCTCTTTAATATTAAAGCCTGGAATACCACTAAACCACTTCTTTACTAATGCATTATACGTCCCATCTTTTTTTAATTTATTGAGAGCACGATTAATTGCATTCTTCATCTGCTTCTGTCCCTTATTTACCGCAATACCATATGGTTCATTTGTATATGTACCACCAACAAGCTTATAGCCCTTATTTTCAGTAGCAATCCCAGCAAGTAAACCATTATCAGTCGTCATTGCTTGACCCTGACCTGCTTTTAGCGCAGTGAACGCTTGACCATAATCGTCAAATTCTAATACTTTTGCTTTTGGAGCAAATTTTTTAACATTAGCGACAGCTGTTGTACCTTTAACAGCTAATGCTGTTTTTCCATTTAGATCTTGAACATTTTTAATTGTTGAGTCTTCCTTAACTAACAAAGATTGACCAGCATAAAAGTATGGTTCACTAAAATCAATCTGCTTTTTACGCTCCGGTGTAATTGTCATTGCAGCTAAAACTGCATCAATATTTCCATTCTTTAATAATGGAATCTTAGTTTTGGCAGTAGTTTGTACAAAATTGGCTTTAGCATCTTTTCCAAGCATTTCTTTGGTCAAGGCATTAGCTAAATCAACTTCAAAACCCTCAATCTTTCCAGTTTTAATGCTCATTAAACCGAATAAACGTGTATCAGCTTTAACGCCCCAGGTAATTTCATTACTTCTTTTAACTTCTTGGTATACATTACGTGTATTTTTTCGACATGCTGATAGTAAAAAAACGCTCAATAAGACAGTAAATAAAGAAAAAATTCGTAGCTTTCTTTTCACTTTTTTTATTTTCCCCTAACTAAAATTAGAGGGAAAAGATCCCTCTAAATTATTCAAATGCCATTTGATTAGTATATAGTCCGTAGTAAAATCCACGTTTCTTAAGTAGCTCGTCGTGGTTTCCTTCTTCAATGACGTTTCCGTCTTTCAATACTACTATTTTATCTGAATTTAGAATTGTCTTCAAACGGTGAGCAATAACAAAGCTTGTTCTACCCGCAATAACGGCATCCATTGCCTTTTGAATCTTGGCTTCAGTAACTGTATCAACATTAGAAGTCGCTTCATCCAAAATCAAAAATTCTGGATCAGTCAAAATAGTTCTAGCAATCGAAATTAATTGTTTCTGACCTGTAGAAAAGACCGAATTTTCTTCTGAAACATGGGTATCATAGCCTTCAGGCAGGGTCATGATAAAGTCGTGAATATTAGCTTCTTTTGCTGCTGCAATTACTTCTTCTCGACTAGCAGTTGGCTTACCATACTTAATATTATCTTCAACTGTTCCAGTAAACAGCACTGAATCTTGTAGAACAATACCTACATTATTTCTTAAAGATTCAAGCGTAATATCACGCACATCAACGCCATCAAAGGTTACTTTTCCACTATTAACATCGTAAAAGCGATTAATCAAGTTCATAATAGTCGTTTTCCCCGATCCAGTTGGACCAACTACAGCAACAGATTTTCCTTTATCAACGTCAATTGAAACACCATGCAAAATTTCTTTATCAGCGTTATAGCCAAAATGAACATTTTCGAGCTTAACGCCTTTTTTAATTCCCTGTAAAACTTTACCATTTGGCACAGTATTTTCTTCATCTTGCTCTTCAACAGTAGCTAATCTTCTTGCACCAGTTAAGGCGAGCTGAGTCATAGAATAAATAGAAGTTAATTGAGTTAGAGGTTGGAAATATGTTTGAGAATATTCAACAAAGGCCACAATCAATCCTAAGCCAACTGCCCTACTTACCTGGCCACTAACAATTAACCATGCGCCTCCACCAATTACAATAGCTAAGTTTAGTAAAGAAATTCCCTGTAATAAGGGGAAAAGCATTCCGGAATAAAACTGCCCCTTAAACATAGCGTTACGGACATCGTTATTGTATTTTTTAAAACTTTGAACTGATTCTTCTTGTAAACCGTTAGTAATAATAACTTTTTCACCATTAATCTGTTCATTAACATAGCCGTTAAGGTCACTGATTTTATCTTGCTGTTTATCTAGGTAAATCCGTGCCTTTTTCATAATAACTAAACTAATTATCAAAATAAATGGGGTTGTTGCCACTGTAAACCAAGCCATTGTCGGATTGACAATGAACATCATAATAATCGTTCCGATTAATAATGCACCTTGAGAAATAATTTCGAAAATTGCATTGTTTAAGGCATTAAAAATATTATCTAAATCTGAATTAAATAAAGATAACAGCTTTCCATCTTGATGAGTATCAAAATATCGAATTAACATTCTCTGAAACTTAGCAAATAAGTTCTCTCTCATATCATTTGTAGCATTCGCAGTAAATTTAGACATTACCATCCAAGCAATGAAAGAAGCAATAATTCCTGCTGCATATACACTGACCATTGAGCCAAGAGACTGATAAAAACTGCTTAAATCGTGACTACGTCTAGCTACATTGCTTACAGCCTTAGTTAATTCTTGAACGGCATTTCCCAGGAAAAGCGGTCCTAAAACCTGACTTAAAGTTGAAACCAAGGAAAGAACTACAACTATCGTAACTCCCTTCCAGTAATTCTTCAGATACTTAGCAAAGTATCTCAAGGCTTTTTTAGTATTACTCATCAATTTCACCTCTCTTTTCTTTAGCTTTTTGTGTGCGATAAATATCTTGATAAATTGGAGAAATCTTTAATAACTCTTCGTGAGTTCCTTCGGCAACGAGTTTTCCATCATCTAAAACTAAAATTTTATCAGCATTCATTACTGACACAATTTTTTCAGCGATAATTACTGTCGTAGTATCCTTTAGATCATGTTCTAAAGCTTCCTGAACCAATTTTTCAGATTTAGCATCTAAGGCAGAAGTTGAATCATCTAAAATCAAAATAGGTGGCTGGCCGATTACACCACGAGCAATAGATAGACGTTGCTTTTGACCACCAGAGAAATTAGCTGAACGCTCTTCTACTGCATGATCGAATTCATCAGGATATTGTCCTACAAATTCTTGCGCTTGTGCGATTTCTGAAGCACGCTTCAATTCATAATCAGTTGCATCTTCTTTACCCTGCCGTAAGTTGGATGCAATTGTACCAGAGAATAAAATTGCTTTTTGTAAAACCATTGAAACAGTATTACGAAGAGCTTTTTCACCAATAGTTTTTAAATCTTTGCCACCAATTTTGATTGTTCCTTTAGTTGGATCATACAAACGCGGGATAAGTTGAGCAAGCGTACTCTTACCTGATCCAGTTGCGCCAACAATACCAACCATCTCTCCCGGCTTTACTTTGAAGGAAATATTTTTTAAAGTTGGCTTATCACCATCTGGGTAAGTAAAAGATACATTATCAAATTCAATACTTCCTTTTTTTGGTGCAGCTGAAGCATTGGAAACAAATTGAACATCTGGCTCAGTATCAAGAACTTCCTTAATTCTTCTCAAAGAAACCATCCCACGGGTGAAGTTCATAATCACAAAGCCACCAATTAAAATTGCAAAGAGCAAAGTTAAAATATAAGAAACATATGGCGATACAACAGCTACATCACTTGGATTTAAATTAGCACTGCGGCCTACTAAAAAGACTACTAATGCAATGACTAAATAAGCAATTAGCATAAATGCTGGCATAATAGTAGAAATCCAATAACCAATTTTAATGTTTAATTCATTCAAATCATCAGAAGTTTTGTTAAATCTCCTAATTTCATTTTCACCTTGATTAAAAGATTTGACTACACGAACACCTTGCAAGTTTTCTTTTACCTGAGTAGAAATTTTATCCATATATTTTTGAAACTTGGCAAACAGTTGGTTCATATTTTGAATAACAACCAATCCAACTCCTATCATTAAAGCGAGCATCAATACTGGCGCCCACCAATAATGAGGAATGGTAACAATACTTAATACAAATGAACCAAGTAAAATTATTGGCATTCTAAGTAGCTGCATGAATAAGATCATCATCATGTTCATAACTTGGTTCATATCATTAATTAAACGTACTACTAAAGAGCCACTAGAAAACTTCTCAATATTTCCGAATGAAAAGCTCTGAATTTTAGCATAAGTTTCTTCTCGTAAATCGGAAGTTATTCCCTGGGCAATTTTTGCAGCATAATATACATTAAAAATCCCAGCAATAATCGCTAATAAGCCAAGTACTACTAACCCAATCCCATCTCTTAAAACAGTATCGTGATTATCAGCTAAGATTGCTTTTTGAATATTTTCTAGCAATCGTGGTTGCCATAAAGTTGCAAAAGCTGAAACCAAAATAGTGATAATTGCAAAAATAATTTCTTTACGATAATTTTTAAAGTGTGGCTTCAAAATCTGCATTTATTTTTCTCCCTTCTTTCTTAAAAATTTCCAAAAAGTATCGCTCCATTCTTCATTTAGAGCTACCAATTGCTTCATCTTTTTCGAGCCCATTTTTTGAGCAACTTCCTTTTCTATTTCAAATAAGGACGCCATTTTTTCTTTAGCATACTTTTTACCAGAAGCAGTTAATTGACAATATTTTACGCGATTATCATCTGGATCAATTGTCAATTCTAAATAATTCTGTTCTAACAAGCGATGTATTCCCTTATTAATAGATTGCTTGGGTAAGTCGCTTAAGCTAACTAAATCTTTTTGAGTTAATTTTTGTCGCATCAACAATTCATACAAAATTATTGTTAAATAATTCGGCATTCCTTGTTGTCTATCCCATTCTTCGTAAGCCTTACTACCACGAATAATCGCAAAATTTAATTTTTCTGTTTCACTTAATTCCATGCTTCGCCTCGCAAAAATAGTCCCTGTAGATACTAATCATTTAATCATATTAGTATCTACAGGGACTATTTGTCAATATTTTTTATTTTTATTTCCATAAAAAGTCAATTAGAAGATGATCAACTTCTTCATTTTCATGCAATTTACTATGCTGTGCATTTTTTCCTTTAATTTCAACCTCGTGATATGATTTTGCTCGTCCATTAATTAAATATTTATAACTTTGAGCAGAAGCTACAGAAACCGACCCATCTGACTTCGAACCATCTTCCTTATTACCATAAATATTTAAAACTTCGATCTGCCTTGGATAGTGCATACGCAACGGTAATAATTGCTTAAATCCGTCACTATAAATATCAGGTTGCCCAGTTTCTTTATTCTTGATCTTAGCTTTTTGTCCAGCTTCTTCGCCTAAATAGCCATTGTAATGACCAGCAATTGAAACTACTTTATTGATCTGTGGCAATTTTTTATTGTTGTAGTTTTCATTAATATAATTAGCAATCTGCAAGTTTCCCATCGAATGTCCAACTAGGTTGATTTTTGCATAATGATATTTATTTGAAACGGCAGTAATCACATCTTTCACGTATGATGTCTTGCCACTTTGATTGTCTTCCAAATTAACCTCAATAATTGGGCTCTTAGCATTTTTAGGAATAGTTCCATTCAACTTAACAGTACCATTTTTACTTACATCAGCTTGAACAATTGTATTAGCCGCGCCAGCCTCTTTAGCTGCATTTGCCATATGCTTTTCAGCATTTACGCTGGATCCCCAGCCGTGGAAGAAAAAAGTCGGAATTGTTTTAGTGTTATTCAATGACACAGTAACCTTTTTGTCGGGAACTTCTTGCGACTTTTGACTGCATCCCGCTAAAAATAATAAAAATAAAGCAATAAAAAAACTAGTAAGATAAATTTTTCTCTTCTTCATAATTTTTCCTCTCACACTTTTTCTCCAGTATACAAGGACAATTATTAATTGAAAAATATTTATTCTCACTAGTTTACTATTGCTAAAAGCTATACTATTTTGCTACTTTTGATAAATTCTTTAAGCCTGGTAAAGTAATCATCACAATGAAGCTAATAATATATAAGGCTGACAAAAAGCCCATTACTACACCAAGATTATATCTATCCATTAAAATACCGATTACTACTGATGAAAAACCACCAATTGCTCTTCCTACATTAACAATAATGTTGTTGGCACTTGATCTAATTTCAGTTGGGTACAATCTACTGATCACAGCACCGTAACCGCCAAACATCCCGTTTGAGAAAAAGCCGACAACAGCACCGATTACTAAAAGAGTAGCCATATTTTGAGCCAAACTCAAAGTGTAGACCATCAAGGCAGAACCGATTAAGAAAATTGCAAAAGCTCTTCTCGGACCAAAGTAATCAAAAATTGAACCAAAAGTCATCATTCCGATACTCATCCCAATAATAGTTGCAATCATCCAAAGGCTAGAATTTGAAACATTTAAATTTAATTGTTTTTGAACAATAGTTGGCAACCAGTTTATTAAGCCAAAGTAGCCCGCAATTTGAACAGTCATCATAATCATCAAGCCGAGTGTTTGCCAAGCAAGACGAGGCGTAGAGAACATTTTTTTGCTACATCTGACAATAATGAATTCTTTTCACTAGCTTTAGCTTCAAGAAATTGTTCACTTTCATGAACATGCTTTCTAATAAAAATTGTTAAAACTACTGGAATAATTCCTACTAGAAATAGCATATGCCAGCCAGCCGTTGGTATAATCCAAGCCGCAATCAAAGCTGCTAAAATTGCGCCAATTTGGCCACCAATTGCTGCAACTGATGTCATTTTACCAATTTGCTCTTTATGAAAGTTCTCAGCAATTAAAGCAATTCCAACGCCATATTCACCACCAGCTCCGATTCCTGCTAGGAAACGTAGTCCATAGATCATATAAATATTATTAGCAAAAGCCATCAATGCAGTCGCAATCGCAAAAATAATTACTGTATGACTAAAAGTCTTAACACGGCCAATTTTATCCCCTAAAATTCCAAAAGCAATTCCGCCCACTAACATTCCAAGGTTAGTAATTGTCGAAATAAAACCTGCTGCTCCGCCCGATAAGTGAAGATCAGCAATCATTGAACTCATTGCAAACGATAAAAAAAGCACATCCATATTTTCAAGAGCAAAACCTGAAGAAGTAGATGCAATAACCCACTTCTGATTTTTGCTTAGACTATGTCTGTGCTTAACCATTGTATCCATATTTAATTCCTCCAAAACGAATGCTCTCTGTCATCCAATTATTTCTTCAGAATTCATTCTACTCGTTTTTTAATAATTTACAATGCCTACAGAAAAAAGACTCAAGCTAAAGCTTGAATCTTTTTAATTTAAATATTCAATTTTGCTTAATTACTCAGCGTCCGCCATCAAATTGTGAATCTTTTTTGTAAAGAAAAACATCACAACACCAAACAGGACACTTACCAAACCAACAATTAGGAAATAAGCTACCTCAGTTTTACTTGAGTAATACTTAACAATCTGCGAATTAACAGCCTGTCCAGTTGCATCAGCTAAAAACCAAAGACTCATCATTTGAGAACGGAATGCCTTAGGAGCCAAGCGAGTTGTTACGGATAATCCAATTGGCGAAATAAGCATCTCAGCAATTTCAACAATGAACCATGAACCAACTAACCAGAATGGACTAACTCGCCCATTTGTTCCATAGAGCATACCTGGCAATGCCATCCACATGTATGAAAGTCCAGCAAAGACTAAACCAGCTGCAAACTTGCCAGCAGCGCTCGGCTGTTTTCTCCAGTTATCCCATAGCCAAACAAAAAATGGGGTTAAAATCATAATAAATAATGGATTTAAAGTTTGGAAGTTAGCAGCAGTAAAGTGCCAGTTTCCAATATGAAGAACCGTTCTTTGCGCAGCAAACAAGGCTAAAACAACTGATCCAGATTCTTCAATTCCCCAGAAAATCGCAGCAGCAATAAATAATGGAATATACGCCCATACTTTTGAGCGCTCTTCCTTGGTTACTTTAGGACTTCTAAGCATTAAAACAAAGTAGTAAATTGGCAAAGCAATAGCCACAATAGTAATTAAAGTAATAATATTGTCAACGTTTAATTGACCTAACGCAGCCATCACACCTAAAACAACTGCTAAGACCAAAACACCTAAAAGCACTCTCTTCAATAATTTATTACGAGTTGCAGGATCAATTGGATCAGTTGGCTGCATACCATCATCAGAAAGATACTTTTTGCCTCCCCATACATATTGTACTAAGGCAAAGAACATTCCTACTGCTGCCAAAGAAAATCCAGCGTGGAAGTTAAGATGATTACCAAACAGGTTAAAACCAAAGCCTTCACTTGCCCAAGGAACAAGCCAGGGAGCTAAAGCGGATCCAAGGTTGATTCCAAACACAAAAATACTGAAACCAGCATCTCTTCTGCGATCATCTAAAGAGTAAAGACCACCTACCATGTTAGAAACATTCGGCTTAAGCAATCCAGTACCAATTACAATAAATGCAATTGAAATATATAAACCTAACTCTGCCATTGGCAAAGCTAAAACAATGTGCCCGATCATAATCAGGACACCACCAAAGAAGACGGTACTTCTCGCTCCCCAAATTCTATCTGCTAGCCAGCCACCAGCTACCGTAGAAAGAAAAACTAGCGAGCCGTAAATAGACATGATTGAAGCAGCAGTTGTTTCATCCATGCCTAGACCGCCACGTTCTACAGCATAGTACATGTAGAAGAGTAAGATAGCACGCATACCGTAGTAACTAAATCTCTCCCACATTTCAGTGAAGAACAGGGTAGACAAGCCACGTGGCTGACCAAAGAAAGTCTTCTCTGTTGTCGAATTATTCATCAAAAATTATTCCTTTCTGTCTTTTGTGTTTTATTCACACAGAAAGGTTAATTTTATACCTATTTAGAATATGTAGTCAAATTGGTATAGAACTATATATGTTATTTTCAGTAGTCAATTCTTTCAAAAACCGGAATTTGATCTAAAGATGCCTCACAATTAACCCATATTCCGCCACTTCTAATAGAGCCACTGTTAACATCTTTCCAACGGGATCCAAACGGTAAATAAACTTGTCTTCTTCGTTTTCCGAATTCAAAAATCGGGGCTACCAAATACTTTTTCCCTAACATATGCTCATCTTCTATATTCCAACTAACCTTATCTTCAGGAAATTCAAAAAATAAAGTTCTCATGACAGGAAACCCCTTTTCATGAGCTTCATTCATACAAGAATTAATGTATGGCTTAAGAGCTTCTCGGATATTTACTTGTTTACGTAAAATGTCAAAAGTTTCTTTTCCAAATGACCATATTTCGTTAGGAGCACCTGTGCCTTCCACTTGATTATCAATTGGAAATTCATGGGGCTCTCTATCACCGTGCATTCTCAAAATAGGACAATATACTGCAAATTCAAACCACCTAATCAATAGTTCTTTAAACTCAGAATCGGTAGAACTTCCACCATGAAATCCGCCAATATCGCTTGTCCACCATGGAATTCCAGCTAAACCAATATTAAGTCCAGCCTGATATTGATACTTAAATGAGCGAAAACTTGAATCAATATCACCGCTCCAAACAAGTGAGCCATATTTTTGACTTCCTGCCCAAGCTGAACGAATTAGGCTAATAGGGTTATGCTGCCCTTCTTTCTTTTCTCCTTCATAAAATCCTTTAGCATACAAGGTTGGGTAGATGTTTCCGACTTGGGAATTCCTACCTAGATGTAATCGATAATTATCAAAATCATAGGTCGAATATTCAGGTTCTGCCTCATCCAACCAAAAATGCTTAACTTCCTTTTGATAATAATTTCTTTTTATTTTATCCCAAACAAATCGACGTGCCTTAGGGTTAGTAGTATCAAAGAAGGTAGTATTACCATGAAAAGTCATTGTAATACTTTTCCCATTATCTACTCGAACTAAATATCCCTTTTCGTTCATTTCATTATAGTTTTCACTAGTACAATCAATATTTGGCCAAACTGAAACCATTAATTCAACATTTAGCCTTTTTAAATCTTTCACCATCTTTTCTGGATTAGGGAAATAACGTTTATCGAACTTAAAGTCACCTTGTTTTGGCCAATGAAAGTAATCAATAACAATTACCGATAGTGGAATATGTAAATCATGATAATGCTTTGCTACCGAAATAACCTCATTTTGATTTCTATATCTCAACTTACTTTGCCAAAGTCCTAAAGCATATTGCGGCATCTTGGGAGAATGTCCAGTTACATTAGTATAAGCAGAAATTATTTCTTTTGGCGTATCCTCTGCACAAATCCAATAATCAATACAATCAGTATCAATATTTTTCCACTCTGTAATGTTATTTGCAAATGTAACTTCACCTATTCCTGGGTTATTCCACAACAAACCATACCCATAATTAGAAATCAAAAATGGGACTGTTGCTTGTGAGTTTCTTTGAGCTAGCTCTAATTTACAGCCTTTCAGATTTAATTGACTCTGCTGATATTGTCCCATTCCATATATTCTCTCATTATCATTTGCTTCAAATCTTACTGCAACTTCATATGAGCCTTTATTATTCGGACTAAAGTCTCTTGCTTTTATTTTCAAAGCACTTGAATATTCATTTTCTTTTTGATTTAAAAACTGACTATTATTAATTTTTATCTTTCTAAAATTTCGTTCCCTCCAAAACTCTTCTAAAATTATTTTATTTTTATCATAAAAAGTAATTTTTCCATTTTTATTAACGATTGCTTTAGTTTTTCCGTTAACTATCGTAGCTTCATCAGCATTGTAAATAACCCTAAAGTTAGAATCAAAATCACTTTTCTCTGTAAGAGCCCAATTATGCATCCCGTCAAAAAAAGAGTCATGAACTCTTAGTCCATGACCCCATGGGTAAATACATAAATGCTCGCCTTCATAAAAATAATCAAGGAACTGGGTATTTCTAGTATTAAACATATTTACCTCTTCTATTTATTTTCAGTCGTATCACCTGCACGAAAAGCTACAGGTATCATTAATCGTGAAATTTCTCTATGATCTGGATCTTCCATTTCCTTATGTAATTGTTCAACAGCTGTTTTAGCAATTTCTTCAATATTTTGTCTAATAGATGAAATAGTTAAATGTGTATCAGGTGTTAGTTTCCAACCATCAAAACCAATTATCTGCACATGTTCTGGAATCTTTAGACCAGCATCTTGAAATTCTTGTGTCAAAATAAGTGCGATTTCATCAGTATGAGCAAAAATTCCATATTTCTTACCGTTATTTGAAATTTCATCTATCAGATTCTTAATTTTCTTTTTATCATTTTTTCGAGAGTCAACTTCCGCTATTTCAAATTTGAGCCCATGATTATTACAATAATCTATAAAACCAGCTTTACGCGCATTCATTTCTACAGAAGAGTGATTTGCAGAACCAATAAAAATATATTTATCAATATTTCTTTCACTTAATTCTTTAGCTGCTATCTTTCCGCCTTCATAATTATCTGATGAAACTAGTGAAAATTGACCTGTACTTTCTTTTTCAATAGAAACGAGGGGAATATCAGAATGTACATGACTAGTTAAATCAGAATATGAAATTGAAAGAATACCAGCTACTCGTTGTTCTTCTGCCATTGTTACATAGCTTTTTTCTTTTTGATAATCATTTTCTGATACACATAGCACCATCTTATATCCAAGATTATCTAAATATTTCTGAACCCAAAAAGTTAACTCGGAAAAAAATGGAGACCATACACTTGGGACAACGAAAACCACAAAAGCTGATCTTTGCGTTTTTAAAAATCTTGCCGTATTATTTCGTACATAATTTAATTTTTTTATAGCTAAATCAATATCTTTTGCAGCTTTTGGGCGCACTTTCTTTCCATTAAGGAAATTCGAAACTGTTGCTACTGAAACATTAGCTTCACGCGCCACGTCCTTCATGTTACTCACGTTTAATTACAACTCCTTCATACGGTCTTAAATAGATTGTATTCGAGGCCATATCTTCTCTATCGTCATAGTTAGACAAAATCACTTTATTTTTGTTTACAAAATCTTCAGGTAATTCATATTTAACCTTATACGGTACAAAAGAACAAATAACCGCAACTTTATCTTTATCACTACTCCTAGTATAAGCAAAAATTGCTGAATCTTCAGGCGTAATTAAATCATAGTTACCATCAAGCAACACCTGATTATTATTCCTTAATTTTAGAAGCTTTTGATAAAAACGATAAATTGAATTTGAATCTTGTAAATCTTTCTTTACGTTAATTTCTAAATAATTTGGATTTACTTCTATCCATGGATTGCCACTAGAAAAACCAGCATTTTGCTCCTTATTCCATTGCATAGGAGTCCGGGCATTATCTCGTGTTTTTCTATTAACCATCTTTAAGGCATCTTTATCAGATATACCTTTAGATTTTAAGAAACTGTATATATTATGAGCTTCTAGATCTTTTAATTCATCTATATTTTTAATATGCAAATTGGTCATTCCAATTTCTTCACCTTGAAAAATAAAAGGAGTTCCTTTTTGCAATAAAGATACCATTGCAAGCATCTTAGCCGATTCTTTTCTATACTTTGAATCATTTCCAAATCTAGAAACAATTCGTGGTTGATCGTGATTACCCAAATAATTTGAATTCCATGACAAATCATTTTGCCAGCTAGTCATTGAATTACGGAGATCACTCATCTTAAAAGTAACATCTGAATACCTACCAAATTCACCATAATCTACATGCATATGTTCAAATTGAAATACCATATCCAATTCATGTCTATCGGGTTCAACAAAAAGTCGAGCTTCTCTAGCAGTGGTATGCGGTGTTTCTCCAATCGATATTACATCATATTTACTTAGAACTTTTTGATTCATTTCACGTAAATATTCATGAATATGCGGTCCATTAGCAGAGCCATAATAATATGCACCATATTCCTTATTATCTTCCAAAGGCGCATCCTCAAATTTACTTGGTTTGGAAATGAAACTGATCGAATCCATTCTAAATCCGTCTACACCCATATCCAACCAGAATTTCATCATTTGATAAATGTCATTGCGAACTTGAGGATTATCCCAATTTAAGTCTGGTTGTTGCTTAGCAAAAAGATGCAAATAGTATTGATTTCGCTCAGGTACATAAGTCCAAGCCGATCCGCCAAATGCTGAGCCCAAATTCGTAGGAGCACTTCCATCTTCTTTCGGATCACGCCAGATGTAATAGTCAGAGTATTTATTATTTCTATTTTTTTTAGATTCTTTAAACCACTTATGTTGATCTGAAGTGTGGTTAACAACAAGATCCATTACAATTTTCAGATCTCTTTCATGAGCCTGCTGCAATAACTTTTTAAAGTCATTCATTGACCCATAAATCGGGTTAATAGCTTCATAATCAGCTATGTCATATCCATTATCTACCAGAGGAGATTTAAAAATTGGCGTAAGCCAAATCACATTGGCACCCAAATTCTTTATATAATCTAGTTTTTCAATTAAACCAGGTAGATCTCCTATTCCATCACCATCTGAATCATTAAAACTTTGTACATATGCCTCATAGACTATAGCTTTCTTTTTCCAATCATTCATCTTCATCGTCCTCACTCGAATCAGCCGCTAATTCATTCACATATTTCACTTGATTTTGAGCTTCTGAAACAATTGATTGAATCTTTTCACTTGTTAAATAACCATCAACTGGTTCCATAGTAATTGCCATTGCTAATGATAGATTCATACCCGTGATTACATGAGTATGGGGACGACTAATATATGGGAAGAATTTTTGATTTACAGAACCACCTAACAAATCAGTTAAAACAACAACTTCATCATTTTTATCAAATTGATTAAATATTTCTTCAATCTGTCCTTCGATTGGCTTGTTATCAACGTAGGCAGATAAAACTGTCAGTTTAAGACTGTCACCTTCAAAAAATTTTAAAGCATTGGCCATTCCCTCAGCGAGAGTTGAATGTGATGCAATCACAATATGACGTTTAATATTACTCATTTTTCTTCCTATCTATTTTGCAACGCCTAAGATGCCTGTTGCAGCACCAGCTAAACAAATAACAATAATCAATAAAATAATCTTAGTTGGGGTCCACTTTTTTCTGCCTAAGAGCCAATAAACAAGACCAGTTACAGCAACCGGAAGTAAAGCAGGCATAATTTTGTCAAGAACACCACTTTGAATAGAAAGCATAACTTTCCCGGTTCTAAATTTTAATGGTGTATATACTTTTACTACTGTTGGAATTAGTGACCCAACGACCATTAATCCCATGACAGAAATTGCGTCAGTAAATATATTAATTTTTTCACCTAATGATGTGATTAACTTAGTACCTGAATCGTATCCAGTTTTAAAGAACCACATTTTTAACCAATAGAATGAAAGCTGCAATAGCATCCATAAAATTGCACCAACTGCATTACCTTGAAGCGCCATGTAACCAGCAATTGAACCCATAATAGTCGGAATTAAAATCCAAAAGACAGAGTCACCAACACCTGAAAATGGTCCCATTAAAGAAGTTTTCAAAGATTGAACAGCATCTTTAGCTTTAATTCCATCCTTTTCTTCCATGGCCAGTGTAGCCCCTAAAATGATATTGGCCATTAATGGATTAGCATTGAAATACTTGTAATGATTATCCATTGCTTCGATATATTCATCATCGTTTGGATAAATTTTTCTTAAAGCTTTTCTCATTGAAAAAGCCACTGCTGG
The DNA here is from genome assembly GCF_000014425.1 of Lactobacillus gasseri ATCC 33323 = JCM 1131. NCBI lineage: Bacteria > Bacillati > Bacillota > Bacilli > Lactobacillales > Lactobacillaceae > Lactobacillus > Lactobacillus gasseri. The sequence continues at coordinate 542,698 of NC_008530.1, read as the reverse complement.
AGCTTGCTGAGTTTCAAAGTTATAACCTAAGCCAGCATTAAAAATCCAGCGTCTAAACATATCTTTGCGTTCATGGGTAGTTAATTTTTTACCATTTTCAAGTTGGTTCATTTCTTTACTCATCGAAGTCGTCTCCTTCATCTTCTACTGTTCCTGCTGTTTGTAATTCTTCTTTATCTTTCTTAGCTGAATTAATACGATAAATTTCATAAGTTGCTGCTAAACCTAAAATAGCAATTCCTAAAATTGGAACTTTTAAATATCCTGCTAAAACAAAACCTGCTAATAAATATGCTAAATACTTTTTAACTGGCATATATCTTAATAACATTCCAATACCAACAACTGGTAACATCCCACCAGCAATAGTTAATCCGTTTGTAACCCATGCTGGAATAACATGAAGAATTAATTTAACAATTGGCGTACCAAACATTACTACTAATGCAATTGGAATAATGTATTTAAGCATCCAAACAAAAATAGTTAAATAGAAAACTCCATCCATTTTATTAAACTTCTTTTCATGAAGAAGACGTTGTGACCAATGAGCAAAGAAGTTATTAATAATTTTGATAACAACATCTAATTGCAAAGTTAGCATTCCGACGGGTAGACCAACAGCGATCGCAGTACCTGTAGAAGCACCAGTTCGAATAGCGATAAATACACCGACTATAGTTGCAACACCATATTCTGGGATTGATGATCCACCAATAGCTGCAACACCTAACGACATAAGCTGGAGCGTACCACCAATAACTAGACCTACACTTAGATTACCCATAATTAAACCGACTAACATACCAATAATAACTGGCCAGTTACCTGTAATCTGATTACCTGTACCGTTATCCCAAGCCATATAAGCTGCAAGTAAAATTATCAGGATGTTTTGTAATATGATAGGCATGATTAATTCTCTCCTTTATTTTTTAGTACTTCTGCAAGTGAAACCTCATTTTCATCATCTGGAGTATATTCGAAAAATACTGGAATACCTTTATCGGCAATTGCCTTTAAATCAGCTAGTTCTTTTTCATCTAAAGCTACTCGCTTGGTGTAAGGTTTTCTATCTCCTTCTTCAAATAAAGCTCCTACATTAACTTTCGGGATTTCTATTCCAGCATTGATTAAATCCAAAATATAATGTGGTTCTTTAACAATTAAGAAAACAGAATGAGAATCATATTTTCCATTTTTAAAATTAGTTATTGCTTTTTCTTCATTAATGATAGACATGCCGGTTCCTGTTGGCTTACTCATTCTCATACTTGCCTTTACCATTTCGTTTTGGCTAACCTCATCATCAATAACCATAAATCTTTTTGGATGAAGAACCTTATTCCACTGATTAACAGTAATTCCATGAATAAGTCTTTGATCAATTCTTGCTAACGTAATTGGCATTTTTAATCCCCCTGTAAAAATTAAACGTTTTAAATCAACTTATATAGTTCAATTCAGACGTTTCAACAATATCACTTTTCAGAACTTTAAACGTTTCAAGTTACAATTTAAGTATATTATGTTTTTAGTAAATTGCAAGCGCTTTCTATAAAAATAATTTAGAAAATAAAAGATTAAAATATTTTTATATACAAAAATACCGATATATCAACACTTTATAGTATCGATATATCGGTATTATTTTTTGTCATTTATACCTTTAGATAACATTTACGTTTAACGGCTATTTTTCAATTCAAGCATTTCTTGAAACGTTTTAAACTCAATCAAATAATTTCATAAACTCTACTTTAAAATGGTTTTAAAGTAACGTCACATTCACTTTTTCATTTCTTTATTTCTTTTTCTTAGGCCAAAAAATTGCCAAAACGCAAAAAATACATCCCAGTATAAAGGCCCATATTAGCGGATAATCCCACGAAAAGAACATCCCAATATCACTTGCAGTATAACGAACTATTAATACCAACAAATTAATCAAACATAGCATCCAAATTATAATCGTCATTTTCTTAAAGAAACTTTTCCAGTCCATTAAATCACCTTCTTAAAACTATCTAACTTTTCTTTCGTCATATCACGAATAATCGCAGTTGCTAGATCCACTGATGCCTTAAAGTCTTTATATGCAGAGAAACAATATGGTGAATGTTCATAACGTACTGGAATTCCAATTACGATTGTTGGCGCACCATATTCGTAGTAAATTGCGGCTCCATCTTGTCCTCCACCAGTTCTCACTGAGCGAGTATATGGAATGCCATTTTTATCTGCTAAATCACAAGCATATTGCTGGAATTTAGGATTCGGTAAAAATGTCGTATCCATATCTCTTAACATTGGTCCACGCTTCAATCCAGTTTGAGATAACCACTCTGGCTCAAAAGTATCGTCTGCTGGACAACTCTCAAGCACTATACATAAATCAGGCTTAATTTTTCTTCCAGTCACATATGCTCCGCGAAGACCAACTTCTTCTTGACTTGATAAGGCAGCTACAACATCAAAATTAGTTTCCTCACCTTTTAAATTATCTAAAACGCCAATCATTGCACCAGCACCAAAACGATCATCAAAATCTTTACCAAAGAAAAGACCTGATTTTTCATGATATTCGCATTTTACATCTACAAAAATTGGGCAACCCGTATCAATTTTGTAATCTTTAATTGTTTCTTCTCTACTTGATGAGCCAACATCAATTGACATGTCAGCTACTTCTGGAATTGAATTTCTTTCAGCTGCAGTCATGAAATGTGGTGGCTTAGTAGCAACTACACCGGGAATATACTCGCCATCGCGATTTTTAATTTTTACTTTTAATGCAGGAATATTATATTTTACCCAGCCACCAAGTGGAACGAATTTGATTAACCCATTTGGTCTAACTGCTTGCGTGATAAAGCCTACCGCATCAGAGTGTGCATCCATTTGAATTACAGGACGATCTCCCTTATTTTCCTTCTTTGCAGCATACACATTAAGCATCCCATCAACAGTAATATCTGCTGTATCTTTAGCATAAGTCGAAAATAATTTTACAAATTCTTCTTCAAATCCAGAGGTTGAATTTGCATCAGAGAATTCTTTTAACATCTCAATTTCTTGTTCTTTTTTCATAATTTTTCCTCTCGCAAATACTTTTGTTTTAATTATATTTTACTTCTTTAAACTTTTTAAAGAAATTCTTTGCAAATTTTAAATCTTATGCCTAGCTTTATTTAAAAAATTAAGGGTATTCTATTAGACAAGTAAGGGAACTTCTACACCTTACTTATTCTCCCAGAATAACATACGACATTAAAAAAGCAGACTTCTCTTCCCCCAGATGTCTGCTTTTTGTTTTGCGGTTAAAAAAATATCATAGATTTTCCTATCTCTCTGCTATACTTATAGCAAAAATTCATATCTTAAGGAAGTAAAAAACATGAAAAAGCTAGTCTTAGTAATTTTTTCAACCTTATTGCTCACTGCTTGCAGCAATACTTCATCTAATAATAATGAAAATAAATCTTCCAGTTCTAAATCCTCAATCACTACTTCAAAAAATAGCACGACCACTACTCCTAAGCCAAACTTAAATAAAAAATATCCAGGCTTTAAACTGGCTACAATTCCAGACAACTTTCAAGGTACTTGGTACCAAACTGATATCTATAGCACCCAGGCTCGAAAATTTATCATTACCAAACATACAATCATGGATTCTGTGGTCTATCAAAAAACAGATCCCAATTTAAATTTGAGCCATCGTTCTGAAAAAGACAATAAAACCTATGCTGGAAACACAACAATGGTATCTTTTGAAGACAAAAACGGTTCTCAATGGTTACGGGCACGTGGTTTCTTAGATACTGTTGATATTATTTATATTACAGGTACTTTTAAAGGACATCGCTGCCTCTACTTAGCATATTCATCAGGCGATATTCACAGTGCTATTTTTAAGGATCAAAAAGCTGCAATAAAATATCGTAAATATGATTTCTCAAAAATCACTAATCCCAACAATTAATCGATAACTAGTTGTAATTACAATTAATTACGCTATAATTGTTTTTAATATTAGTTGTAATTACAACTTTTTTTAAGAAGGAATTCTATGAGAAAACGACCACTAGCCAATCTTCTATATCATATTGGTAAACTAGAAAATCTTTTAATTAATCAAAGATTGAGTTCAATTAACTTAAGGATGACGCATGCTCATGCCTTACGTTATATTCAAAAGCATCCCGGTTGTATCCAAAAAGAAGTTGCTGAATATCTCTTTTATCAACCTGCTAGCTTTACCAATGTAGTTAAATTATTAGAAAAAAAGCAGATGATTGAACGCCGTCCTGATCCCAAAAACGGTTTAAAGAAGCAATTATTTCTTTTACCAGCTGGCAAAGATGTTCTTGATCAAGTTAATCAAGCTTTTGAAGAAGTTAATCAATTAGTCGGCACGGTAAATTCTGACACTTTAACTAAACTAGAAGAAATATCAAATAATTTAGAAAAACAAGTTCAAAGAAGGCCAAAAAATGAGTAAATTCAATCCACTCTGTGAATATATCAAAAACAATAAAGATAGTGATTTTCAATTATCTTTTGATCAAATTCAAGAAATTGCTGGTCTGCCAATTGACCATTCTTTTTTGACTTACAAAAAGGAATTAAAAGACTATGGTTTTGAAGTAGGAAAAATATCTCTGAAAAATAAGACTGTAAACTTTAAGAAGTTGGAGGATTAGCATGCAAAAAAAAGCTGACAAACCCATTTGGAAAAAGAATCTCTTTGTTCTTTCGATTGCTGTTTTTATTGCAGGAATCTCTTTTTCAGAGATTATGCCTTTCCTGCCCCTATATATTGATACTTTAGGTCATTTTACTCACCAGCAATTAAACTTCTGGTCTGGCTTTATTTTTTCAGGAGTATACTTTGTCTCGGCTGTCATTTCTCCTTGGTGGGGAAAGTTAGCTGATAAAAAAGGTAGAAAACTAATGATCTTGCGAGCCTCTCTAGGAATGGCAATTGTTCTTGGAAGCATGGGCCTAGTTACTAACGTCTGGCAACTATTTTTCCTAAGAATGCTACAAGGAGTTTTTGCGGGTTTTGTATCAAACTCGAATGCTTTAATTGCTACAGAAACTCCCAAGGAAAAGTCTGGTCAAGCTTTAGGAACCATGTCTTCAGCCTTTACCGCAGGCAACTTGCTTGGACCATTTTTAGGAGGTGCACTTGCTTCTGCATTTAGTTACCGCGTCACTTTCTTTATTACAGGCGGTTTATTGTTAATCTCTTTCCTGCTTTCACTATTCTTTGTTCATGAAGAAGGATTTAAACCTATTACTGAAAAGAAGCTCGATAAAGCAAGTGGCGTCATTGCAACTCTTCGCTCCCCTGCCTTAATTTTTGGCTTACTCTTAACAACCTTAATAATCCAAGCTGCTAATAACTCAATTAATCCGATTGTTTCACTTTATGTTAAGCAATTAATGAACGGAAACGGCAATGTGGTCTTTGTTTCTGGAATTATCGCGGCGCTTCCCGGAATTGCTACTTTCTTGGCTGCTTCTCGCTTTGGTGCTTTGGGCGACAGAATTGGTACGCACAAGATCATTATTGGTGGTTTTATTGGTGCAACAATTCTCTTCTTTTTAACTGCTTTTGTTCACAATACAGTTCAGTTAGGTATTTTAAGGTTTTTAGTTGGTTTCACTGACGCTTGCCTTTTTCCTCAAGTACAAACTTTGCTTACTAAAAATTCTCCAGCTGCTGTAACAGGTAGAATTTTTTCATGGAATCAAAGCGCAATGTATATTGGAAATATTGTTGGACCGCTTCTTGGTTCCTTTATCGCTGGAATCTCCAGCTACAGCATGGTATTTATTGTCACGGCAGCAATCGTAGTCTTAAACTTAATATTATTTAACTTCAATGTTGTAAGAAATCTTGCCAAATAAAGAACTTAATAAAGATCCAGAAACATTTGGATGATTCTTCTACTCTCTCCCTAGTGTCGGAATACTACCTATTTATCTACTCATTTTTTGCCTAAGGCCAAGTAAATACGCCTAGTTCATAACCTACAAACCGCCAAAATCATAAAACTGCTCACACAAATAGGGTTAAGCGTTACACTTGACCCTATTTTTTTAATTATTTATTTACTGTTTGTTTAATTTTCTCAAAGACAAATTGCATAACAGCAACCCAAGTTAAGGCAATTGCAACGGAGCCACAAACATCTGATGGATAGTGAGCATATACATATACTCTAGAAATCATTACGATGACTAACCAAACAATTAAAAGAAAATCAATCCAAAAACGTTTAGTTCTATCCTTTAAAACAACTGGTAAAAGAACCATTATAATCCAAATTACAATCATTCCCATTCCTAAGGTATGGCCACTTGGAAAACTAAAACCGTCATCAACTGCTAAGTGTTGTACTGGACGTGCTCTTTGGATTAAGTGCTTAATTACCCAACCCACAGCATCTCCGGTAATCATCGTTAAAACTAAGTTGGTTGCAAGCGGACGATGTTTTCTAAACCATAGAATTACAGCAATTAAAACCATCCAAACCAAATCAACCTTTGTATCGGCCAAAAAAGTAATTTTTAGCATTAACCCCTTCAAATTAGGCACAATATGAACTAATCCTTCAAAGAAATTATCGAAGGCATTAATCCAACCCAAATGCAAAATAATTGAAATAGCAAGGATTAAACTGATTGGTAATCCCCAATATATTGCTTTTGAATATTTTTTCATTTTTACTCCTATTTCCATTAATGTTTTTTATTATTTTACCACTTAATTTATCATATATGATTTTTACATACGCTTTCATATCATAAATGAACTTTTTAGTGTATAATTATAAAAGAAAAGGAGCTAGTGAGTGCGAGTCACTAACTCCAATCGTAACTTAAGATGACTTTTGAGTTTAGCTAATCCTTGTGATTAGCTTTTTTTATTATTGCGTAAGCTTTTGCGACACTATGGCACATGTACCAAGAGCACCTAAGATAATGCTTACCGCAATAGCGAAAGATATCACTCATCAATCTGACTCTCCAGTCCACCCAATTTTGCATGAGCTTCCACCTCCGTAACTTAAAATGCTTGAGGGGCGTATAGCCATGCTAAAGTTACTAAGTTCTAGCAGAAGCCACCTGCTATACTTGAACCTGGATAATATTTTACTAGAAATTGAATTTTAAATATAGCTCATATATTAAAAGAAAGCAGTTTTGCAAATCCTGTTGATGGGCAGAATATCATAGATATCCATCAACAGGATTCATTATAGAACATACAATTTCTTTTAACCGCATAATAAAAAAGCTAAGCATCCCGCAAAAAATAGCGAGTAGCTTAGCTTTTTTCTATCCAATTTTTAACTAATCAAAAATATCCAATTCTAATCCTTCGACAATATCTCTTAATAGATCAAGGCCAGCAACACTATTGCCAGCCTTATCAAGTGCAGGGCTAAAAATCCCAATTCCATATTTATGTGGAGCAGCTGACATTAAACCACCACCAACCCCACTCTTAGTTGGCACGCCAATTAAACGCGAATAGGTTCCTGATTGATTATAAAGACCCGTTGTCATCATCAACGATTTAACACATCTAGCCTCTTCATCAGAAATAATCCGCTTGTTATCCCATGGCTTCACCCCACCATTTGCCAAAACGGCACCTAAATTAGCCAAAGAATGAGCTGTAACCATCATTGAGCACTGCTTAAAATACGTATCAAGGCTAGTTACCACATCTCCAAGCATCATATTTTTAGATTCCATATAATATGCAAGTGACCGGTCGAGATTACCAGTCCGTCTTTCAGAATGATAAATAATTTGATCTAAATAAAGATTAGGATCATTACAAATATCACGGGCAAATGATAAGATTTCCTCAAATGCTCCTTCTCCGGTCTTACTTACTACCATCGATGTTGTGGCAATAGCGCCGGCGTTAATAAACGGATTCAGTGGATATTTTGCCTTTTCAATCTCCATATTAAGAATTGAATTAAAGGCAAAACCGGTTTGACGAGATCCAACATGCTTAAATACTTCTTGGATCCCCATCTTCTTTATAGCAAGCATCAAGGTAATTACTTTTGAAATACTCTCAATTGCAAATCGCACTTCACTTTGCCCAGCTTCACCAATTTCGCCGTCATCTAAATCATAAAGCGCTACTCCTAATTGCTTAGGGTTAACTTCTGCTAAGGCAGGAATATAACTTGCAACTTTACCTTCTTTTTCCTTAGCTAAATTTTTCTGAACTAATTGCTCTAATTGAATCATAGCTATTTCTTTTCTATGAAAAACACACTCTCACTTTAAGCATAGATGATTCAATTGATTAGGTGAAATATTTGAGATTACAAAATAAAATATCAGCGATAACATGCACCGCTGATATTTTATTTTTTTACCAAAAACCAATTATTTTAGTCCAAAGCAGACCGCCGCCAAGCCATACAATATTCAAAAAGACACCGAAAATTGCGGACAATTTCCACCAATCTGATGATTTTACATATCCTGTAGTTGAAAGAAGTGCAGCTGGTCCAGCTGAATAAGGAGTCGTTGAACAAAAGATCGACCCTGCAAAGCCTAGCATTAATCCCGCCATTAGCTTTGGAACACCAGCTCCAAGTGCAATTGATAGAAAACCTGCTAAAACGGCTGAACTTTGCGTAGTAATAGATGGGAACATATAGTGAATATAGAAGTAAACCAAGAATAGAATTACTAAGACCCAAACCCAGTTAACGCCATGAAGCATTAGACCTAATTCCTTTGAGAACCAAGGGAAAAATCCTAATTTCATTAATTTCTGTGACATAAGCATTACAATTGATAGCCATACAATCAAGCTCCAAGCACCCTTTTGATCCATCATATCTTTAACAGTAATGACACCTGAAATTAACAAAATTGAAACTGCGATAAAACCAACTAAAGTTGCATCAATTCCAATACTTGATCCTAATAACCATAAAAGTAATGCCAAAACAAATACGCAAGCCATAATCTTTTCAGCAGGCGTCATTTTTCCCATTTCTTCAAGCTTTTTACTTGCCCATGCATTAGCATTAGGTGTTTCTTTAACTTCTGGTGGATAAATTTTATATAAAATAAATGGTACTAAAATTAGAGAAATTAGACCTGGAACAATTGCTGCTAAAAACCATTGCATCCATGAGACAGTAATTCCTTGCGTTTTTGCAATACCTAAAGCAACCATATTTCCAGCTAGTCCAGTTAAAAACATAGTTGAAGTTACAATATTTACCTCGTACTCGTTAAAAATCAAATACGATCCTAACTTTCTTTGTGTACCTTCTTTTGGATCTGACCCCATTTGTCTAGATAAGGCGTCAATAATTGGATACATAATACCATTAACACGTGCAATATTGCTTGGAATGGCAATCGCCATTAAGGTTTCAACCGTTGAAAGTGAATAAGCTAAGCCAATTGTTCTTTTTCCAAAAGACCTAATAAATAGATAAGCAACACGTTTACCCAATCCTGATCTAATAAATCCAGCAGACATGAACAAGCACATTGCAATTAACCAAACAGTCGTATTCCCAAAAGATGCAGATACTTCTTTAATATTAAAAATATGAAGTAGCGTACCAATTGTAACAGCAACCAAAGTAGAACCAACCATCGGTAATGGTTTAGTAATACATGCCACGATTGTGGCAATAAATAAGGCAAATAAATGCCATGCAATTGGTGTTATTGCAGCCGGTCTAAAAGGTGTAATGATCCACAATACACATCCAATAATTACTGGAAGTATAAATCCCTTCCAATTTACTTTTGCTAACATTTGTATATCTTCTCCCCTAACCAAAGCTATTTGCTTTTACGAGCATTCTCTATTGCTTGTTTAACAGCATCTTTAAATGCTCTACTAGTTGTACTTGCACCAGAAACTGAGTCCACGTCAGCAGAATTATGGTCGAGCATTTCTTGGGTCAATTTTGGTATTGCCTGACCACCCAAATCGCCAGATTCTTTTTCTTGAAGCGTTTCGATATTCTTTAAGTTTTGATTTTCATCTAAAGTTACACGAACAACAATTGGAAGATCATTAATCCCTTGATCGCTTGACCCAATTCCTTGATTTTTACCAGCTTCAAAATGCATCTTAACTTGATGTGCATCACTCTTTAAATCTTCATGAACTTGACTTGCGCTAGTAACAGCATCTGGAAGAGTCATGTTATTCTTTATTTTTGCTGCATTAGTTCCAGCAATCTTTCCTGAAATTAATAAATCAGCAATTGAATTGGCCCCTAAATACTTAGTGGCAAAAATGTCTCCTAATTCTCCGGCTTCATATAAATTAGGAATTGCCTTTCCATCAAGTCCAATTACTTCACATTTAGAATTTCTCTGTGCACCACCATGTGTATGCAAAATATTATGACGAACAGGAATTGCATAGTATGGACCTTCTTTTAAAGATCTCATTGTTTCAATTTTTCTGTTCAAAAACATATCTCGTTTTTTCACATCAGTTAAGAAATTAAAGTCTTCAACTGCCTGCTTTAAATATGGCGCATCAATTTTTTTAGATAATTTTTCAATTGAATCAGCTTTAATTGCATATGAAATCAATTCTTTAATTTGATCTGCCTTAGCTGACTGATCGTTAGAAAGCTGCTCATATTGAGCTTGATCCATAATGATATGTGGATGATTTTGATTAGGAATCATAACCCAATTTCCATGATTGTACTTGTAGCCATGACGATCTTCTTCATCTTCTCTAAAGTAACGAGTTCCATCATCACCTGCTACAAAAATTGACCCATTAAATAGGCTCTTCCAATTAATCATGTAAGCAAATTTTTCTCGTGGTTCATTTTGTCTAAGCGATAAGCCGTGTGAATCGTAGTTAGACATATGCCATAATCGCGCACCTGCTTCAACAGCAAGATCAATCCCCTTACCACGGTTATACAAAGTACCAATTGGCGCAAGCGAACCTTGACCTAAAAAGTCTTGAACCATACTTTGATTATTTTCAAAACCGCCTAGACTTAAAACAACTCCTCTTTTAGCAGCAACATTTACTTCTCTATTATTTCGCTTAATAACAGCACCAATTACAGCGTTAGTATCTGGATCTTGAATCAAGTGCTCAGCTGGCGATTCAAACCAAATATCAATTTTGTCTAGTCGATCAAAAACTTGCTTACGAAGTAATTTCCAAAATCCGCCATTGTACATCCCTTTAGTCATACTTTGAGACTGCATAGAAGCAGCATCTTTATATTCTGGATATTCGCCATTTGGTCTTCTACCTGTTGGTTGAGCTTCAATTCCAAAATACTTTTTTGAATACTCCTTCATTTGCATTACATTTTTGATAAAGGTATCTAATGCTTCTTCATCATACTCAAATGGATAATAAGTCTGCTTATAGTATTCTTTCAGTTGATCAAAATTTGATCCCCAAGCAAACGCGCCACCAGCATATCTAGTATTACCGCCTTCGCTTCCTTCAGGAGCAGCATCAATCAAAAGAACTTTTGCATTATTATCAGCAGCAAAACGCGCTGCACCTGCTCCGGCGCCACCAAAGCCAATTACAATTACATCATATGTGGCATCCCAAGATACTTTCGTCTTATACACCATATGCTCTTCTCCTCACAAACTTGTTTCATCCTTTACACATAGCAATTTATATCTCTTTATAAACTTTTTCTAGTGGGTAATTGTGAATAAAATTGTGCTATTCAACTCTGTAAAACTGCATATATCATAGATTCCTTGTAATTGTGAAAAATGTAACTTATAATTAAAAAAGATTAGTTCATAAAAAATATTTATAAAAGAGATAAGAATATGAATGACAAGGATTTACTATATTTTTGCAAATTAGTTGAAACACAGAACTATACCCTAACTGCTAATTCATTTAACGTTACACAACCGACAATTTCGATGGCGATCAAGCGACTTCAAAATAGATTTGATGATCCCCTGATTTTTCAAAAGAATCGCAAAAGTAAAATTACACTCTCACCCGCAGGTGAATTACTTTATCAAAAAGCAAAATATCTTTTAAAAGAAATGGCAAGTATCGATTACGACGTTAAACACGCCAATATTAAAAAAATTAGAGTAGCCTTTTCTGGAATTGCTGGTAGTATTTATATTCCTGAAATTATAGAAAAATTTTATAAAGAAGACATTGTTAACCTGTTAGATGCTCGCTTAGAAAGAAGTGCGACTGCATTTAAAGATTTAAACAATGGCGATGTAGACGTTGCTATCTATTCTTGGATGGTGCCAATCAATGATCCTGCCTATTTTATCCGTAATTTAGATAGAACAGAGTTAGTTATCATTACTGGTAAAGATGATCCTTGGAAAAATAAAAAAGTTATTGATGCCCAAGAATTAAGAAACCGCAAGTTTGTGGCCAGACAAAAGGGTTACTTAACTAGAGAATGTTTGGAAGAAGAGGCAAAGCTCGGCGATTTTACTCCAAACATTTTATACACGGCTCGAACAATGAAACTAATGATCGATTTAGTTAAAAGAAATGTTGGTATTGCTCTAGCAATGGAGAATTCCGTTAAGGATGAAAAAGATCTCCACATAATTCGTCTACGTTCAGGACAAAAACTCTGGGCATACATGCAAATTGCAATGAGAAAAAGTTTTATTCCCAATAAATATCAAAGACAAGGAATTGATATTCTTCGAAGGTTCCATCTAAATTAAACAAAACCAGCTAAGCACTGAATGCTTGGCTGGTTTTCTAATATCCCCAATAATAAGCTGAATCAGGATCTTCAGTCTGTTTTAAATATTCATCAAAATATGGAAGTGTATATTGTACTAATCCATACCCAGCTGGAATTATCAACTTACGCTCAATAGCTCTTCTTCGATATTGTGCTACAAAAACTTTATCTTTTCCTAAGATCTTGACTACATCCTGAAGTCGCTTATTTCCCCTAACTGCTAATAAATATTTGCGATCCCATTCAGATAAATCAATAAATATTTTCTGATATGCATTATCAAATAGTTGCAATTGAAATGGGATTGAAACTTTATCAAGATCTGCACTTTCAGGAATTTTTCCGTTTAGTTGATCAAACAATAAAAACCCCAATAACTGAAAGGCGAAAGCATATCCCCCTGTCATTTTTGCCATTCGACTTGCAACACTTAAAGAACAATTAAATACAGATGTATATGCAGCAATTATATCCGCATTTTTTAGCGGTAATGTGTGAATTTTTTCTGATCTCAGCAAAAATGTTAATTTACTTTGAGTTTGGATATCTAAAATCAAATCTGGAAGACCCGTCATTAAAACAAAAATCGGTAAATTATCTCCCTTTAATTCATTAAAGACTTGTGCAAATTCTCTTACTGCTTCGGTATTAGTAATTTCATCAATTGTAACAACAACGTATTTATTTTGTTTCTTTACTTTTTCCAGTATTTTCTCTAAAACAATATCATATTCTGTTTCAGAACTGTTTAAATCAATATTAATTCCTTTTACAGTAATTGAATTAACATTATTTAGAGCTTTTTGAAAAGCAGATTCAGTCTTGATAGCCAATTTCTTTGTTAAACTTGCGACCAGATTATCTTTATTAATAAGGTTAATCCGATAACAATTATCATCTTGATCCAATTTTTGAGCTACTGCGTTTAGAAAAACAGTTTTCCCTGAACCTCTAACGCCAGTAATAAAAAACGAACGAGCAAAATCACTAGTTTTAATTTTAGAAATTAAATCATTAATTCTAGTATCTGTATCAAGAAATATTTTAGGAACATCACCAAATGTGGGATTAAAAGGATTATTCACTTTCATGTCTCCTTTCATTTTTAAACTCTTTTAAACTTTATATTTTATTTTAAACTCTTTTAAACTTCATATCTACTTTTAAACTCTTTTAAACTTTTCCATCAAAAAAAACTAAGTACTTTCATTCAGTACTTAGCTTTAAATGATTTTTTAATCAACAGGAGGAATTTCTCGAGTTTCAGCTAGTTTCTTATACCAATATGCGCTCTTCTTAGCGTAACGCTTCTGCGTCTTGAAGTCGACATAGAATAAACCATAACGCTTTGAATAACCATTCGTCCAAGAGAACATATCTTGCAGTGACCATACAAAGTAACCATTAACTGGAATACCAGCTTCAATTGCCTTAGCTACTTCTTCCATATGTTGCTTTAGATAATCAATTCTTGGTGTATCATCGATGATCTTATCTTCGCCTTCAAACTTATCCTTATAACCCATTCCGTTTTCGGTAATATAGATTGAATGAACTAGAGGATAATCATCGTAAACACGCTTCAATTGATCATACATCCCTTGTGGATAAATGATCCAATCCCAATCAGTTGCTGGCAAGTCCTTGGGGTGAATTTCTTCACCCACGCCTTTCATACGGTTGACATCAGTTCCCTTTTCACCAGTACCGTTATGAATGATTTCGGTGTCGCCATGATATTCTTTCATAAACTTCGAGAAGTAATAGTTAACTCCAACAAAGTCTAATTGTTTTGCAGCTTTAAGAAGTACTTTTTCGTCTTCCGGCTTGATGTCAATCATTTGTTGACCATTAGCATCAATGATTTCTTTTACTAAAGCAAGAGTATGCTTTGAATACTTACCTGCTAATGTTCCATCAAGATAAAACTTATTTTCTAATACATCTTTCAATTCAGCGGCATGCTTATCGCCTTCACTGTCAGTTGCTGGATAAACAGTTTGAAGAGCATGAACAATACCAATTTGGCCAGTATAGCCTGCTTCTTTATAAGCATTAACAATCCGGGCATGAACTAGATTTTGGTTATATTCAGCTTTAAAACACTTATCAAATTGATCCTTGTACGCAGGAGGGAATGTTCCACCAACATATTGTTGACCAGCCATTGATGTTGGTTCATTAATCGTAATCCAGTATCTAACTTCACCAGCATACTCCTTAAAGCAGAATTTAGCATATTCAACAAAAGCGTCTAACATTTCTTGTGAAAGCCAGCCGCCCTTGTCTTGCAAGGCTTGTGGCGTATCAAAGTGATGAAGCGTTACAAAGGGTTCTACGCCTTCTTCATGACATTTCTTAAATAACTTGTGGTAATATTCAACACCTCTTGGCTCAATTCTCCCTTCACCTTCTGGAAAAATTCTTGCCCAGTCAATTGAAACTCTAATTGCATTAATATGGAATTCTTTACATAATTCTAAATCTTCTGGATAACGGTGGTAGAAATCACAAGCTGGATCTGGATTAATTGTTCCTTGCTCACGCAAGTACTTATCCCAGATTACTTCACCTTTACCATCTTCTTTTGTTGCGCCTTCACATTGGTAAGCAGCAGTTGCCCCGCCAAAGTAAAATCCTTTTGGAAATTTAAATTCTTTCATTAATTTTTACCTCAATTACTTATCTTCATTCTTGCCTTCAAGGCTATCAACAACAAACTTAAATGCTAAATCAGGTTTTTGAGTTAATTCAATGTACTGACGTCCAGTAGTAGTGACTAATTTAGAACCATCATGATCAGCAATTTCTTTCAAGTTATCCTTCATACTATCCATCTGTGGAGCCAAAATAATCAAGTCCATGTCATGAATAATATCCATGTGTTGACCATAAGCACGAGCAGCTGCGTGAAGTGGTAAGTTACGTTCTTTAGCCATCTTGTTTAAAGCCTTAGCTAAGATACCTGAAGTACCACCACCGGCACAGATAACCATTACGTTAGTATCTTTAGTAATACCTTCCTTAGCTTCTTTGTCAGTAGCTGCAAGACTAGCAGTTGAATCATCAGTAGCAGTAGCTACACCAGCAGCTTTTTCTGCAGCAAGCTTAGCTTGTTCTTGCTTGTACAAATCGTTGTCGTAAAACTTAAAGAATGGAATCCAAATTAAAGTATCAACAACTAAAGTTAAAATTACATAAACAAATGATAAACCAGCAAAACCAGAAGATACGATAATACCAATTGGAGCTGGAACAGTCCAAGGTAATGTGTTGTATAAAGCGTTCATGTGAAGAACTTGAACAAAGAATTTATAAGCACAAACATTGAACATTGGTGTTACCAAAAATGGAATGAAGAATACTGGGTTCATGATAATTGGAGCACCAAACAAAATAGGTTCGTTAACTGAGAAACATCCAGGAATAACAGCGGCTTTACCAGCGGCTTTGTTTTGAGCTGATTTAGCTAAAAGTAAGAAGATGAATGGAACTACGAAAGTTGATCCAGTACCACCCATGTTCATAACGTAGTCTTGACAGTTAATAGTTAAAGCATGACTTGCTTGCATTCCAGCATGAACTAATTGTTGGTTCAAACCAACATTAGTGGTTTCAATTGCGGCTACGGCTGGAGCAACAATTGAAGGACCTTGCACACCAACAAACCAGAAGAATGCCATCGCACCAGCAACTAATGCTAAACCACCGTAAGTATCACTTGCGTGGAATAATGGTGAAAGAACCTTTACTACACATTCTGATAAGTTTGCACCAAAGAGTTGGTTTAAAATAATTTGAACTATCCAGAACAATGCAACTGAGAAAGTCGTTGGGAAAATGTCTTTAAATGTTTGAGCAATGTTCTGTGGTACAACATCAGGCATTTTAATAGTTACATTGTTCTTAACACATGCATAGTAAATGTTAGGTACGATTAAACCAACAATATATGAAGCGATTAATCCTTGCGTACCTAAGTAAGTTAAATCTAATCCATTTTTACCAACTTTAATAGCAATAATAATGAATGAAATTTCAGCAGCTAAGATAACGTTCATTGGATTAATCTGGTTTGTCTTAGGAAGCTTTAAGTTCTTATAATCAGTTAAATTCTTCGCACAAGTTGCAGTTACATATAAAGCAAGCAAACCCATTGAATAGCTATAAGGCAAAACCAATGCGTTTTCTACTGCCTTCGGCCAATAAAATCCCCATGCGTTTGGTACATATGCAATCAGCGTAAACAAACTTGAAAACAAAATAATTGGCATGGCAGCAATAAAGCCGTCACGAACTGCTGAAACATATGGATTAGCCGCTATTTTTTCGAATTTTGGCTTCATTTTATCCATTGCTTTGGTAAAACCATTCATCTTTTCTTCCTCCTCATCCTAAGTTTAAAAATCATTTATTTTTAAACTACTTATTCAATACTATTTCCTTCGAGCTTATTTACTCGTTCATAAAGGTTAATAATTGTCTTCATCTGATCCTTTAAAAGCATTGTGGTCATCAATGTATCTTGTCCATGGACCATAATGAAGGTTACATCCATATCATCTCCTCCAGCTTCTTTACTCAAGAGCTTAGTCTGTTCATTATGAGCTAAGTTAATTGATTCTTCTGCTTTCTTAACAAGTTCCTTTGCTTCAGTGATTTTCCCTTCACTTGCCTTATCCATTGCCTGCATCAAGTAAGTTCTTGCATCTCCTGAATAAGCGACAATTGAAAAACCAGTCATTGAAATTTCTTCTTTAGTAATTTGCTTTTCTGCATCCATTTTTTAATCTCCTTAAATTAATCTTTGAATATGAATTGTTAAATATGTTTGTTCACTTAATGACAATTCTATTTGCAATTTTTCTTGCATTAATTCTTTAATTCTTTGAACTATTTCCCAGGCTCTTGAATAACTGGCTTCTATTTCTCCAATCATTCCTTTAGAAACTGATAAACTGTCTGGCTCATGATTATTAAGCCGATTAATAAAATACTTCAAA
Source organism: Lactobacillus gasseri ATCC 33323 = JCM 1131 (assembly GCF_000014425.1). Taxonomy (NCBI): domain Bacteria; kingdom Bacillati; phylum Bacillota; class Bacilli; order Lactobacillales; family Lactobacillaceae; genus Lactobacillus; species Lactobacillus gasseri. The sequence continues at coordinate 524,925 of NC_008530.1, read as the reverse complement.
TGAACTAACAATCTGTCATAATCGTTGGCATTTTTTGGCGTTCGATATATTCCATTTCTTTCAAGCTCATTCTGAACAACTTCTATGATTTCATCATTTTCCCTCTGACTCTTCTCTTCCTCAACACTTCCACTAGTATGAGCATTGATAAAGTGAAGAGCGATACTCTTGTGTTCTGACTCTGGAAAAGAAATATCTAAACTACTTTTAAATCCTTTAATTACGTCGTCCGCAATTTGGTAAGCAACTGGATAATTATCACTTAAGTCTGGTAAATAATTAACATCATCTTCGCCATTTATTAAGCGTTGATATGCGCCAAACAAGTGTGTTGTTAAAGTTACGTAGATATACGGCTCAGCAGCAAAATGATATTTTGCTTGAACTTGATCAATTAAGTCATAACTTGTAGTGACAAAATCTAGCGGTACGTTTGATAACAGAGTTGTTAAATCATTAACGGTATTTTTATCTCTTATTTCAAATACCTTGTCGACATTTTCTTCTTGAATTAAATCTCCTTTTTGCTTATGAAAAGCAACACCCCTTCCCATAACAATGTTTTGTTTATTATTCCTGGTATGAACAATAGCAACATTATTGTTTAATATTTGGACTATTCGGTATTCCATCTTTCACCCCTCCAGGAAAAATAAAAAACCACGAATTTTAATACGAGATTACAGTTAGTCATCTGTATTAAAAATTCGCGGTTTTGCCTAATCGTATTAGTTACAATCCACATTTATTTTTGCTTACACATGTATGTTAGCATTTATTCTTTTAAATGTAAACGCTTTTATTAGAACATTTTTATTTTATTATTTATTCTTCCTAAATAAAAAGAGATTGGTTTCATTTCCAATCTCTTTTTGCGTGCGGTTTTTTCTAAAAATATAAATCTTAACTTTTTTAATAACTTATTCTAAACTGTTTTAATTCTTATTCTTTGCGTCTAAAGGTCTGCCCTTCCAGTCATAATATTTACGGCTGAGACGATTCTTTTTATTATCGAATACAACCAAGCGATAAAGGGCATAAATAGTACCAATCATTGCAAAGCCTTCAATAAAAATATTTTTAAAGAAAAGTTGTGGAATATTAATCGCAATTACAAATATTGTCCAATATAATACTCGCTTACGTCGTGCTTCTTCTTCGCGGCTAACTTTCTTTGTCTTCATAAAAATCATCTCTACCGTTTCTAAATAATATTTTAACTATGCTTCCTTAGCAGCTGCTGCATATTTAGCATTACGCTTCTTCATTTCTCTTGAGTACCACCAGAAGATTAAAATGTAAGCAGCAATAGCTAAGATTGCATAAACAATGAACATTCCTTGATGCTTCCAAGCGTTACCTACTAAGTAACCTAAGAATTTTTCAATAGGACCTTCCATAGTAGTATCTGATACTAAAGTGTGAGCTGGAATATTAGCACCAACTTGGTGTGCTACTTGAGTTACGAATGGAGCAACTAAAGTACCTGCCCAAAGGAAGATTGGTAATTCAATCGTACCAATGATAATCATTCTGATAATCTTACCACGAGTTACAACTAACAAGGCTGGAGTAACACCCATGGCAATAATACCACCTAAAGGCATTAATCTGTTACCTGGAATAACCATAGCTTCAACCATCATAATTGGAGCTAAAACATTAGCAGCTGCCCAAATTTCAGCACGTCCAGCGATGAATGGCCAGTCAAGACCAACATTGAATGTACGTCCCTTGAATTTTGAAGTAGCAAAGTTTGAAATACCTTGTGATAATGGTTCAACAGAAGCAATGAACCAAGAACCAATAACTGAGAACAACTCAATACATGCACCGGCTGTGAAGGAAAGAGTAAACATTGTCTTCCAACCTTGTTCAGTTGTAAAGTTGTAGCCAGCAAGTAATGAAACAAAGATACCTAAGTAAACACCAATTGCGAAACGACTGCCCCAGAAACCAATCTTTTCATTTAATTTAGCTGAGTCAAAGTCGTATTTATCAAGCCATGGTAAGCACTTATCAAAGAACTTATTGAAGACCATGATTACTGGGTTCATCATGTAGTTCATGTGAGTAGTAGTCATAGGGTTGCTTGATGGAGCATCTAGCAAGTCGTCAAAAGTTGGCTTCATTAAGTCTGAGTTGACGATCTTCAAATAACCAATAAGTAAAATTAATAAAGTTGCTAACCAAAGTGGTGCTCCGCAGAAGACTGCAAACAAACCAACAAAGGCTGAGTGCCAAACATCAAAGATATCAACATCTAGTGTGTTAGTTCTCTTGAAGATTAACATTAAAACATTCAAGATAATTAAAACTAACAAGAAGTACAAGGTATATGGAGAACCCCAAGTAATAGTAGCAAGTGGTGCCCATCCCATATCCATAATATCTTTATGCATACCAGTATTCTTAACGAATTGATTCATCGCTGGTGCAAAACTGGTAGTCAATAAATTCATAATGTCGCCGATCGCTGTTAAGGCAATGGCTAATTTCATACCACCTTCAAGAGCCTTACTAAATTTGACTCTGAAACATAGAGCAATAATAGTAAGAACAACCAACATGATTGTTGGTGCCCCCATATCAATTAAAGGCTTAAAGATAGCATTCGCAAAATCAATTATCGCGTTCATTTTCTATTCCCCCAGGAATAACTGCTATTCGTTTTCTACCTTTTTAACTACTTCTTCAACCTTGTCATAAACAGGTTGAGCCATTGCTGGAATTCTGTAAAGAATTGGACCTGCTTCAATTAAAGGAATCTTAGGTTGAAATGCTAAATCAGTCTTAGCAATGGTTAAATATGCATCGTAGTGATTAAGCATATCTTCGTTTACATCCTTAATCATCACAGCATCAACATGAACGTTGTGTCCACGTTTCTTCATTTCTTCTTCAACAGCATCCTTAATTTGGTGAGAAGAGTTAACCCCTGCACCACATGCAGCTAATAACTTAACTTCCTTTGCCATAATAAATACCTCCCAAAATATCTTCCTATTCTTGCTTAAAATTCTCACTCATAAAATCAAATATTTCTTTGGATGAAGTGAGATTAAACAGCCTAATTAAATCTTTAACTGGCGTTGTGGATAAGAACCCCATAATCTGTGCTAGGACATTTGCTTGTCCTTCCGGATCATTGTTTAAAATCATAAATAAGAATTTAACTTCTAAACTTTCATCCGGAGCAATCATATTTTGAAACTTAATTGGATGTTTCAAAGCAATTGGAACAATCAGACGAGCATTTACAAATTCGCCTTCTGTATGAGGAATTGCGACATTTGGCAACTCTTTTGAAATTGGCGAAGTGTCAATTCCAGTTGGATAATGCTCTTCTCTTTCAATAATATGTGAAAGGAAATTTCCTTTTACATAGCCAGCCTTTAATAATTTGCCATAGACCTCTTTTAGGACTTCTTCCTTACTTGTCTTGTCGCTGGTAAAAACTGCGTCAGGAGCAAATAAACTAGTTGCCACTGTCATATGAACCACCTTTCCAGTATGTGTAAATGAGCTTTTACTTTTGTTTTTATATGTTAGATATTGTTCATTTACTACACCATTATCATATAATATTGTTCGTTAAATTACAAGCGCTTTCAAAAATAATTTTAAACTAATTTTAGCATAAAAAAATGGAGCATATAACTATATGCTCCATAAGTTTCTATTAATAAAAGTTGAGGGAAATTTATAAATATTGTAGTTTATTATTTATTCATCAAGGGGAGTTGTTTTGATTACATCCCCGCTTAAGCCAACTTGATAGCCTTGTTCAATCTTATCTTTACGAGAAGGGTGAACGACTTGGAACTTTCCACATTTAACTACACGTGGATTCAGACTCTTAACGCCTTCAGGCAAAACAGCGTTAGTACCATGAATTACAGCCACAATTACCTTGTAGCCCTTCTTAGTTATCTGAATTGGAGCATAGTGGAGAGTATCATTGTAGAGCTCTACAATAGTGCCTTTTGGCATGTAAAACATTCTAGCTTCAGTATTTGGATCAACAAAATGTTTCTCTTCCAAAGTCTCACGCTTACCAAGCACCATTAAGACATCATCAAGCATAATGTTTACTTCTGAACATTGGTGATATTCAAATGCAGTAAATGTATCTGAGTGTCCCAATGTAACACCAGCATCAATTGGAATTTCACCAAAAATATCGCGTTTTACAGCTAACATTGTATAAGTATCAGCTAGTTCAGGAATATTAGCGATATATTTCATGCCAGTTTCAGGAATTGGAACTTTCTCCATTACCTTATAAACATCATCTAAATTAAAGTCATTAGTGTAGAGTACACCGTATTCTTTAAAAGATGGATCATCCAAAGTTAAAATCTTGTATTGGGGATTTGCTTTTCTAAATTCTTCTAATTTACTCATCTTATTACCCCATTCTAACTAATCGTGATATACACCTTCAGCCCACTTCTTATTTTCTTCGTCAAAGAAGTGTTCATTGTCCTTTTGGTCAGGATTTGGTTTAGCAATACTATCGATCTTTTCAATTAACTTCTTGTTTTCTTCAGTTGGTTGATACTTTTCATTCAAAAATGCATCAGCAATGTAGAAAATGAAGTCTCTTCCTAAAACAATACCACCCATACCTAAGACGTTAGCGTTTAATTCACGTTTAGCGTACTTAGCTTGAGCAACATCGCCAACCATTGCGGCGCGAATGCCTTCATTCTTATCAGCAGCAGTTGAAATACCAATACCAGTACCACACATTACAATACCAACATCAGCTCTACCATCAGCAACAGCTTCAGCAACACGCTTACCATACATTGGGTAGTGAGTTCTAGTGTTGTCATAAGTACCAAAGTCTAATACTTGGTATCCTTCCTCTTTCAAATGGTCAGATAATGCCATTTTAATTGGCGTAACAATGTGGTCATTACCTAATGCAACAACAGTATGTTTATCAATCTTGGGGTCTACAAATTCTGGTTGTGGTCTATCATTATCAAACATTTTCAAGCCTCCTCTAAATCATTTTTTCAAGCATGTCTAAACGAACTTGGTGACGTCCGCCCGCATATTCAGTATGCAAGTAGTAATCAATGATTGATTCGGCAAGCTTTTCACCAACAATGCCACTACCAATTGCTAAGGCTTTAGCCCCGTTGTGCATAGCAGTCATGTGTCCAGTTCTTTCTTCGTTGACATCAGCAGTTACCATGCCTTTAACTTTGTTTGATGCCATTGCTGAACCAACACCATATTCATCAAACATAATGGCCTTTTTAATACCATGGTCTAAGACTTCATGCGTAACTTTTAAGCTAGATTCTACAAAATCTTCTGCTGGTTCTGGCGTTACGTCTAAGACTTCATAGCCGCCATCTTCTAGATACTTCTTAACTTTTTCTTTTAATTCAAAACCTTTTTTGTCACTACCAATAACAACTTTCATGTTGTTCTCCTTTCGCTATTCACTACCCTGATATAAAGTCGTGATTTGGCTGTAATGCTTTACGATATCCGGATCAAGACCAGGACTTGTAATCAAACCGTCAACATCATATAAGTGGTAAAACTCATAAAAGTCATTGCGATTAATCTTATGATAATCAGCCACAACATACTTTTTACGTGAGCGATTCAACCCCAAGCCTTGCGTCTGTCCTTCTTCTAAGTTAGCAGTCATCATTGAGGTGTCCTTAATTCCGTTTACGCCAACAAAGCCACGATCAAAAGATATCCCTCTTAACTGATTATTTGCTAGTGCCCCAATGAAAGCTCCACTAACTCGACGATATGCTCCACCAATTAAAATTAGTTCATAATTATTTGGATTCTTTTTAGCTGTTTCAAAAACAGGCAAAGAATTAGTAACAATCCGTAATTTTCTTTGATTTAGCTTAGCAACCATAAACTCTAGGGTTGTTCCTGGTCCAACATATATCGTTTCGCCATCTTGAACAATCTTACTTGCAACTTCAGCGGCTGCTTGTTTTTCAGAAATGTTGATTTCTCTTTTTTGCATATAATTCTTTTCAACCGAATCTTGCTGAGAAATCACTTGCGCTCCTCCATGAATTCGCATCACTTTACCAGTTGTGTTCAATTCATTGAGATCCCGTCTAATTGTCATATCTGAAACTTGCAGCTCCCTAGCCAATTCATCAACGGTCACAAACCTTCTATCAGTCACAATTTCTAAAATATTTCTTAATCGTTCTCTTTTTAGCATTGTTCACCTTAATTCTATTTGGCTAACCAACTCATTACATCTTTATTATATATGTTCATTTATGTTTGTCAAAGTTAATTTGTGTTCATTTTCGTCAAAAGTTGCCAAATAGTCCTCCTGAGCCGTATTATAGCAACGATATCGCTTACAAATAAAATATTTAAATTTTTTATGAACTTTCAAACTCACAAGTTAGAACAGTTCAAATTTCACGCTTGACTTTTTTCCGATAACTTAGTTAAATAAAAAAGAAATATAAGTGATGACCTTTAATTTAGTCCTGTGAGGCTATCAAGGAAGTCTGCGCGTAAACTATTTTTGCATAGTTTTAAACAGAAACGACTATCTTAGAGGTAATTCTTTAGATAGTCGTTTTTTCTTTAGGTCATCCAATTGTCACTTTCAAGGAGGAAAAAATGAAAAAGATGCCTAAAGACACATTTCATAATAATGATGCGATCTTAGACGTTTATGAGAAGCCTGAACTTGGACAAGGCATTTTGCTTTCAATGCAACACTTGTTTGCCATGTTTGGTTCAACCGTCCTAGTTCCAATCTTAGTTGGAATTAACCCAAGTATTGCCCTGTTATCATCTGGTGTTGGTACCCTTGTTCATATGTTACTAACTCATTTCAAGATTCCAGCATACTTAGGTTCAAGTTTTGCCTTCGTTGCTACTATGCAAGCCTTAATGAGACAAGATGGCTATCCTGCAATTGCTCAAGGTGCAATCGCTGCTGGTCTTGTATACGTGGTCGTAGCCTTAGTCATTGCCAAAGTTGGTTCTGATTGGGTTAATAAAGTTTTACCGCCAATCGTAGTTGGGCCAATTATTATCGTAATTGGATTATCGTTAGCAACTACTGCTGCTAATGACGCCATGATGAAAGGCACTAAGTACAATTTGACTTACTTTGGAGTTGCAATTTTTACACTAATTATGACCTTAATTTTCCAAATGTGCTTCAAAGGTTTTACAAGTCTAGTTTCAATTATGCTGGGAATCATTTGTGGCTATGCTTTATCTTGCGTGCTAGGAATTGTCGACTTTTCTGGTGTAGCAAAAGCTGCTTGGTTCTCAATGCCAGCTTTAGATGTACCTGGAATCAGCTACCACTTTAAATGGTATCCTGCAGCTATTTTAACTATGGCTCCAATTGCCTTTGTTACCATGACTGAACACATGGGTCACATTATGGTTCTTAACTCTCTAACTAAGAGGAACTTTTTCAAGAACCCTGGTCTTCATAGAACTATGATGGGTGATGGTCTTTCAACAATTATTGCTGGTTTCATCGGCGGTCCACCTACCACTTCTTATGGTGAAAATATCGGTGTATTGGCAATGACTAAAGTTCACTCAGTTTGGGTATTAGCTGGAGCTGCTGTATTTGCAATTATTTTCAGTTTCGTTGGTAAAGTCGCTGCAGTTATCGAATCAATTCCAATGCCGGTTATTGGTGGTATTTCTTTCTTATTATTCGGAACTATCGCATCTAATGGGCTTAAGATCTTAGTTGATGACAAGATTGATTTTGGTGAAAAACGTAATATGTTAATTGCCTCAGTTATCTTAGTTATCGGTATTGGTGGCGCTTATCTTCAACTTGGTAGTTTCCAATTAACTTCAGTTGCTCTATGTACAATCTTCGGTATGTTAATGAACTGGATTTTGCCTAAAAAGGCAGCTAGTGAAAAAGCATTAGAAGCTGAAAAGAAAGAAAAAGAGCAAAAATACTTTAATTAATTGGATATATGAAAAGAGGCTAGAATCCATGTAATGTGGATTCTAGCCTTTTTAGTAGTTCATTTGAGCTTTGTGCCATTGACAAAACAAATTTTTTAATTTCGACATCTATTCATTTTTTGTGTATCTTATTATATTTTTATTGCTAAAACATTGATAACTTATCTAATAAAGTACGTACTAAATTCATTTCGGTATTCCGTTGGTGTCTTACGCTTCCATTCCCTAAAATTTCTATTCAACACCCGCGCATTTGAAAATCCACTCTCAAACGCCACCAATTCAATCGACTTATTCGTACTTAGCAACAATTCTCTAGCGTGCATCAAACGAACCAACTTTAAATATTTACCCATACTCATATTATTGCTCTGCCTAAGTTGCCGATTTAGAGTTACATGCGAAATATTAAATTTCTTTGTAATATCATTAACCCGAATATCTTCTTGGAAATGATCATTAATATATTTAATTATTTCATCCCCTAAGGGAAGATTAGGACTTTTAGTAACTGGCTCTTTCTTATTAAAATTCTGATCAAGTAAGACAATAATTCTCATCAAATGACTTAAAATCATAAAACGTCGAGCATCAGTCAATCCTTTTCGACACAATTCACCAAGGGAACAACTTCATCCCTCAATTCACGATAAGCGGGCTGATTTTTAGTACTGCTCTTACCTAGTAAGCTCAGATTCCAATTAATACTCGTTGGATACTGACTTAATAAAAAGTCATCGTCAATAATAAAGCCTTCATACTCCCATTCTTCATCTTCACCAGAAGCACTATGAATTTGACGACGATTAACTAGCCAAATATCGCCACTATTGAAATGGTAAGTTTTACCCTCAAGCGCAAAACGCAGATCTTTTCCCTTAATTAAATAGTTAAGCTCGATTCCCTGATGCCAGTGTTCTGGCTCATTTACCTGATTATCATGATAAAAATAAAATGGTAGTCTTTGATTATTTTGAACTTCTTCATGCTCAACCATTGTAATCCCTTTCAAAATAATTACTTCTTGGTTACGAAAATGACACTTAGTTTCTATTTATAAATGGTATCTTAATAATGTAAAAAATACGAGGAGGAAATAAAAATGATTAAATTAATCGCCTTAGATACAGACGGTACACTTTTAAATTCAGAAAATAAAATTCTTCCCTCTACTAAAACTGCAATCAAAAAAGCTTTAGATCAGGGAATCAAGGTCGTACTTTGCTCTGGTCGACCAATCGCAGGTCTTGCACATTTCATGAAAGAACTTGGAATTAAAGGCAGCAATCAATATGCTGTAACTTTAAATGGTGCAATAACTAGAAATGCGGATGGCAAAATAATGACGCAAGACCTTGTCAGCAATAAGCTTTACCGCGAGCTGACTAAATTTGCTAAAGAGCAAAAAGTGCCTTTTAACATTGTTGATCCAGACTCAAGAATTATTACTGCAGATCATGATGTAGATTACTTTGAATTGCTGCAAGCCTGGGAGAATACGGCTCCACTGTTCATTAGAACTCCTGATGAAATGCCTAATGACTTTCAGATTTCGAAAGGTTGTTTTGTTGGCGATAAAGCTCTTCTTGATCAATTTGAACCAATATTAAGAGTAAAGTTTGGTCAAGATTTATATATCGTTCGTGCAGATGACCATTTCTTAGAATGTTTACATCCCAACGTAAATAAAGGGAGTGGTTTAAAAGAATTAGGTAAAAAAATTGGTATTAGTACGGACGAAATGATGGCTTTTGGGGATGAAAGAAATGATATTTCAATGTTCGATATTGTAGGAACCGCTGTGGCCATGGGCAACGGAAGTCAAGAAGCAAAAGATCATGCAGACTTTGTTACTGCATCAAACAATGATAACGGTATTGCCAAGGCTTTAGATAAGTTCGTTTTCTAACAAAAAATCGATCTTTCTAGTTGAAAGATCGATCAATCATTTTACCAATATTGATTAGTTAAGGTCTTAACTTTTTGCTTGGCAATTAAGTAGTAACCAACTGCTGCAATTGACCAGCCCCATACAATATGACCAAAGAATTCAGAAAAGTGTTCTGCAAATGGCATTTGCCAAGGTGCTGGAGTTGTACCGAGAACTGGCATAATAATCAAGTGCCATGCTACCCAAATAATAATTCCATATAAAGCACCTTCCCAAAGTCCAGCCCATGCAGTTTTCTTAAACTGAACCATATAGATCAATAGCCAAGCAAAGAAAATTGAAAAGCTAAAGTGCAAAATTAATGCTACCCAGAAAACTTTTTGATCAGTATTGTAAATCACATAAGTATGAGTAAACTTATAAGAAGCACCCATTTGTTGCAGCATGTGTTGCGGCGGATTAACAACATCGCGAGCCAAGGTTCTAGGTGGTAAGATCTTCTCCCAACCAATCTTAACCATTCCTGAAATCATCCCAGCAATAATACCAAACCAGACGCTCTTTAAAAAGACACGCCAATTATTTGAACTCTTATTCATATTTTTCCCCTCTTTTATGAATTACATAACTAATTATAAAAAATAAGTTCAAATTTTCAATATATACTTGAATATATTATTGCTAATAGACACACAATTAAAGGAGACTATTAAATGACAAAACTAATTGCCGTTGATATGGATGGTACTTTCTTAAGAGACGATAAAAGCTATGATGAAGAAAAATTTGCGAACATCTACCAAGAATTAGAAAAAAGAAATATTATGTTCACAGTTGCTAGTGGTAATCAATATTATCAAATTACTACTTTTTTTAAGAACTTCCCTACTGTAATTTATGTTGCAGAAAATGGCGCCTTAGTTAGAACCCAAGAAAAGATCTTAGCTCTGCATGCTTTCTCTGAAGAAAGCGTTAAAAAGATTGAAGATTTTCTTTTAAAGCAAGCCGAATTGCAATTTTTAGTATCAGGAGTAGAGAGTGCCTACTTTCCGGTTCAATTCACAGACGATTATTACGAAATTTCTAATAAATATTACTATCGCTTAAAGAAAATACACGACTTTAGTGAAATTGATGACAAAATTCTAAAATTTTCTATTTCTTGTCCTGATGAAAAAACAGCTTATTATGTTGATTTTCTAAAAAAGAGTCTTGGCGATTACTGTAATGTAACAAGCAGTGGTCATGGTGATATTGATCTTATCTTACCAGGAATTCATAAGGCACATGGGTTAACAGAATTAGGTAAAGTACTTGATATTCCTCTTTCTGAAATGACTGCTTTCGGTGACGGTGGCAATGACTTAGAAATGATTAAAGAATTTGGTGATGGCGTGGCTATGTCAAATGCAAATCCAGTGCTTTTTAAGGTCGCAGATCATACAACAACATCAAACAATGAACAAGGTGTTCTTACTTACATTGAAAATAATATTCTCTAGTAAAAAGACTTGAAACAATCCCCTCTTTGTTTCAAGCCTTTTTAGTTTCTAATACATATCGCCAAATTCTTCAACAAAATCAGCAAAATATGGCAACGTAAATTTAACTTATTACTGTTAATTATTTTTTATACTATTTTATACTGTTTTATACTTTAAATTTGCTTTTATACTATTTTATACTGTTTTATACTTTTTCATAAAAAACAGCCACTCAATAACTGAGTGGCTGCAATTATTATTTTTCTATTCTAAAGCGGTAAAAGCCCAGACTCATTTGCTTCAATGTCTTAGCAAAGTCTTTTTTATCAAAATGATTTTGATCAACTAAGGCCTCAAATTCACCATCTGCGTCAACTAACATCTGGTGGGTTCTACGCCACCCATTCTTTTGATAAAAGCGCAGACGACTTACACGTTGATGATAATTCTCCGCATCAGGATCAAGCGGTTCAATATCTAACACAATCTGCTGGTGTGGGTACTTCTCTTCAAGCATATGTAAAATCTTGCTACCATATCCATTACCACGTAGTTCTGGTTCAACAGCTAAGTATGCTAGATAAACAGTATTATCACTAATGTAATAACAAACCATCCCGCAAAATACTTCTCCATCATAGACGGCATTGAGTTGAAGCTTCCTACGTAAGCTCATTAACACCATCGACATCCATGGAAATCTTTCCCATTCTGGAAAAGCACTATAATACAAATCTTTAACTTTACGATAATTCTTAGAGCCCCATCGGGCGGGTTGTTCGTCTAAAATAAAAATCCTTCTCTTTTCTAATAATATAATTTACTTCTCTAATTAAAAAATACTTTTCAATAAAAAGCAAATTTCTAATGCTATATAAAATAGGGACAAGCTATTCTGCTCGTCCCTATTAATTAAATAATCAAATTTTTCTCTAAATCAACTTATACTTCTTCAATAATTCTTCAACATAAGTTCCCTTAACTTTCTTCAAGCCTTCTTTAACCATCAATTTTTCCGGTAAAGGCAAATTAAGTTCAGTTAACTTCTTTCTGTCATTTAAGTAATACATTGCGTTCATTAACATTCTCACATCAAAGGCAGATGCAAATACTTCAGGAACACCGCGGTCTACGTTAAGCAAAGTGTAGACAGCTTCCATAGCAGTACGTACTGAATATTCAGTAGTAAAGACAGTGTCTCTCTCAGTTTCAGCAAAATTACCAATGAAGGCTAAGTTCTTGGAATTCTTTGGTACCACTTTTGGACGGTCACCTAATGCACGTGGCATGAAGTAAGAAGTAATATATGGCATGTGATTTGGAATTGTAGTTGCATCAATTGCCATCTTCTTAATCTCAGATTCAGGAACACCCATGTGATAAAGCCATTCTTCACAAAGTTCAATCCCATCACATTCAGGCATAGTCTTTTTAACATAATTACCCTTAGTGTTCGAGTACAAGCCATATAACCAAACAATCAATTCATTTGGCTTTTGCTTATGGAATTGCGGCTGACGACTAATTGAATATCCAAGTAACCAGTTAGAATCCTTAATTGTAGTTGGTCCACTAGTTACAATAGAACCAGAATGCGGATCCTTTTTATTAACCTTTTCAATATAAGGCACAATATCATCATTAGTGAAAGTAACTGTAGCAGAAATTACCCAGTTAGCAGCTGGAATATTTTCACAGAATTTTTCTGGATGGCCGAAGTCCTCATCTTGAGCTGCTAAGTTCTTCCACAATTGCCAACTTGGTCCAAGCTCATGTTTTTGTTCAGCTGGGTGTGTATTGTCACCATAAGTCGTACTTTCAGTAATTGAACCATTAGTTACGAAGACTAAGTCGTTAGGAGTTAACTTAATAACTTTTGGTTCACCCTTCTCAGTCATCTTAATCTCAGTAGCTACCTTTTCATCTTCAGTCCGGTTAACAATAATATTATCTACAATTGTATCGTAATGGAATTTTACGCCATGCTTCTTTAGGTAACTAATCAAAGGCATAATTAAGTCTTCATATTGATTGTACTTAGTAAAGCGAAGTGAAGATAAGTTCTTCAAAGTTGCTACGTGCTGTACAAACCGCATTAAGTAACGACGCATTTCCATTGCGCTTGCCCAAGGCATAAATGCAAACATTGTTTGCCAATATAACCAGAAGTTTGACTTGAAGAATTCATCATCAAAGACTTCATTGATCTTCTTATCTTGTAAATCTTTTTCTGGTGTCATTACTAAGTTCAAAATTTCCTTAACAGCCTTTGGTGAAAGAAGCAAATCCCCGTCAGTTGGTAACTCTTGACCGCGATTTTCAATAACACGAGTCTTTGAGTAACATGGATCTTTTCTATTTTCACGATAAAATTCATCTAAAACACTTTGATCAGGATAATCTAATGATGGAATTGATCTAAATAAGTCCCACAAAGTTTCAAAGTGTGGTTCCATTTCACGACCGCCACGCATCACATATGCTTGATCAGCTACATTATAAATAGCGTCCATACTACCACCAGGAAGGGCTAATTCTTCAAGGACATGAATCCTGTCACCTTTCATATGGCCATCACGAATTAAGAAAACAGCAGCAGCCAAAGCTGCTAATCCTGAACCCACAATATAAGCTGATTTATTATCTACATCTTTTGGCTTTTCTGCATTGATAAAAGCTTCATAATTTCCGTTACTATAATGCATAAGACACACTTCTTTCAATAATCGTTACACTTGTAACTATTTACAATTTATATCATAATGATAATGCTTACATTTGTCAAACTTGTTTTTTTGAGAGAAGATAGACAATTATGAATAAGAAAAGTCTAAAAACTCAACATCAAATCGAAAATGCATTATTTTCGCTACTAAAAAATCATCCCTATGATTCACTCAGTATTTCTCAAATAACTAAACATGCTGGAGTCTCCAGGATGGCTTTTTACCGTAACTATGAACAGAAAGATCAGATTTTGATTACCTTTTTACGTAGTCAATATCAAAATTTTATTGATGATCTATCAATGCACAAGCTAACTGACTTTAAGGATCAATTAGCAGTCTATTTTAAATTTTTCAAGGATCATCCTGATCTGATGAAATTATTCCTTAATGCTGGTTTAGAAGGAGAATTACTCAACCAGCAAACCAAATTTTTGAAAGAGCTAATTAATTATTCTCATCCTAATTTAAAACTTCCTTCCTATGCGATTAGCTATCAGTCAGGTGGTATTTACATGCTCTTAGTCTGGTGGGTTGGTCATGATTATCAAAAGCCCGTTAATGAATTGCTTTCTTATATTGAAAGTCATATTGTGCTTAATAATTGAATGTATACAGAAAAAGGTTAACCGATAATTTCCTTTCAGGATTTATCAATTAACCTTTTTTATTACTTTTTATTAAAAATAAAATTCAACCCAATTGCAATTACAAGCAAAGCAGTGGCGCACCACATAATTTCTTGCAATCCCAAATGAAAAATATTTCTCATTGTCGGTAATAAACTCTGCGGTAAGCTCTTAGCAGATGCCGCATCGCTTAACTTATTAAGCATATTCATAGTTATACCCGAATTTTCAGCTACACCCTGAGCCAACTGTACATTCATAATCACGCCATAAACAGCTGCCATGACCGTTTGAGCTAAAATTCTAATTAAATATGAAAGTGATGTTGCCGGCGCCATATTCTTCTCACTAGCATCCACTTGAACCTTAATTTGAAGCAAAACAAAAATAAAACCTACACCAAAACCATAAAAAGTTCCAATAATTGCCAACCACCAAATATTAGTACTTTGCGGTGCCAGTGCTAGTCCTAAGGACGAAATCAAAATACAAATTAATCCCATCGAAAGTAGTGTTCGATTATTAAAACGCGCCTTTAAGGGATTAACCACTAAAGTTCCTACCACATCAACTAAGGAATTCGGAATTAAGGTCATTCCACCAATTAACGCAGTTGTGCCAAGCAAACCTTGCGCCCACATCGGTAAATATGTATTAATTGCTAAAAATGCACCCCAGCTAAAAATGAAGAGTAAAAAATCACCGACTAAAGCTCGGTTTTTAAACATACTAATCGGTACTACAGGATTGGGGTGCCCTCCTTCATGCATAAAGAATAAAACTAATAACACTAAACCAGCAATAATTAAACTTGCTACAATCCATGGCTTAGTTAGACCAAGCAACTGAATCCCTAATAAAAGCAAAGTTAATCCAACAATGATTAAAAAAGAACCCAGTATATCAAACTTAGGCGTTTTTCTAATTTTTCCTTCGTGATAATACACTAACGATAACAAAATCGCTAAAAGCCCGATTGGAATATTAATATAAAAGACCCAGTGCCAGGAAAGAGAATCTACTAAATAGCCACCGACTAGTGGTCCCACAATAGTTGCCACACTAAAAGCAGCACCTAAATATCCTAAAATCTTAGTTCTTGCCTTAATATTATCAAAAATAAAGCCAGCCATAATATAAGGCAGCGATCCCATTCCTCCAGCACCGATCCCCATTAAAGCACGTGCCAAAAGGAAGAAATACATATTATCAGCCAATCCTTGAAATAGAGAGCCTAAAACAAAAAAGAGCAACGACAATTCAAAGGTGGCTTTATTACCAATTTTTTCACCGACTTTGGTCCAAATTGGGGTTGAAACTGACATCCCTAAGAGCATAATTGCAATAATCCAGCCCATAAATTGGATTCCATGTAAGTCCGCAATAATGGCGGGAATCGCGGTATTAATAATCGTACTATCTAATCCTGCCATTACATTTGCTAAAACCATGGCAAACGTCACCATCGTTACTTGCTTTTTTGTCATGTCTACACCTACTTTTCTAAAAAATAAAAAGCCCCAATTATTTCGCAATAATCAAGGCTAATAATCTATCTAAAATATACTTGCTCAATTACTTAAAAACAAGAACTATTTTGAATAATTTTTAATTTTTTTATTTGGCTGTTTGAAGTTGAAATAGAAATTAAAAACAGTAGCAATCAACAATAGAATAAAAGAAACTGCCATTATTTCGTGGATACCACTATGAAAAATTTCACGCATCTCTGGCAAAAGGTGTTGTGGTAATAATTTAGCAGATTTCGCATCACTCAATTCATTCATCATCTTCATCGTGATATTGCTATGTGAATTAATTCCGCTAGCTAAAGCCAGATTCATAATCACACCATATACCGCTGCCATTACTGTTTGCGCTAAGATTCTAATTAAGTAAGATGTCGAAGTAGCAGTCGCCATATCTTTCATTCCAGCGTCAATTTGAACTTTTACTTGGAGTGCTACGAAGATAAAACCAACACCAATTCCAGAAAAAGCACCGACTAAAATTAATACCCATAACGGAGTGTGATTATTTGCTAAAAATAATCCACCAGAAGAGATCATCATAGTGACAATTCCAATCATTACCAAAGTAAAAGTTCTAATTTTTTCTTGAATTGTAGCAACAGTTTGTGAAGCAATAATTTCAACAACTGAGTTAGGAATTAAAGTCATTCCACCCATTAACGCTGACATCCCTAAAAGCGCCTGAGCCCACATTGGTAAATAAGTGTTCACAGCAATAAAGGCTCCCCAGGTAGTTGCAAATAAAATCAAATCACCATTCAAATCTCTGTTTCTAAAGATTGATAATGGAATAATTGGATTTTCAGCCTTTGCTTCGTGCAAGAAGAAGAAAATTAAGAGAACCAAACTTAGTAATATCAATCCAACTACAATCCAAGTTGCAGTTAACCCTAAGAGTTGAATCCCCATTAGAAACGTAATTAAACCACTAACTAATAAAAATGCTCCTCTTAGATCAAAGACAGGCGCAGACTTTGGCGTCACTGGCTTGTAGTAAATTAAAGCAATCAATAAAGCAACTAAAACAATTGGAATATTAATATAAAAGACCCAGTGCCAAGATAAGGCATCAATTAACCAGCCACCTACTAAAGGGCCTAAAATTGCTGCACCATTGAAACTTGCAGTCAAATAGCCTAAAATTTGCGTTCTCTTTTTAATATTTGGAAAAACATAACCAGCGATAATATAAGGTAGTGATCCCATACCACCGCCACCAATTCCCATGATCATTCTTGCCACTAAGAAGAAGTAGATGTTTGGCGCTAATCCTTCTAAAGTTGATCCTAAAACAAACAGACCTAGTGCAATTTCAAAAGCTAACTTATTAGTAATTTTTTCACCAATTTTAGTCCAAATTGGTATTGAAACAGACATTCCTAAAAGATAGATTGCCACAATCCAGCCCATAAATTGAATTCCGTGTAACGCTGATACAATTGCTGGAATTGCAGTATTAGTGATCGTTCCATCTAATCCCGCCATTACGTTTCCCAGCATCAAGGCAACTGTTACCATCCTGATCTGTTTCTTGTTCATTAAAGCACTTCCTCAACAATAAAAAGAGCCCTTATTACATCAAGTAATTAGAGCTAAGACATTTATCTTTATATTATGCAAACTTTTTGCTCAAAAATGCAAGAATCTTAAAAAATATCTATGCTTTTTCTAAAACTTTAGGTATAATCATTAGCTGTGTTTATTTTTCACTTATTTTTTCAAGAGAGGAAAAAGTATCTATGGAACATAGTTGGATGCTCAAGTATTTTGCCGAATTTTTCGGTACTTTAATTTTAGTGTTATTTGGTAATGGTTCAGTTGCCAACTCTTTCTTAAAAGGAACAACTGGTAATGCACCTGACGGTAAAGCTAATGGTGGTTGGATTTTAGTTGCTTTCAGTTTTGGTTTTGGTGTTATGCTCCCTGCCATGTTATTTGGTTCAATTTCTGGTAACCATATTAATCCGGCCGTTACTGTTGCGCAAGCAGCTGCTGGTAACTTCCCATGGTCACAAGTTGCTCCTTATATAATTTGCCAATTACTAGGTGCAATTTGCGGTCAGCTTCTTGTTTTAGCAGTATATTGGCCACACTTTAAAGAATCTACCAACCCTGATATCGTATTTTCTTGTTTCGCTACTAGCGACTGTACTAACAGCAAATGGAACGGTTTTATTTCCGAAGTTGTTGGTACTGCAGTTTTAATGTTTGTTGCAATTGGTCTCTACAAAGGGATGTTCTTCAAGCAAGCTGTCGATATTGCTAACATCGGTGTAGGATTCTTAATTACCGCTTTAGTTATGGCACTTGGTGGTCCAACTGGTCCAGCTCTTAACCCGGCACGTGACTTTGGTCCAAGACTTGTTTACTCATTATTACCTATCCCTAATAAAAAGGGTGGTGCACACTGGAGTTATGGTTGGATCCCTGTTGTTGCTCCTACTCTAGGGGCAATTATTGGAATTTTCCTTTACAAGATTCCTTTTGGAAATTAAGTTAAGTATGTAAAAAAGCAGATCGGTTGATCTGCTTTTTTAATATTCAAACACTTTATTAGCTCTTCTATTAAATGCATAAATAGAAAGCAAAGAAACAATCATTGCTGTACCAAAGATTAATAGAATTAATCCCCATGGAGATGGCTGTGCATCCATTGTTGCAATATTGGGCTGTAAATCTAATAAAAAGTGCATCACAATACACAACCAAATTCGATTAGTAAAAATATGAATATATGAAAATGTTAATCCAATAGCAGTTGCGTAAAATACTTGTTGCATAGTAGCATTAATAGCTGCTCCATGCATTAAATTAATCAAATGAAATAAGCCAAATAAGACTGACGAAGCTAAAGAAGCCCAGACTAAAACATATTTTTTATTTTCAAAAATTTTAGCAAATAAATTAAATAGTAAAACTCGGCATAAAACTTCCTCGCCAATTCCGGCAGCCAAAGCAACACATATGGATCCCCACATCATTTCAGGCATTGACTCAAAAACTTCTGCCCAACTTGCCACGCTACCCAATAGAGCATAGAGTAAGATCACCAGAGCACAAAAAATAATTGTGATAATCTTTACTTTCCCTTCTTTAGGTAATTTAATAAAAACTTTGTCTGTCTTATAAAATTTTTTAAATGTTATCGCCAAAACGCAAACAATGCTTAAATACAGAATTTGCATCCAAATTGATTGAGACTGAAATTCCAATCTCCCTGCTAGTGAATAAACCACTAGATAAATTATAGAAGCAATTAGCATCCATTTAATCGATGCGTTTGTTTTACTGATTGCTAAATAATTATCTTTTTTCATTATTTTTCTATTCCTTAACTTTTAACTTACATCCCTATCAATGTGGCTAAACAAATTACTAATGGAATAGTAATAATTGCCACCAAAGTTGATAAACACATTAATTTTGTTGGAAACTTCACATCAAAATTACTGAGTAAGCTAAAGAGAACTACAACACCCGCAACAGGACAAGACGCCATAATTAACGTAGTCATTTTGGCAATTGCTGGTAATGGCAAAACGCATAAGATCCCTAAAATAACTATTGGAAAAAACAGGTTTCTAATAAAAACTCCGCTCCAGGCTAACTTATCATGCCAATCCTCTTTTAAATTAATTGCACCAAGATTTGTACCAATTACGATCATACTTAAAGGTGTATTCAAATTAGCAATATAATTCATCGGATCTGAAACTACATCAGGTAATTTAAATTGCGTTATGAACAAAATCATCCCAATGACTGCTGCAATAATATTAGGATTAATCACGGCTTGCTGAAAACTTTCTCTAAATGACTGTTTTTTCTGTGTGAACATTCTAATTCCATGTGTCCACATGAAAATGTTATAAACAATTAAATAAGGAACTGCAAAAAAGACCCCTTTTGTTCCTAGAATTGCCTGTACTAGCGGAACTCCCATAAAGCCTGCATTAGTATAGGTGCCTGCATATCGCAATACTGTTCTTTTCTGACGATCTTTAACCCACTTTTTACTAAAAATTGCCTGACTAGTAATAATTTTAAAAATAAATAGGAAAACTACTAATGAAAATACTAGGCCAAATTGTAATAATCTAGCAGCCGAAAATGACTGCCGAAATGAGTTAATAATTAAACAAGGAGATACTACATATAAAAGGATCTTAGTTAAGTCCTTAACTGTTTGCTCATGTAGAAACTTAATTTGATAGCAAATCCAGCCGATAATCATCAAAATAAACATAATTACTACTTGTTTTGTCGGTAGTAATAAAGACATCAAAGTCCCCCGTTCTTAAAACTACAAGTATCTAAGTGATCATTAATTAATCCAACAGCTTGTAAGAAAGAGTAGATAGTTACTGGTCCCACAAATTTAAAGCCCATTTTTTTCATTTCTTTTGAAATTTGCGTAGATAAATCATCTGAAGCTGGAATGTCTTCCATCTTTTGCGGGTGGTGTATTATTGGCTTAGGGATGAGTTCAGTTAGAAATTCTTCAAAAGTTCGGTTTTCTTTTTCTAATTTAACTAGTATTTTTGCATTATTAATTGCTGCATTAATCTTTAAGCGATTGCGTACAATTCCTTCATCTTGCATCAATCGTTCAAAATCATCCTTATTAAATTTAGCTACTTTATGATAATCAAAATTTGCAAAAGCTTTTCTAAAATTTTCTCGTTTATTTAAAATTGTTTCCCAGGATAATCCTGATTGAAAGCTTTCTAAGACCAGCATTTCATATAAATATGTTGAATCTAAGTTTAATTTTCCCCATTCTTGATCATGATACTTTTGATACAGAGAATTTTTACTGTTTCCCCAACTACAACGTATTACTTCGATTTCTGACATCCCCTTTTTCACCAATTATAACAAAATAGACAGACGCAATAGTCTGCCTATTTTTAAAATTTTTCAACCTGATATATTCGATTCATCAAAGTCGTCAGATCACTGTTTCGTTGATGATAGGCAACAGTCAAATAAAGGCAATCACCAGTTACTTGAATTCCTTCAAATTCAGTGCAAAAGTTCAGTGCATCTAATTTTAAACTGTTGTCTAAATTTACCACTGACCATTTACTTGGATCGGATATTCCCCAGGGAATTTTAACAATTTCACGTGGTTTGCCTTGTTTTGGAAATCCTAAAAAAGTTGTATACGGGCTAGGCTGACTAGAAATGTAAATATTCTTATTATCATCAATACCGTAACCTTGAATTGAAATAATCTTTTGATCATTAAAATGCGGGACATTAAACGCGCCTAGACAATTCAAATTTTGAATATTAATATCTTCAGTCTTTTCTTCTGCTTCATCTAGCTTTTTATTAACTTCATCAAGATTATAGACAGCAAAATGCCCTGTATGGTTGATGTCAATACTTGCAATCAAAAAATATTGTCTATTCGGTGAAACAGCTGCTTCTACCCTAACTAAATCCTTTCCGGGATAAGCCACACTTCCATCACCATAACCTGAGCCTGCTCGGTTAAGATAAGAAAGTCGTGGTAATTCAGTATTATTGGTAAAAGTTTGAGTTTGATATCCAGAAACTGCTACGCGCGCAATTTGAGTAGTCCAATAAGTATTGCCATGCCGCTTAGGCTTAGTACCTACAAACCACTTATTGTTTTCTCCACTTTGTACCCAAGTTTGAGTATGTCCACCTGCTGTACCGGCTGAATTTGGTCCTTTCAAGTATAAAATTGGATGATCCTCATTAAAAGTCACAGTTTTACTATCATTTGGAGTTTGATAAACAATAACATCACTCTGTTTATGAAGGAGCTGCAAAGCAAAAACGTTATTTCCATCGATTGCTGAAGCCTGAACAACAACATGGTGTATATTTTCTAATTTATTTACTAAACGTATTTGAGTTTCTTTTCCAATCATAACTGGACAAATCCTTTCTTTATTTATCCTTCTCTCAATTTTATTATGAGCGATTTGAATCCAGACAACAAATAAAGTAAACTGCTAACATAAATCTGATTAGGATGTGAAGAAAGACAAATGTTTAAATTAAAAATATAATTTTCTCTATTAAATGTTTTATAAGTGTTAAAATTAAATAAATTTACTAAAAATTGAGGTACCACTTATGTCAGCAACAACAGAAAACAACTACCAATTATTAGTAAAACAAGCTGAAGCTCTAGTAGACGGAGAAAGCGATTGGATTGCAAATACAGCAAATGTTTCTGCGCTATTGTTTAATGCACTCAATGATGTTAACTTCGCTGGTGTTTATCGCTACAAAAACCATGAATTAATCCTTGGACCATTTCAGGGAAAACCAGCCTGCGTGCATATCGCTATTGGTAAAGGAGTTTGCGGAACAACTGCAAAAGAAAGGCAAACTCAAATTGTAAAAAATGTACATGAGTTTGCAGGACATATTGCTTGTGATAGTGATTCAAATTCTGAAATTGTTATTCCTATTTTTAAGAAAAATGGTGAATTATGGGGTGTGTTTGACTTTGATTCAACTAAAATTGCTAATTTTGATGAATTAGATCAAAAATATTTAGAAGCAATTTCTAATATTTTCAAATTTTAAATAGCTTACTTTCTTAAGACTAAAAAAGGCTCCGTTATGGAGCCTTTTCCTCTTTATTAAATTTCTTTCAAAGCATCATCAATTGACGTTTTACCACTACTCATTGGAATAATCTTGCCAATTGTATTCGGATATTTCAAAATTGCTGCTAATGTCTCAGCAACATCAGGGATTGGATTTGAATCGGTCGCTTTAACATCGAGCTGAATTTTACCTGTTCCAGCTGCTTCAGTAAGACTACCTGGTTGTAAAATAGTATATTCCAAGTCCGTAGAATCCATCAAATAAGTATCTGCAAAGAACTTAGCTGCTAAATAATCCTCTAAGCTTGGAATCTTCTTCCATGAATTAATATCTAGACTAAGCATCGAACTGAGCATAATGTAACGCTTAACGCCTGCCTTTTCAGCAGCCATCATTGTCTTAATTGCCCCCATGGCATCTGTCTGAATAAGATCTTTACCACGTGAACCAGCAGTAAAGTAAATTGCATCAAAACCTTTTACTTGCTTGGCAATATTATCAACATCAGCATGTAAATCTAATTTTTCTGCCGTAACACCATCAAGTTGAATAATATTTTCTGGATGGCGTGCGGCTGCTGTTATAGTATTGCCATCTGCTACTAAGTCTTTAATTAAGTCTGTAGCAACTCTTCCAGAACCACCAAAAATAAAAATCTTCGCCATAATTATTTTCCTCCTCGAAAAACTTACAGCTTTATATTAGCTTACTTTTTATTAGTAGTCTAGAATTTACACTTATTATTTAGTAATGAAATCAAGTAATTTAAACATTACTTTCTGATTTTCTTTCGGTACCCCATGAGCAATAATTTCTTCAACAGTTTGATGTAAATCATTATTCTCTAATGGATAATCAACATCATTAATTGCAATTTCTCTCACATTATCTTCTTCTGGTTCAAAATGAAATTGTAAACCAATCACATTATCACCAAGTAAAAAGCCTTGATTCTTTACTAAATCACTTGAGAACAATAACTTAGCTCCTTCTGGAATTTCAAACATTTGCTGGTGCCAATGAAGAGCTATTAATTTTTCCGGGATATTAGAAATAGTCTGATCCTTCAAATAAACCGGTGCCCATCCAACTTCTTTATGGGGAGCATCTAAAACCTTAGCACCCACAGTTTTTGCAATTTGTTGTCCACCAAGACATGCACCAAACATTGGTTTATGCGCATCAAGCATTGCTTTAATTAATTTTCTCTCTTGCTCAATCCAAATTAAATCATCATTAGGGCTCATTGGTCCGCCAAGAATTATTAATAAATCTGTTTCTTCCACAGTTGGCAGTTTACCAAAAGTTTCAGGATGATAAACATAGAATTCATAGTGATGTTGATCAGCCCAAGTTTTAATTGAACCTGGTCCTTCGTTTGGAGTATGTTGTAAAACATTTACACGCATTACCGTTCTCCTTAGTTAGCATAAACTTCATGCTTTAAAATTCCCACATAAGGCAGGTTTCTATATAGGCCATTATAATCTAAGCCATAGCCAACTAAAAACTCGTCTGGTGCCTTAAAACCGTAATAATCAGCATGAAAATCTACTACACGTGTTTCTGGCTTATCAAGCATTGCAACAACTTCAACGCTCTTAGCTCCACGACCTTTCATGACTTCACTGAGTGCTTGTAAAGTCCGGCCAGTATCAATAATATCTTCCATAAAAATTACTGGACGATCTTTTACATCTGACTTAATATCCTGCGTAATCTTTACTTCTCCAGTTGATTGCGTACCAGCATAACTAGAAGCCTTAATCGGATCAATAGTCAACTTAAAATTCAATCGCTTAATCATGTCACTAGCAAAAATCATGGCTCCATTTAAGACGGGCACGACAATCGGCTCTTCGTCCTTATACTTTACATTTAATTCCGCAGCCATTTCATCCATACGACTATCTAAGTCGCTTTGAGTATACAATATACGTTCGATATCGTTATTCATTCTGTAATTCCTCTTTACTAAAATCGTCAATGATGAAATTTTAACATAAATAAAGAGATTTTTTTAGTCTTTTTACACTTATTTATTAATTATTTTTACTTAATATTGCGAAATTGTTCGTATTTATAAAGGGAATAAAATTATTTATAGTTTTTTAGATTTTCTCTTAAATATAAGTCACAAAAAATTCACAACTTCACTTTAAGATGGATATCAATCAAATAAAGAAAGGAATGGTTTAATGAAATTATTATTAGTTCTAGGAGTTAGCGCTATGGCAGTACTTGCTGCAAATGCCGCTATTGTAAATAAACCAGTTCCAGTTCCTGTAAAGGTTCGTCGGAAATAAATCTATAATTCTATTCTTCATTTTCCTCTATTTTTAGTATTGAACGCAAAAATTCGTTGATTGATAGGTCAACGAGTTTTTTTGTTACTATTTTCTAATAAACTTTTGATCCGTATCTGGCATCCCATTTTCATCCGAAACATAGCGTTCAACATGCATATGAAGATCATACTTTTCACGTAAATCTGCTAATTCTTTCATCATTGGCGAAGCATGATGAGCATCTAAAGATTTTTGGTTCTTCCAGCTATCAATCAAAAGTATCGTTTCTGGGTCATTCATAGGAATGAAATAATCGTATTTTTCATTGCCTGGCTCTTGTCTAATACGATCAGCCACACCGCTACTTTCCATTTCTTCAGCAAATCTACGAGCACTTCCGCTTTTACCAGTGTAATAAAGATTAACTGTTAAAGACATGTGATCACTTCTTTCTGTAAACTTTAATCTCCTTTCATTACTAAAATCGGATAAGGATTTCCCTGATCATCAAACTCAGATCTTTCTACTGCTTTAAATCCCATATGTTCATAAAAACCACGAGCTCCTGGATTCTGCTCATTAATATCTAAATTATCAATACCATAAGTAATCAAGGCTTTGCCAATTCCGTTTCCACGCTGATTAGCATCAACAAAAAGCATCTCTAACTTTTGGTCATTGATTCCCATAAAAGCAACTGGTTCATTCTCATCATATGCAACAATTAAATGCGATACTCCTCTTAAAGCATGAGGAACATATTTTTTAATATTATTAATTTCTGGATCTGATAAAAAATTGTGCGTAGCTCTAACGCTGATTTCCCAAATTACTAATAATTTATTTTCTGTTTCTTGATCAAGAGCATTAATTTTCAAAATTTTCATAGTAATAAACTCTTACTTTTTAATATATATAGCGCTAAAAATATTTTATTATAGCTTAGCAATTATTTTGTCAAAATCTTTACTAAATGCTGATTTTTGAAGGTTTTTGCTAATAAAGTAGACTATTGTTTTTTTATCGAAAGTTGAAAATGCAATTCGAATCGAACCTATTGTGCCAGCATTAAGCCGAAATTCATAAATATTTTTATCATTTACTCTTTTTCTGGTCGCCAATTTAACCTTCGTCATCCCACTAGCTACTTCTTTATCAATTGCAGCTTCGACCAATTTTACAATAATATCTTTTTGCTTATTGTACTTTTTAAAGAAGCTCTTACAACCCTTTTCGTAAAATTCGACATGCATTGCTATTTATCTCACCTAAACAAAAAAGACCCCAGAAAAACTGAGGTCTTTTTTAATAGAATTAGTTGATTATTCTTCGTTTAATGAAGCTTCGTCAAACTTAACTGATGATTCCTTTGAGTCGATTGGTGCAGTACCCATCCATGAAATCATTTCTTTCATAGAATCAGTAATTGCGTCAGTACCAGCTCTCAAAAGCTTACGTGGGTCGTAACCCTTGTTGCCCTTGTCTAAGTCCATCTTGTCTTCGATGTACTTACGAGTTGCAGCTTGGAATGCTAATTGGAATTCAGTGTTGATATTGATCTTAGCAATACCTAACTTAATTGCCTTTTCAATTTGGTCTTGAGGAATACCAGAACCACCGTGAAGAACAAGTGGTTCACCTGGTACAGCTTCTGCGATTTCCTTCAAACGATCGAAGTTCAAGCCTTTCCAGCCTTCTGGGTAAACACCGTGGATGTTACCAATACCACAAGCAAGCTTGTCAACACCAGCAGCAACGAAAGTCTTAGCGTCTTCAACAGATGCTAATTCACCGCCATCGGCACCTTGGTTTTCACCAATCTTACCGATTTCAGCTTCAACAGAGATACCTCTTTCGTGAGCTAACTTAACGATTTCCTTAGTCTTAGCTAAGTTTTCGTCAGTTGGTAAGTTGTGACCATCAAACATAACTGATGAGTAACCAAGTGCGATACATTCCTTAGCAGATTCATAGTCACCGTGGTCCAAGTTCAAAATAACTGGAACATCGATATCCATGTTGTCCATTTCGTTAAGAACTAAATCCTTAACAGTCTTGTAACCACCCATGTACTTAGCAGCACCAGTAGAAACTTGAATCAATAAAGGAGTTCTAGTTTCCTTAGCACCTCTTAAAAGTGCGCGAGTCCATTCAAGGTTGTTAGTGTTGTATGCACCTACAGCATAGTGGTTTTCACGAGCAGCTTTGAAAATGTCATTACCATTTACTAAATAAGCCATTAAAAAAATACCTCCTAAATTTTTAACACATCATTAGTTTAACCCATTAGTGCAAAAATTAACATACTTTAGCTCAAAAAAATTCAGTGAATATTTTTATTTTGAAAAATATTACATTTCTTTAGGCGCATTTACACCTAAAAGTCTTAAGGCTTCAGTTAAAACAATTGAAGTTGCTTGAACTAATGCAAGACGAGCATTTAATTGATCGTCTTCATCTAAAATTCTCACATTTGCATAATATTTATTAAATTTTTTACTTAAATCTAACGCATATTTGGCAATAATTGATGGTTCAAATTTTTCTGAAGCTTTTGCTACAATAGCTGGGAAATCAGCTATAGCCTTAGCAACAGCAAATGACCAATCATCATTTAAACTCAAATTATCCATTGAGATTTCTTTATTTGCCTTACGCAAGATACTCTGTGCTCTAGCATTGGTGTATTGAACGTATGGACCAGTATCCCCTTCAAAACGAACAACTTCTTCTAAGTCAAAGTCAAAATTATCCATTCGATCATTCTTTAAGTCGTGAAATACTACTGCACCAACGCCGACATCATGAGCTACTTGGTCTTTATTAGCTAAGTTAGGATTCTTTTCTTCAATTTGTTGCTCTGCTAAAGAAACGGCATCTTTCAATACCTTATCTAAAAAGACAACATTACCTTTTCTTGTTGATAACTTTTTACCGCCTTGAGTAATTAGACCAAATGGAATGTGGTGAATATTGTCTGCCCAGTCATATCCCATTTTCTTCAAAACTTGTTTTAATTGCTTAAAGTGACCGCTTTGTTCACCACCAGCAACATAAAGAGACATAACGAAGTCATACTCTTTTTTACGGTATAATGCGGCAGCTAGATCACGAGTCATATAAAGACTAGAACCATCAGATTTTAAGATTAATGCTGGATTTTCATCTTCACCTAAGTTAACAACTTGAGCACCGCGAGATTCTTCTAGCAATCCCTTCTCTCTCAATTCATCAACTACTGGTTGCATTTTATCGTTAAAGAAGGCTTCACCGTTGTATGAATCAAAGGTTACGCCCAATTCTTTATAAATACGGTTAAATTCTTGTAGAGAAACTTCGCGGAACCATTTCCACAACTTAATTTCTTCCTCGTCCCCATTTTCAAGCTTCTTAAAGGCAGCACGTCCTTCATCATCTAACTTAGGATCTTTTTCAGCTTCTTCATGGAATTTAACGTAATAATGGAAAAGATTAGTAATTGGGTCTTTCTTAACGTCCTCTTCATTGCCCCATAAGCGGTAAGCAGTAATCAATTTACCAAACTGGGTACCATAATCTCCAAGATAATTAATCTTAATTGGAGTGTAGCCAACTTTTTCTAAAGTTTTAGCAATCGAATTACCAATAACAGTAGAACGCAAGTGTCCCATTGACATTGGCTTAGCAATGTTAGGAGATGACATATCAATTGGCACATTACCTTTGCCTAATTGCTGATCACCAAAATGGTCTTTTTCTGTCAAAACATCATTTAAAGTTGCATTAACTAGCTTAGCATGATCAATTGCAAAGTTAACGTATGGACCAACTGCTTCAATACTAGTAAAGTTATCATCACTAATTTTTTCTGCAATTTCTTTTGCAATTAGAGCTGGATTCTTGTGTTCAATTTTAGCCAAAGCAAATGCTGGAAAAGCGTAATCTCCCATTTTAGCATTCTTTGGTCTTTCAATTAACATTGCAATTTTTTCTTTAGGTAAATCTACCTGTTCACTAACTAAATCTACGACTTTTTGTTTAAAATCCACTGATAACACCTCTTGCATAAAAAAAGTCTCTTCCTAGTTAACCTAGAAAGAGACGAGAAAGTTTCCCGCGGTACCACTCTATTTGATACAAAGTATCCGCTTATTAATTGATTTTAAAATTATAGTTAAACACGCCTTCGTATTGCTCCATTGCCTAACTCACACCAACCATAGACTCGCTGAAAATAGATTAAATATTACTACTTTTAACTCTTTATCATGAAAATTATATCAGCAATCTTAACCAAAGTGCAATATTAAAACGAATTCATAGCTAAATTTTAATTAAAAGAATAATTTAACAACTTTTTTGTTTCTGAAAAACGCTCATTATCATTTTGAGCACCCAAAATTACTGTAATTACTCTCTTATTATTTTTATCTACTGTGCAAGTAAAGCAAGAGCCAGCTCCATCAGTTGTTCCGGTTTTCAAACCATCGACAGGATAATTAGGATCATAGTCTGAAAGCCCATTTAGCATCTTATTGCTATTAGTCATCAAAGTATTTCTAAAATAAGTTTTTGCTACTTTAGTCGTATTTAAAACTTCAGGATAATCTGTAACTAGTTTTCGCGCAATAATTGCCATATCATTAGCACTCATTTTGTTTTCAATTGTCGTTGTCATCCCTAAGAAATTTTTCTTTTTCTCTGGTAAACCATCAACCGTCACAAATTTAACATTATGAAGTTTCCATTTATTAGCTTGCTGCCGCATTTGATTTAAAAAATTAGTCTCATTTCCACTGACTGCAATTGCTAGCATACGAGCTGCATTATTAGCTGATTTTATCAAAGCTGCATCATACAGCTCTTTAACAGTATATTTTTGACCTAGATTAAGCGGTACGCTGGCATAATCAGGATTAGAACCTAAGTTAATGATCTCTTGAGTGGGACTAACAGTTGTATCCCAAAAAATTTTCTTTTCTTTAATTGCTTTTAGAGTTAAATAAGTAGTTAACAACTTAGTCATTGAAGCAATTGGCAAACTTTGATTAGCATTTTTAGCGTAGATGACGTTTCCATTCTTGGCATCAATTGCTACAGCGGATTTAACATTTAAGTCCACTTGATTAGCATGATAATTTGACGGCATGCTATTCGGACCAAAGTTGTTTTTCCACAGCAAAAAACAAACAGCAATTACTACTATTCCTATTATCCACAAGAAATTTTTCTTAGACTTTTTCTTTGCATGTCTCATCCTGTCACCTATTTCTTGTTATGTATTTTAACTTACTTATCTTTTACTACAACTTTTGTGCCTACAGGCAATTTTTCATATAGCCATTTAGAATCAGGAATGCTCAAGCGAATGCAACCATGAGAGGCTTGAGTTTTACCAAGTTTCTTTGCTTCATTCTTCATGATTTTATTATTACCATCTGTTGGGACTGAATGAAAAAGATAAGTTCCATGGCCGTGCCAGCTAATATAAGTACGTGCGCCAACCTGGAGACTCTGGTTAAAAAAGGTTGCTCCTCTTTCAGCTTCGACAGCATAAGTTCCAGTTGGTGTTGCAGATTTTCCATTATGATATACACCACAAGAGGCAAGCATTGTATAGACTGGCTTGTTGCCATCCATAATATAAACACGATTGCCCTTAATTGACACTCTTATCCACAAATTACTTAAACTTAATAAATCAGGATGTGCCTTACTTTCGCTTTTAACCTTCCAGCTGCCAGCTGGTTGTAAATCTTCAGGATCAGAATATGGTAGGTTGGAATTCTTTTGTGTAACTTTTTTAACTTTTGGAGCCACTTTTTTGGTTACTTTACTGTTTACTATTTTATTTGGAGTTGCAAGCGATACATTACGATGAGGAAATAAAATAATTGCTAATACTAAAATAGCTAGTATTGTTCCAATAATTAAAACAGAATTTTGATATCTATTTATCTTTTTCATTTTATTCACTTCTCATATTTTCTCATCATTGCGGGAATAAGTGCTGACAGCTGTGTCGGTCGAACAATATATTGTTTCACTGCAATTTCATCAGCAGTTATTGAATGGAGACCCACAGCACCTGCGACAGTTGCTAAATTAGGTGTAAATTGTCCGCAGAAACCACCAATAATTCCAGCTAAAGTATCTCCCATTCCGTCAATCGCCATTCCGGGATTACCAAAAGGATTCTGATAGATATTTCCTGCTTGATCGTAAACTTTAGTATGGTTAGATTTTAATACTAAAATTGCATTTTTCCTGGGAACTAACTCATTTAAAAAAGCTTGATTCAATTGATCAGTCTGATCAGCAATTTTTATTTTACTTAATCTTTGCCATTCCATCTGATGAGGTGTAAAAATTACTAATTTTGAGTTTACTGGCAATATGTCTTTTTGCTGACTAATTAAATCAAGTGCACTTGCATCTAAAATTAATGTTTGCTTTAAGGTAATGCTATCTCTAATAAGAGCTAAAATATCGCGTGCCTGATCATCTAAACCAAGTCCCATTCCGCAAACTACTACATCAGAACTCACAATTAGATTTTTTAACTCATCTCTTTTTTTCCAATCAAGAGCCATAATTTCAGGATCTCGTGTATGTAAAGCGCTAATATTTACTGAATCTGTCGCCACAGTAGTCAAGCCAGCACCACTGTTTAGCGCTCCTTCTGCAGACATAATGAGCGCACCACCATATTTTTTACTTCCGCCAATTAATAGTACTCGCCCATAGTTTCCCTTATGTGTAGCACTTTTTCGCTTTTTAATTACTTCAGATATTAGTTCTTTTGAAATACTTTTCATTTTAATCTTATCCAAAAAAGCCCATCTAACCGATGAGCTTCAACCTTATAATTTATCGTTATTTTCTTTTTCTGCAAGTTCAACAGCATATTTTGTTAATTTATCAGCAGCTACTTCTCGTGCATCTGTTTGAACGCCTAAAGCATAATGCTCAAAATTATCTTTTAACTCTTCAGAAATTGAATTTTCATATTTTCCTAGTTCGCTATCACTAAATGGCTTAAGGAAATCAGTTATATTGTCAAACAAACGCTCCATTGCATAACGAAGTTTTTTATCATCAACATGCTTATTCGATGAAATTTGCTTTTTAATTCTTTCAAGGCTGTGAATAGTATGTGGGAGTAAGATATATTCATCTTTTCTT
Organism: Lactobacillus gasseri ATCC 33323 = JCM 1131; assembly: GCF_000014425.1. Classification (NCBI taxonomy): domain Bacteria; kingdom Bacillati; phylum Bacillota; class Bacilli; order Lactobacillales; family Lactobacillaceae; genus Lactobacillus; species Lactobacillus gasseri. The sequence continues at coordinate 492,643 of NC_008530.1, read as the reverse complement.
CTTTGCCAAACAATAACACCAGCAGTTTCGATGTCATTTAAATTATTTTGCACTTCATCTAAATTACTATCTGCGCCAAAAGAATAGCTTAATGAATTGTCATCTAAGTAAGCTGAATAATTATCATGCTTGTCATCGACGCTCCCATCATAGTTATCCAAAAAGTCACGTGCTGCATTAATATCATGTTGCACTTCTCTCTTTTGAGCGACACTCAAATATTCTGGATCATAATCTTGATAAAGATGCGTACCTTCTTCAAACTGAACTAGAAGTTGTTCATCTTGCGAAGCTTTTAAGATCTTATCTATCTTTTTATATGTATCGGTTCCTAAATAGAAATCTTTTTCATCAATATCAAAATTGAAATTGTTATAACAGGTATCACGCAACCCTAACAAGGTCATATATGTATCTTTTTTCAATTTTGTCCACCTCTTTCAATCGTTATTTTACTCTTTTTCCAGATAAAGCGGGGAATTTTTAATTTATTGTTCCTATCGCCGTTGTTCATCTAAAATGTTTTTAAAATTCATCAGATTATTTCTTCGCTGCTCACTGAGTGTTGTTGTACCTGAGTTAACATACGCTTGAAACAACTTCCTAATTACTGGCTCCCACACTTCTTTTTGACCGGAACTATTCTTAATTAGTCGAGTAGCCAATTTGTATGTGGTTTTAGGCGTTAATATATTTTTAAAGTAAATTTGATTAGTATCACTAACAGTTAAATACAACATTTCAATAAAATCTCTTCGTTCAGTATCAGTAGTATTTTTTAGCCATTCAGCAATTGCCTTCCAAGAAATTTCAGACGTGCTATCTAGTTGTTTTAAAGTCACAAACTTGTCATTTTTAACGCGCCAATTAAACATGTCATGCTGAAGGATATTCACACCGGAAGCTGCTACAATTGTGCAATAATCTTTTTCTCCAATAAGATCATCTTGAAGTATTCCAATTAGAGAGCCCTGCGGGATATATTTGTGAATCTTACCTTTTAATTTTAAAAATTTACTTTTTAATCGCGCTTGGTTATGAAAGCCAGGTCCATCAAAGCAGTCAATTCTGACGATATTAGCCAGATCGAATTCTTTTAAACCTAATGCAACAGCAAAAGCTAAATTACCTCCTTTAGAATGACCACCAATATAAAATTTCCCGGGAAATTTATCTTTAATTTGGCGATAATATGAACGAGCAAAATAATGAGCTGGTACCCAATCCCTAAACGACATATTAAAGTTCTCTTTCCAACCAATAGTCGTCGCTGTTGTTCCACGGTAAGCAACATAATACTCACCGTCAGCAATATTAAAGGTAACAGCATTAAACTGCATTTGTGTTTTTGCATCTACCTTACTAACGGCTCGATACCAAGCTACATTTTTAAAACGTGGATTTTTAATCATAATCTTGATTAATTTTTCAGTATTTTTTCCACCGAGATTTCCTTGCGTTAAAGTTTTAATTTCATCATCTGAAGTCAAATCTCGTAAATTAGTAACTTGAGGAAGAAGTTCAAAATTGCAATATGCTAACTGTGAAAAGATCATGCTATCTATCTCATTTAAAGAAACTTCACTAAAGCTTTTTCTTTCTTTTGCAGCATATACAAGCATATTATCCATTTTTTCTTCCTCACTTTCTCTAAAATATTATATAATGAACTTCCTTGGCAGGGGCAAAAAAGGAAACTTAGCTATAATTACTAAGTTTCCTTTTTCTCTACATTCTTAAATTCTAATATGCAATCTTGCTAATACCCGGTTAACCTTTGGTCCAATGATCTTTTGTGCTAAACCAAATTTCAATGATAGGAATGCATACAAAATGCCACCAATGGCAACAGCAAGTATTACTAAAATAAAGGAAGTTGGACGCCGTTCAGGCGAAATGATTTTTCCACCAAAATCAACCACTCCAGTAACTACGACAAACATAGCCATTGAGAAAATTGCAATTCCAATGAATCTTCTCGATGTGCGACCACTATTATATTTGTATCTAACCTTTAAATGTTTCAAGGACAGCCAAATAGTGATAATTAATCCAATATTTGTAGCTAAAAGTGGCCCATATACCTTAAATAATTGAATCATTGGTAACTGAACCGCAAATTTAATAATGATTCCCAAAACTAAGTATTTTATTGCTAGTCCATTTTCTGATAAACCTTGCAAAATTGCCATTAAAACCGTAAAAAGTCCAAGACTGATTGCTGTAAAAGATGACAAATATAAGACATTTGAACCTAATGGATCATAGCCATAAAAAATCGTATAAATTGGTGTTGCAATTGCAGCCATCCCTAAAGAGGCGGGAATCATCACAAATAGGAATAATTCCAATGTGTTCTCAATTTGACTAGAAATGCTTGCATAGTCGCGTCTTGCATGAGCACCCGATAAAAGAGGAATGGCTGTTACTGACATCGCAGTAGCTAAAGACACGATAATCATGATTAATTTATTGGCATTTAATCCAAATAAGGCATACCATGATTCAATTTGATCAGAACTTGCATGAACAAACATCGCAATCATTGGGTGAAACGTATATTGGTCAATCAATTGAAATAGTGTAATTCCTGAATCAATGATAATAAATGGAATTGATTGATTAATAATTTCCCAAAAAATTCCAGCAGTTGAAATCTTAATTGCATGATTTGAATGCTCCATCAATGCATTTAATTCATTTCTTCTACGGTATAAGAACCAAACTAAAAGCAAAATTCCAAATACTGCACCAATAGCTGCAGCTAGATTTGATTGAACAACAGCATGAACATAGGAACCATGTTGAACTTGCATGATGATATATGCTGTTAAAAGCATCCACAATACACGAGCTAATTGTTCAACAAATTGAGACATAGCTGGTGGCATCATGTCTGCATAACCTTGGAAATATCCACGCATAATACTCAAAATTGGAATAATTAAAACTGCATAAGATAAACTTCTCATTACAGCAACTTGTCGTGGATCACTTTCTGCCCCATGTAAGAGTGCACCAATAATATTGTCAGTGGCTAAAATCGGAGCACCAAAGTACATGATAGCAGCACAAATTACGCCAAAAATTGCCATCAAAATTAAGCCACGTCTAAACAGCTTACGTCCAATGTCATATTCATTTAGAGCATTATATTTCGCTACTTGCTTAGCAACTGCACCAGGAATACCAGCCGTAGAAATAATGATAAATAAGCTATAAATATTATAACTTTTCGCTGTTAGGGCATTAGCAATATTTCCATGGCTTCCCATCCAGGCATACCAAGGAATAATATACAATGCACCTAAAATTCGTGACACAATAGAGCCAAAGGTCATCCATGCGGAACCTTTGACCATTGTCTCTTTAGTATTTTTAGTATTATTTTCCATAAAAATAAATTTTCCCTATATCCAGTTAAGCGTCTGAATTATATATTACTCATTAATGTAAACAGTATTTACAAATATTAATTATTTAGGAAAAACTTAAATTACTTAGCAACAATGTTAACGATCTTGTTTGGAATAACAATCACTTTCTTAACATCTTTTCCATCTAAGAATTTTTGAACATGGTCAAGAGAAAGAGCTTCTTTTTCTAAAGCATCTTTAGCAGAATCTTTAGCAGCCTTAAATTTTCCACGAAGTTTACCATTAACTTGAACCATAATTTCAACAGTTGATTCAACTAATTTAGCTGGATCATATTCTGGCCATTTAGCATAAGAGATTGATTCATCATGACCAAAGACTTGCCAAATTTCTTCCATCATGTGTGGTGCCACTGGAGCAAGCAACTTAACAAAACCTTCAGCATATTCACGTGGAATAGTCTTAGCCTTTTGAGCAGCATTTATAAATACCATCATTTGACTAATTGCTGTATTAAAGTGTAAGGCATCAAAATCTTCTGTAACTTTCTTAACGGTTTCAGCATAAACTTTATCAAGTTCACCGTCATTTTTGTCAACAATTCTTTCTTGCGGAATTGCTTTTAAGTCGAGATCGTTAACAAATAGACGCCATACGCGATCTAGGAACTTCTTAGTTGAAGCTGGACCATTGTCATCCCAGTCGATTGAAGCATCAAGTGGGCCCATGAACATTTCATACATTCTAAGTGAGTCGGCACCATATTCATCAATCACATCGTCTGGATTAACTACGTTACCCTTAGACTTAGACATCTTTTCGTGATTCTTCAAAATCAAGCCTTGGTTATACAAACGTTGGAATGGTTCCTTGGTTGGTACAACACCTAAGTCATAAAGTACCTTGTGCCAGAATCTAGCGTAAAGAAGGTGACGAACTGCGTGTTCTGCACCACCAATATAAAGGTCTACTGGAAGCCATTTTTTAAGTAAGTCATAATCTGCTAATTCTTTATCATTGTGCGGATCAATATACCGTAAGTAGTACCAAGAAGAACCAGCCCAGTTAGGCATCGTATTAGTTTCACGCTTACCTTTTCGACCATTTTTATCAACAACATTTACCCAGTCAGTTAAGTTAGCAAGTGGGCTTTCTGGAGTACCAGATGGCTTAATGTCAGTTGCATGTGGCAGACGAAGTGGTAATTCATCTTCAGGAACTAATGAAGTAGTGCCATCTTCCCAATGAATAACAGGAATTGGTTCACCCCAGTAGCGTTGACGAGAAAAGTCCCAGTCACGAAGTTTATAGTTAACCTTCTTTTGACCAGCATTGTGATCTTCAAGCCATTCAATCATTCTCTTCTTAGCTTCTTCATTATCTAGGCCGTCTAAGAAGTCCGAATTAATATGCTTACCATTACCAGTGAAAGCCTCTTTTTCTAAATCTCCGCCTTCAATAACTCGGTTAATTGGTAAACCAAATTTAGTAGCAAAAGCATAATCACGATCATCATGAGCTGGCACTGCCATTACTGCACCAGTACCGTAACTTGCTAGGACATAATCAGAAATCCAAACTGGAACTTCCTTGCCATTAACAGGATTAATTGCGTAAGCACCTGTAAATACACCGGTCTTATCCTTATTCAAATCAGTTCTTTCAAGGTCAGACTTAGATTCAATTTTCTTAATGTAAGAATCAACTGCCGCTTTTTGCTCAGGAGTAGTGATTTCTTGAACTAATTTACTTTCAGGAGCAAGCACTGTGTAGCTAACACCAAATAAAGTATCTGGACGAGTAGTAAAGACATCAAAAGTCTTATCACTATCTTTAACCTTAAAAGTAACTTGTGCACCTTCTGAACGACCAATCCAGTTACGTTGCATTTCTTTAACCGGTTCTGGCCAATCTAAATCGTCTAGATCTTCAAGTAAGCGATCTGCATAAGCAGTCATCTTAAGCATCCACTGACGCATATTACGACGGTAAACTGGGTAACCACCACGTTCAGTTTTACCATCAACGATTTCTTCATTGGCAACAACTGTTCCTAAATCTGGTGACCAGTTAACAGGAACTTCAGCTTCATAAGCTAAACCTTTTTTGTACATTTGTTCAAAAACCCATTGGGTCCACTTGTAGTAATTAGGGTCAGAAGTTGTTACTTCGCGATCCCAATCATATGAAAAGCCAAGCTTATTAAGTTGTTTTTTAAAGTTAGCAATATTTTCTTTAGTAACTTTTTCTGGATCTTCACCAGTCTTTAATGCGTATTGTTCTGTTGGCAGGCCAAAAGCATCCCATCCCATCGGATGAAGCACATTATAACCTTGTGCTCGCTTCATTCTAGAGATAATGTCAGTTGCAGTATAGCCTTCTGGGTGTCCTACATGAAGTCCCTTGCCAGATGGAAATGGGAACATATCTAAAGCATAATAATTTTTCTTCTTAGGATCATTTCCTGTCTTAAAAGTATCATGCTCTGCCCAATATTTTTGCCACTTTTTTTCTACGGTTTTGTGATTGTACACCTAAATCTCTCCTTAAAATTAAAAAACGCCCTATGATAAAAAATCATAGGACGAACTTCATTTTCGCGTTACCACCTAAGTTCCACACAGATTATGTGTGACACTCATGCCCCTTAACGCGGAAGGCAAACGATAGACTTATCATTAGGGTAAGTTCACAGCACAACTGTTAAGCTTTGCACCTAACCAGCTCATCTCTAAAAACAATTATGACTTGTTACTACTCCCTAGTCTTTATTTTTTTATGGATAATGATTATAATTTACCACATCTACTAGAAATTACAAGGGGAGAAATTTTTTTGAAAAAGAAAGATAACAATTTAGTCGTTCACGACACACTGGTTCCAGGATTTATTTTTTTAATTCTCTATGTAATCTGGGCCCTCTTAGTCATATATAAAAATCCATTTATTCATTCTTTTGACCAAGCAATTATTCATCTTATTTCTAATAACAACCCAGTCAGCGTAGCAATTGCAACTAAGTTGACTGTGATTGGGAATACTAGTACTTTAACAATTGCAACTATTGTTTTATTCATCGGCTTGCTTATCGCCAAAAAATTTAGTTATGCTTTCTTTTCGGCTGGATTAATGATATGCGCCAATGGCTACAATTGGATTACTAAGCATGCAGTTGAACGTCATCGTCCTTTAGTTCATCACCTAGTTTTTGCAGATGGTTATAGTTTTCCATCAGGCCATTCTGTTGGCAGCGCAACTTTCTTCGGAATTCTAATTATTTTAACTATCTTATTAGTCAAAAATAAATTTTGGCGCACTACGCTAATTACTATTTGGCTTATTTTTCCACTGTTTATCGGTTATACTCGAATCTTCTGCCATGTTCATTATCCTTCTGATGTAGTCGGTGGGTGGCTAGAAGGTACTACTTTTGTTCTGCTAGGCTTTTCAGTTCTCTACCATTCTTACTTAAAAAAGCATAAATAAAAAACGCTAACTGAGATCTAATCTAGACTAATCTCAGCTAGCGCTTTTTATTTGGCAATTTTCTTTTGCCTATAGAGTTGATTAAGAATCAAAGATAAAACAATAACAATTAGAGAAACTACATATACAGACTTTAACCCGCTCAATAATACTTGTCTTAAACCAGGTATTAAATTAGCTGCTAAATGTTTAGCCTTATCAGCAGAAACAATATCATTCATCATCTTTTGCGTTAAATTTGGATAATGCGCTAAATGTTTGGCTACGACCATATTAAAAGTAATACCATAGATCGATACCATCATCGTCTGTCCTAAATATTTCATTAGTGTATTAAAACTAGTCGCAACACCAATCTTATCGCGTCCAACCAGTACTTGAGAGCGAACTTGTGAAGCTGTAGTAATAGCCCCAAAAGCTGTTCCGTTAAAGGCCGCAATTAGACAAAATACCCAAAACGATGTGTAAATTGGAACTAAAATTAATGCTAAATCGGCAATTATCAAGATAAGCAACATATAATCATATGTTTTCTTTATCCCCCATCGACCTAACATACCACCAATTAAAAATGAGCCTACGATCCACATTAAAGAACTTGGTGTTACTGCAAAGCCAGCAACAGACGCACTTGTAGCATTTATCCCTTGCATCCAGGTCGGAATGTAAAATTCAAAACCAATTACTACGCCAGAAATAAGTAGTGTAATCAAGTTAATCATTGTAAATTCTTTACTACTCAACATATCTAATGGCATAATTGGATCTTTTGCCCTTTTCTCAGTTTTGAAAAAGATAATAGCTGAAATAATAATGATAGCGACTAAGCCTAGTAAGACTAAATTTAAGCCATCTTCTAACTCTTGTAAAAATATCATTAAAGCCAACAAAAAGATAACCAAGCAAGTTGTTCCTTTTAAGTCTAACGTAGAATTACTGCTGGTTTTCTTTTCTTTTAAGAAGAAGATGACCAAAAGAAAGGCTATGATTCCTAATGGCACATTAATATAAAAAATCCAATGCCATGAAAGATGCTGTACAATAAATCCACCTAGTAAGGGAGCAATAACAGAAGCTACTCCCCAAAAGCCTGAGTTCAATCCTAACATCTTGGCTCTTTTTTCAAGCGTATATAAATCAGCGATGATTGTAACTGCCACTGGCTGAACAGCACCTGAACCCAATCCCTGAATCACACGAAAGAGGATTAGTTCTACCATATTTTGAGCAATTCCGCAGAGCGCAGAACCAACTACGAAAACTGCAATTCCAAATAGAAAAACAGGTTTCCTGCCGATACTATCAGCTAATTTTCCATAAATTGGTGTTGAAACAGCAGTCATCAATAAAAAGATGGAAACTACCCAATTCATGATTTCTAATCCATTCAGATCAGAAACAATAGTTGGCATGGCCGTTGAAACAATAGTACCTTCAATTGCAGTCATAAAGGTCGTCAAAAAGATGGCAATCGTGACAATTTTAGTATTACTCTTATTTTGCATGCTCACTCACATATTTTTTCAAAGCTTCTACTTTATCAGTATGTTCCCAAGGTAAGTCAATATCTGTTCTTCCAAAATGTCCATAAGCAGCCGTTTGACGGTAAATAGGTCGTCTTAAGTTAAGCATTTCAATAATACCAGCTGGTCTTAAATCAAAGACATTTCTAACAGCTTCAACTAATAAATCTTCACTTACTTTGCTTGTTCCATGAGTATCAACCATGATCGAAACTGGGTGAGCAACTCCAATTGCATAAGCAAGTTGAATTTCACATTGGTAAGCTAAATCAGCAGCAACAATATTCTTTGCAACATATCTAGCGGCATAACTAGCGCTGCGGTCAACTTTTGTTAAGTCTTTACCTGAAAATGCACCACCACCGTGACGAGCATATCCACCATAGGTATCAACGATAATCTTACGACCAGTTAAACCAGAATCTCCCTTAGGTCCACCAATAACAAAGCGTCCAGAAGGATTAATTAAGAATTTAGTATTTTCATCAAGATATTGAGATGGAATAACTTTCTTAATAACCATATCAATCATTGCTTCACGAATTTCATCATTAGTTACTGTTGGATCAGTTTGAGTAGAAATAACGACTGTGTCAACACGTTTTGGCTTATTATCATCATCGTATTCCACAGTTACTTGTGCCTTTGCATCTGGTCTTAGCCAGTCAAGACGTCCTTCTTTGCGAAGACTAGCAACTCGTCTCATCAATGAATGTGCTAAAGAAATAGGAAGTGGCATTAATTCAGGAGTTTCTTTAATCGCAAACCCAAACATTAAACCTTGATCTCCAGCACCAATTTTATCTAAATCATCTTTATCTTCATGATTCTCACGTGTTTCTAGTGATTCATTAACACCGCCAGCAATATCACTCGATTGTTCGTCAATATCGACTAAAATGGCACAATTATTACCATCAAAACCTAATTCAGGACGATTGTAACCAATTTCTAAAATTGTCTTTCTAACTACAGATTGAATATCTACATAAGCAGAAGTAGAAATTTCACCAACTACCAATACAAGACCTGTAGTAACTGTAGTTTCACATGCGACACGACCATTTGGATCCTTAGCTAAAATAGCATCCAAAATTGCATCAGAAATTTGATCAGCAACCTTATCAGGATGTCCTTCTGAAACTGATTCTGAAGTAAATAAACGCTTTTCTTTTCTCATAGAGTCCCCCATCTTTCGGTTACAAGGCATCTTCGTTAAAAAGCGAATCCTTTCGGGACCTTAACCGAATAACAATATATACAAAATTTCGTTCATTAATTTTTAAACACAAAAAAAGACTACCATATTCGGTAGTCCATGAACGATGGAGGATACAGGGCTCGAACCTGTGACCTCCTGCTTGTAAGGCAGATGCTCTCCCAGCTGAGCTAATCCTCCAACAACCATATTTGATATGGCAATGACCCGTACGAGATTTGAACTCATGTTACCGCCGTGAAAGGGCGGTGTCTTAACCACTTGACCAACGGGTCAGATCTCATAATTGAGCACATATATTACTATATCAGATGATTTTCAAAAATCAAGAACTTTTTTTGAAAATTACTCAATAAATGAAATACACATTATGGCGAAAAATATTTCCCAACGGAGTGTGAGAGATTCGAACTCTCGATACAGGTAAAGCCCGTATACATGATTTCCAATCATGCTCCTTCAGCCACTCGGACAACACTCCATTACTTTATTATTGCCATAAACTCCGGCTGTCAGACTCGAACTGACGACAACCTGATTAACAGTCAGGTGCTCTACCAACTGAGCTAAGCCGGAATATTAAAAAAGAGCACGGCGACTGCCTACCCTCGCAGGCAGTTTCCCACCAACTACTCTCGGCGTTAAGAAGCTTAACTTCTGTGTTCGGCATGGGAACAGGTGTATCCTTCTTGCCATCGCCACCGTACTCTTTCTGAGCTTTTACACTCAAAACTGAATATAATCTTCCGCTCTAAACCTTTGAGCTTTGGTCAAGTGCTCGACTGATTAGTACTAGTCCGCTCCACATATCGCTATGCTTCCACTCCTAGCCTATCTACCTCATCGTCTTTAAGGTGTCTTACTGCTTACGCATCGGAAATCTCATCTTGAGGGGGGCTTCGCACTTAGATGCTTTCAGCGCTTATCCCTTCCATACATAGCTACCCAGCGATGCCTTTGGCAAGACAACTGGTACACCAGCGGTATGTCCATCCCGGTCCTCTCGTACTAAGGACAGCTCCTCTCAAATTTCCTACGCCCACGACGGATAGGGACCGAACTGTCTCACGACGTTCTGAACCCAGCTCGCGTGCCGCTTTAATGGGCGAACAGCCCAACCCTTGGGACCGACTTCAGCCCCAGGATGCGACGAGCCGACATCGAGGTGCCAAACCTCCCCGTCGATGTGAACTCTTGGGGGAGATAAGCCTGTTATCCCCAGGGTAGCTTTTATCCGTTGAGTGATGGCCTTTCCATGCAGTACCACCAGATCACTAAGCCCGACTTTCGTCCCTGCTCGAGGTGTACCTCTCGCAGTCAAGCTCCCTTATACCTTTACACTCTGCGAATGATTTCCAACCATTCTGAGGGAACCTTTGGGCGCCTCCGTTACATTTTAGGAGGCGACCGCCCCAGTCAAACTGCCCACCTGACACTGTCCTCCAGAACGCTCAGCTCTGCGAGTTAGAGGATCCATCAAACAAGGGTAGTATCCCAACATTGCCTCCAGTAAGACTAGCGTCCTACTTTCTCTGGCTCCTACCTATCCTGTACATGTTTAACAAATACTCAATATCAAGCTACAGTAAAGCTCCATGGGGTCTTTCCGTCCTGTCGCGGGTAACCCGCATCTTCACGGGTATTATAATTTCACCGAGTCTCTCGTTGAGACAGTGCCCAAATCATTACACCTTTCGTGCAGGTCGGAACTTACCCGACAAGGAATTTCGCTACCTTAGGACCGTTATAGTTACGGCCGCCGTTTACTGGGGCTTCAATTCAAACCTTCGCTTGCGCTAAGCTCTCCTCTTAACCTTCCAGCACCGGGCAGGTGTCAGCACCTATACGTCATCTTACGATTTTGCAGATACCTGTGTTTTTGATAAACAGTTGTTTGGGCCTATTCACTGCGGCTGATCTTTTACCATCAGCACCCCTTCTCCCGAAGTTACGGGGTCATTTTGCCGAGTTCCTTAACGAGAGTTCTCTCGCTCACCTGAGTGTTCTCCACTCGACTACCTGTGTCGGTTTGCGGTACGGGTAAAATTGCTCTGGCTAGAAGCTTTTCTTGGCAGTGTGACATCATGACCTTCGCTACTTTAATTTCGCTCCGCATCACAGCTTGATTTCTTTAGACAAGCATTTGACTCATCTTTCTTCTTACTGCTTGCACATGTATTTCCAGCAACATGCGTCATTAGCCTCCTGCGTCCCTCCTTTGCTCATATCGAACAATTTCAGTACAGGAATCTCTACCTGTTGTCCATCGGCTACGCCTCTCGGCCTTACCTTAGGTCCCGACTTACCCTGGGCGGACGAGCCTGCCCCAGGAAACCTTAGTCTTTCGGCGGATAGGATTCTCACCTATCTTTCGCTACTCATACCGGCATTCTCACTTCTAAGCGCTCCATTAGTCCTCTCGATCTAACTTCTCCGCACTTAGAACGCTCTCCTACCACGCATATCCTTTGATATGCATCCACAGTTTCGGTACTATGCTTAGCCCCGGTACATTTTCGGCGCAGCGTCACTCGACTAGTGAGCTATTACGCACTCTTTAAATGGTGGCTGCTTCTAAGCCAACATCCTAGTTGTCTACGCAACTCCACATCCTTTTCCACTTAGCATAGATTTGGGGACCTTAACTGGTGATCTGGGCTGTTTCCCTTTCGACTACGGATCTTATCACTCGCAGTCTGACTCCCGTGCATTGATATCTGGCATTCGGAGTTTATCTGGATTCAGTAACCCCTGACGGGCCCCTAGTCCAAACAGCGCTCTACCTCCATTATCATTCACACGAGGCTAGCCCTAAAGCTATTTCGGAGAGAACCAGCTATCTCCAAGTTCGTTTGGAATTTCACCGCTACCCACAACTCATCCCCGCGATTTTTAACTCACGTGGGTTCGGTCCTCCAGCGTGTTTTACCACGCCTTCAACCTGGTCATGGGTAGGTCACTTGGTTTCGGGTCTACGTCATGATACTCTCTCGCCCTCTTCAGACTCGCTTTCGCTCCGGCTCCGTCTTTTCTGACTTAACCTTGCACCATAACGTAACTCGCCGGTTCATTCTACAAAAGGCACGCCATTACACTTTAATGTGCTTTGACTACTTGTAGGCACACGGTTTCAGGTTCTCTTTCACTCCCCTTCCGGGGTTCTTTTCACCTTTCCCTCACGGTACTGGTTCACTATCGGTCACTAGTTAGTATTTAGCCTTGCGAGATGGTCCTCGCGGTTTCAATCGGGATTCCTCGTGTCCCGACCTACTCAGGATCCTGCTAAGTCTCTCTGCAATTTCGCTTACGGGGCTCTCACCCTCTCTGGCTTATCTTTCCAGATAATTCTGCTATCGCTTCAAGTGCTTTCCTGCAGTCCTACTACCCCAACTGGCAAGCCAGCTGGTTTGGGCTCTTTCCTGTTCGCTCGCCGCTACTTGGGAAATCGATTTTTCTTTCTCTTCCTGCAGCTACTTAGATGTTTCAGTTCACTGCGTCTTCCTTCAACAGCCTTAACAGCTCTTGATAATACCTCCCGGTATTGGGTTCCCCCATTCGGATATCTCCGGATCATTGCTTACTTACTGCTCCCCGAAGCCTTTCGTGGTTCGTCACGTCCTTCATCGGCTTCTAGTGCCTAGGCATTCACCATGCGCCCTTTTCTACTTGACCTATTTCAAGTTGAGTTTCTCTCTCTTCTCGGTCGCTCTTCAATCTGTTTTTTCGATTGTCTCGGTTTTTTGCTTTAGATTATATTCAGTTTTCAATGTACTAGCTCTCTGAGGTATTACCCTCAAAACTAAACAAAGTTTCTCAGTGTGCTTCCGCTTGGCTTTCTCGATGACTTCTCTTTAGTGCTCTCGCACTCTCCATCATCTTTCGCCTTCCTTAGAAAGGAGGTGATCCAGCCGCAGGTTCTCCTACGGCTACCTTGTTACGACTTCACCCTAATCATCTGTCCTACCTTAGACGGCTGACTCCTATAAAGGTTATCCCACCGGCTTTGGGTGTTACAGACTCTCATGGTGTGACGGGCGGTGTGTACAAGGCCCGGGAACGTATTCACCGCGGCGTGCTGATCCGCGATTACTAGCGATTCCAGCTTCGTGTAGGCGAGTTGCAGCCTACAGTCCGAACTGAGAACGGCTTTCAGAGATCCGCTTGCCTTCGCAGGTTCGCTTCTCGTTGTACCGTCCATTGTAGCACGTGTGTAGCCCAGGTCATAAGGGGCATGATGACTTGACGTCATCCCCACCTTCCTCCGGTTTGTCACCGGCAGTCTCATTAGAGTGCCCAACTTAATGATGGCAACTAATGACAAGGGTTGCGCTCGTTGCGGGACTTAACCCAACATCTCACGACACGAGCTGACGACAGCCATGCACCACCTGTCTCAGCGTCCCCGAAGGGAACACCTAATCTCTTAGGTTTGCACTGGATGTCAAGACCTGGTAAGGTTCTTCGCGTTGCTTCGAATTAAACCACATGCTCCACCGCTTGTGCGGGCCCCCGTCAATTCCTTTGAGTTTCAACCTTGCGGTCGTACTCCCCAGGCGGAGTGCTTAATGCGTTAGCTGCAGCACTGAGAGGCGGAAACCTCCCAACACTTAGCACTCATCGTTTACGGCATGGACTACCAGGGTATCTAATCCTGTTCGCTACCCATGCTTTCGAGCCTCAGCGTCAGTTGCAGACCAGAGAGCCGCCTTCGCCACTGGTGTTCTTCCATATATCTACGCATTCCACCGCTACACATGGAGTTCCACTCTCCTCTTCTGCACTCAAGTTCAACAGTTTCTGATGCAATTCTCCGGTTGAGCCGAAGGCTTTCACATCAGACTTATTGAACCGCCTGCACTCGCTTTACGCCCAATAAATCCGGACAACGCTTGCCACCTACGTATTACCGCGGCTGCTGGCACGTAGTTAGCCGTGACTTTCTAAGTAATTACCGTCAAATAAAGGCCAGTTACTACCTCTATCTTTCTTCACTACCAACAGAGCTTTACGAGCCGAAACCCTTCTTCACTCACGCGGCGTTGCTCCATCAGACTTGCGTCCATTGTGGAAGATTCCCTACTGCTGCCTCCCGTAGGAGTTTGGGCCGTGTCTCAGTCCCAATGTGGCCGATCAGTCTCTCAACTCGGCTATGCATCATTGCCTTGGTAAGCCGTTACCTTACCAACTAGCTAATGCACCGCAGGTCCATCCAAGAGTGATAGCAGAACCATCTTTTAAACTCTAGACATGCGTCTAGTGTTGTTATCCGGTATTAGCATCTGTTTCCAGGTGTTATCCCAGTCTCTTGGGCAGGTTACCCACGTGTTACTCACCCGTCCGCCGCTCGCTTGTATCTAGTTTCATCTGGTGCAAGCACCAAATTCATCTAGGCAAGCTCGCTCGACTTGCATGTATTAGGCACGCCGCCAGCGTTCGTCCTGAGCCAGGATCAAACTCTCATTTTCCTTCTTGAAAATGAGCTTTTTATCGTTTAGCTCTAAAACTTTCTTTGAGTTATCTCAAATTTATTGCTTGTGAATTGACTTCGCTTTTGTTTGGGATTTTTTATATCCCGCACACTTTCAGCGAAACTTTGTTCAGTTTTCAAGGTACTACCGTTGCCGTGTGACAACTTTTATATTATATCATGTCTCTTGAGCTTTGACAAGTTATTTTTCTTGCCCCTCATCTTTCTCAAATGACAGCTTTATAATATTATCATCTTTCTGCTCCCTTGACAAGCTCTTTGCTTGGCTTCCTGCCTCTGCTTCGCGCTTGCCTCAAACAGCATGTATTACTTTACAGACTTTTCTCCTTTTCGTCAATATAGTTTTTAATAAAAAAATATATTCCGAATATTAATTATTAATAGATTTTGATTGTCTGATTTTTGCCTTTTGTTTTTCCAATTTAAACGAACTATTCATTTTGAAAATTCGGATATAAAAATAAACATGTTAAGCACTACTCCTTAACACGTTTATTTACTCTTTATTTAGAATATCTACTTTTTGCTTCTTTAATTTGAGTATTCAATACTTCTTTTAAAGGAGTAAAACCTTTCTTAACTCGTTTTGAAGTCCAAAAATGGACTCGCTTTTTTCTTGCTTCTTTTACTTCAGGAAGGACTGCCCTTCTAGATAAACTAATCTGATTAGAATATGGATCTATATCAATTACTTGTACCTTTATTGTTTCACCAACTTGATACTCTCTTCCGATATCTTTAACATATCCACCATGTATTTCAGAGATATGGATCAAGCCTTCTACTTTGCTATCTAGCCTTACAAAAATCCCATATTGTTGTATCCCACTAATTTTTCCATGAACTATATCGCCAATTTTAACTTGCATACTATCTCATCCCTTACTAATATTAATTATAACTGTCTTTTTAATTAACGCTAAAGACATGACTTCTATGCTTAATTTTTATGGAGGATTTCTTATAAAGATGGAAAAATATGATTTAGCTATTATTGGTGCAGGTCCTATTGGACTTTTTGCAGCCTCTTTTGCTAATTTACATGGACTAAAGACAATTTCTTTTGATGCATTAGACGAAATTGGCGGTCAAATTAATATGCTTTATCCACAAAAAAATATTAAGGATATTCCCGCTTTTCCTTCTATTAAAGGTAAAAAGCTAGTTTCTCAGCTACTTGAGCAAAACATCAATACTAAATTCATTCTTTCTCATAAAGTAAAAGAGATTTCTTTTTTAGAAAATGAAAATATCCTAGTTGACAAAAAATATGAAGTAAAAAGTTTATTAATTGCTACGGGACTTGGCGCGTTTAAGCCCAAAACTCTTCCTTTATCAACTACTTTAGACGTAAACCAACATATCCATTACTCAATGCAGCATCCTGAAATCTTTGCTAACAAAAAAGTAGCCATTCTTGGAGGTGGAGATTCTGCACTTGACTGGGCACTAGAATTAGCAAACACATCAGATGTATTCTTAATTCACCGGAGAAATGAATTTCGCGGTCTTGAAAGCTCCGTCAATAAGCTTAAAAGTTTAAAAAATGTTGAACTTTTAACTCCTTATCTTCCAAAAGATCTGCAGTTAAACAATAATAGAATGGAATTAGTTTTGCATAAAGTTGGTGCAAGTCAAGATTTTGTTACTAAAAATGTTGATGAAATCCTAGTTGCATATGGCTTCAAGAGCGATAATCGACAATTACGTAAATGGGGGATCAAATTAGACCATAATCTAATCGCTGTTTCTCAAAAAATGCATACCAACCTTCCTCATGTATATGCAATTGGCGATGCTATTACTTATCCTGGAAGAGTGCCAATGATTGCTTTAGGATTTGGCGAGGCACAAATTGCAATTAGCAACATTATGCAAGACCTATTTCCAGAAAAAACAATGACTTTTCATTCTACCAGTATTTAATTTGTGAAAGGAATCTATTTTTATTTATGGGACTTATCGATTTTATTCTTCATATTGATGACCATTTAGTCACCATTGTGAATATGTTTGGAAACTGGACTTACTTAATCTTATTTGCAATTATTTTTATCGAAACAGGTCTGGTTATCTTTCCATTTCTACCTGGAGATTCACTTATATTTGCATGTTGTGCTATGGCAGCAACGCCCAAATATAATCTTCACTTCTGGGTTTGCTATTTAATCTTCATAGCAGCTGCTGTTTTAGGTGATACGATTAACTATGAAATCGGACATTGGTCACAAGCTGAAGGGACTAAACACAGTTGGTTCAACAAGTTAATTAATCAAGATAAACGAAAAGCCGCTGAAAACTTCTTCGATCGACACGGCGGTATTACAATTGTAATCGGAAGATTTATTCCATTTATTCGTACATTCGTTCCATTTGTATCAGGTGCAAGTAAGATGCATTATCGAACTTTCATCATTTATAACTTCATTGGTGGTTTTCTCTGGGTAACCTTATTTTCCGCATTAGGATTCTTCTTTGGAAATATTCCAATCGTCCAGGAACATTTCTCATTGATCGTGATTGCAATCATTTTAATTTCAGTTTTACCAGTCTTGATTATATGGTTAAAGAAAAAATTAGTATTAAAAAAGGAGCTTCGTTAAAGCTCCTTTATTTTTTTGACAAAATAAAACAAGAAAAATATAACTCATAAATTATTCCGCCAGTTGCAAAGCAACCAGCAAAAAACTCTTCGGTTAATACATTAATAATTGGGTCTGTCGCAGGGTTAAATAGCCAATCCCCATTGTTGAACAATAGATGATGAAATGCTACAAAAAATTCATCAAAATTCATTAAAGCAAACGGTAAGATAATCACAGGCAAAATCATGAAAATTAGCGCTGTTGTTCTCGAAATATAAATATAATTCATTCTTTTTCTCATTTTTAAGAAAATAAGAATAATTAATCCAACTACAAAAACAATTATCGCTAATTCAAATAGTAACTTACACTCATAAAAATGTCGCGCTGCACTTGGAGAAGTCGGGAAATTTGACATCTGAAGTCTATCATTAAATGGCGACAATAAATAATCTAAGAGTTGTGTATAGTTCTTCATCACTGTTGCTAAGGTTGTCTTTACGATCAAATTCGTTTTTTGAATTTTTACAAAAACTGCTAATAATGGCCAACTTAAAACTACTGCACCTAAAGTAGCAGTAGCAAGAGCCATCAAACAATTGTAAACAACGGCGACGATTGGTTTCTTCTTCATAGTTTCCACTCATCCAGATTTTCTACAACGTAAGTTGGCTGCTTATCTCTTTCTGCCAATTGCTTCTTAGTAGTTACACCGGTCAAAGTTAACAAAGAGTCAATATTACAGTTAATGCCTGCCATAATATCAGTATCATAGTTATCCCCAACCAAAATTGCATCCCTGCCTTGAGCATTTAGCATCTTCAAAGCACTAGCCACAATAATTGATGAAGGTTTACCAATATAAATGGGCTTAACACCTGTTGCTACTTCTAGCATTGTACATAGTGCACCGTTACCAGGCAATAGCTCATCCCCAGAAGGCAAATTTTTATCAGCATTTGTTCCAATAAAAGTTGCGCCATTTCTAATTGAGCGAGTAGCAACGCGAATTTTATGATAAGTTAAATCCGTATCCATTCCAACTACAACATATTTAGGATTTCGATCATCGTAGTAGAAACGTTCATTTTTTAACAGACCTTGCACTAATCCTGTCTGTCCAATGATATAAACTGGTATCTTAGCAGTATCTGGATTTTGAGCAAGCAAGTAAGACTCCGTAGCTAAAACCGGCGTATAAATATGATAGATATCTGTGTTAACCCCATGTCCGCGCAATTTATCAACTACCATTCGCGGCGTACGAGTAGAATTATTAGTTAAAAATAAGTGGGGAATATTTTTCTCTTGCAAACGATGAATGAATCTAACGCCACTTTCGATCGTATCGCTACCGCGATAAATAGTCCCATCCAAATCAATTAAGTAACATTTATAATCTTTATGTTCCACAATTAGCCCTTTCTTTTCTTAATTACGAAGCCTTTATTCTTGTGACTTCCTTTTCCACGTTGAAATTTTACAGCTGTCTTATGGCCACCAATTCTTGTTTTGTGGACACGTCTTTCTTTAAAGTAGGGACGTTTAGAATGATAGCGATTATTAGACATATTTTTTCTCTTATTTTGTCTGCCAAATGCAACCTTTTTAATCTGATTTTCTTGAGCTAGTCGTAAAACAAAATATGCACTGCCAGGATTACAATATTCCTCTAAATAATCCACAATCGCATTAGCTTTTTTATCAATTGCAACGCGATCTTTTTCATCGTAAAATCCTTTTAATCTTAAATGCTCACTTGAAATGTCCCCTACTAAATAATCGTACTGGTCAAGGAAAGGATCATATTTCTCTTTTAGCATTTCAATATCTAGAGCATCTTTTACATTAGCTAAAATTTCATACTTTCGCCCATTAATCATTATCTTATCTTCATTAACGATTACATGAGCCAAAGGATGATAAAGCGGTTGTTCTTTATCTGCTTCTTTATACTCCATTATTTTTCTTTCTATTTATCTATTGGATATTTCTCTTTTAAGTAGTTTCCAATTACAGTTCGTAAATAATCAGGGAATAAAAACTTGTTTTTACCCATAATTGAAATGGTAGGGAAAAATGGAATTAAAACATAATGATCAAGCAAGGCAATTGTATACTCTTTTTCAGGATCAATCTCTTTTCCGTTAATGTAGACTGTTCTACTTGCATGATCAACCTGAATGCCTTTATAAACAAGATCGCCAAAAATTTTCCCTCTAAAACTCATTCCTTTGAGGGCAAACTTGCTTAGAAAATGACGGTTCTTTTCCATCTCCATTACCATGCGCCAAACATCACTTCCAAATAATTTAGTTTGCACTACATGCATTGGGTGAGGTAAAGCAGCTTGTAAATCAGCTTCTGTTAAAATTCCCTGATGAAATGGCGTCAAAAATAAGCCACTATTTAAAACCGCAATATCAGTTCCAGCAAAATCACTAATTGCATCTAGAGAAACTTGAATTGCTGCCATTTTATCATCGTTAAATTTAGCAGGTAACTTTGCAATTTGACGTGATTGCAGCATTTGTTCACCCTGCTTACGCCAAGCATCGATTTTAGCTTGATCAGATTCCGAACTTGGTAAATCAGCGGTTTTGACAGTATTTGGTACAATTGACACTACCTGGTGATCATCATTTAATTGAATCGCAATATCGCCGATATGCTGACCCCATTTTCCAGTTTGGGTAATCCATGTTTTATTTACTTTCTCGCCCTTTGGTAAATAATCATGACTATGCCCACCAACAATCAAATCCACTTCTGGATAATGATGTGCAATATACCGATCCATTCTTAAGCCAATATGACTAACGATAATTAACATATCATATTGCCCGTTAATTGTAGGAAGTAACTTATCTAAAGTATCAGAAATCAACTTCACATGCCAGTGGTTAGGACCATAGGTCATAGGATATGCAGCAGTTAAGCCAACAACTGCAATTCTCGTTTTCTTCTTAGTTTCAAAAATCTTATATGAAGTACACCATTTAGGCATACTTTCATCTTCTTCACGTAAGTTAGCTAAAATAACTGGAAAATTCGCATGATCAAATAATTTTTCTAAAACTGCATGTGAATTAGAGATTCCTTCATTATTACCAATTGTGATCGCATCATAGTTAAATTCATTCATCAGCTTAATATTAGCTTGGCCCTCAGTTGCATCAGATAAGGGATGAGAACGATCCATAAAGTCTCCAGCATCGAAGGTAAAAGTTTGATCAACACTTTTGTCATTTTGTGCTTGATGTAAATATCTTTTTATTTTAGGAAATTGTTCAAAGTGAGAATGTAGGTCATTGGTATGAACAATACGTAATTTTTCCATACTTTACTCTCTTCTAACCAATATGATTGGCTTTTAATACTGTATTAAAGGCGTCTAAAACTTTTCCTTTAGGCTTTTCCCACTCAACCCACTGCGGATCTTTCCAATCATCCTCATTGGTTAAAGTCTCTAGTTGGTACGTTTTATTAATATATTCTTCATATAATTGAAGTGCTTTTGTTCTAGCCAAATTTAGCTGAAGTATCCGCACCTTCTTTATCAATCCACGATCTACGGCTAATTCAGCGATACCATTTTGATCAATATTTGAAATTTCATAATATTTAGATCCATCATTGCGAGTAACTTCTTCGATTAAATCTAGTTGCTCATAAGCCATATTGCAGCATCTACTTTCTTAAAAATGATTATTAACTACTATATTAATTATAGAAAAAAGTATACATCCATGCTATTGTTAAAAAGAATAGAGGTGTACACATGAAAACAAGCAGGCTTTATTTCCTAGCCCTTTTTTTTAGTTTGATTTTTATTTTTGAATCGGGATTCCTAGTCATTGGTCACCGCGGTAATCCCAGTAAATATCCAGAAGAAACAATTCAAAGTGATAACTCAGCTTTTGCAGATGGCGCGGACTATGTAGAGCTCGACCTGCATGTTTCCAAAGATAACGTCTTAGTTGTTTCTCATGACCGCGATCTAAGCAGAGTTGTTGGATCATCGGTTATTGTATCACAAAATAATTTTTCCTATTTAAACACCTTAAAACAAGCTAATGGTGAATCAATTATTTCTTTAGATCAATTATTTGATTACTACAAAGATAAACCTAACACTAAATTTTTGCTTGAAACAAAAAAAACTAAGCATAATAGTCCTAAAAATATGGAAGAACTCCTTGCTGCCAGTATCAAGAAATACCATATGCAAGATCGAGTAATGATTCACAGCTTTTCTGCACCAAGTTTAAAAACTATGAGTCAACTGTTACCAGATGTTCCAAGAATCTTTATTGTTGGTTCTTTGCAAAGAATTAATTTTGAAGTACTAAGTTACGTAAACGGAATCAATATCTCATCTGATCTAGTTACCCAAAATCCCAAGCTAATTAGTCAACTTCACGCGCTACATCAAAAGGTATTTGTTTGGGCCGAAATGAATGAGTCGCCTAAGTTATGGAATTGGTTAATCAACAATGATGTTGATGGAGTTGTCACTAATTTCCCCGCAAGAGGCTATAAATACAAATTAGCTAAAACTGGCACTAAAAAATATGTCGTTAACAAGGACGGAATTTACTTTGGCCGTGTACCTACTACAATTAGTGAGAATCCATATCTAAAGGTGACAACATCAAAAGAACTTAATTTTTTAGACCCAGTTCATGTTTCTTCAGCTGTTATTGCTTCAGGACAGACTTTTTACCAAATTGGCGATAAGGAATTTGTTCCCGCTGACCTTGTTAGTTTGGACCTACAACCTGAATGGATTTTACCATATTGGAATTTAAGTATTATTAACCCTACTCAAAATCCAATTTTCACTTATAATAAACCTGATAAGCAATCTGGTAAAAAGAATCAACTTATGCCAAGAAAACACTATAAAATACTAGGTGTAAGTGGCGGAGTTAAAGATTTATGGCTTCTTACTGATGATGGCTGGGTTAAGTCGTCTAAAGTCTTATATTATGGCTTATTTAATAAAAACACATTTGCCTATAAGAATTATCGAAAACTCGATCCTGCTTTTCGTCAAACAAACGTTGCCCTATTTCCTTATTTACCAGTTGAAAAAGTCCCAAATAAAAGCTTTTGGTCGACTTATTCAGATGTAAATGCTGTAATATTTAATCAGAGATAAAAATTAAAGGAGTACGTTATGGAAGAACTAAATTATAAAAAATTAGCACAAGAAAAGAAAGATGCTATTTTAAATGATTTAAAAGAATTGATTGCAATTGATTCTTCTGAAGATTTAAACAATACTAGCAAAGAATATCCTGTAGGTCCTGGCCCAGTGAAGGCTATGAAGAAGTTTTTATCATTTGCTAAACGTGACGGCTTTGATACTGAAAACTTTGATAACTATGCTGGTCGAATCAACATGGGTTCTGGCGACAAACGCGTTGGTATTATCGGCCACATGGATGTCGTTCCTGCTGGCGAAGGCTGGAAAACTGATCCATTTAAGATGACTATTAAAGATGGCAAAATTTATGGGCGTGGTAGTGCTGATGATAAAGGCCCATCCTTAGCAGCTTACTATGGCATGCTGATTTTAAAAGAGCATGGCTTTAAACCTAAAAAGAAAATTGACTTCGTAGTTGGAACTAATGAAGAAACTAACTGGGTTGGAATTGACTATTACTTAAAGCATCAACCAGCTCCAGATGTTGCTTTCTCTCCTGACGCAGAATTTCCAATTATCAATGGTGAACAAGGCATTGTTACCTTAAAACTTGACTTTAAAGATGACCCAAGCCAAGGCGATGTTAAACTTTGGACATTCCAATCAGGAATTGCAACTAATGTTATCCCTCAAACAGCTCATGCTCAACTTGAAGGCGATATCGATGGCATCAAAGAAAAGTTCAACTTATTCCTGAAAGAGCATAAGCTTGAAGGAAAGGCAGAAATGCTTAGCGGCCGTCTTTCATTAACTTTAACCGGTCATGGTGCTCATGCTTCTGCTCCTGAAACTGGTAGAAATGCTGCTACTTACCTTGCTCTCTTCCTTGATAGCCTTAACTTTGACGGTCAAGCGAAGAATTTCTTACACTTCCTTGCAACTGTTGAACACAAAGACTTTAACGGTAAGAAATTAGGTATTTTCCATCATGACGACTTAATGGGCGACCTAACTAGTTCACCAAGTATGTTTAACTTTGAAGGTCAAAACGCATACCTATTAAACAATGTTCGCTACCCACAAGGTATTGAGCCAGAAGAAATGGTTAAAAATATTAACGAAAAATTCGGCGATATCTTAGACGCCAGAATTGATGGTTCAGCAGAAGCTCCTCATTACGTTCCTGGAGACGATCCAATTGTTAAGACCCTGCTTTCAGTTTATGAAAAGCAAACTGGTAAGAAAGGTCACGAAGTTATCATTGGTGGCGGAACATATGGCCGTTTATTCAAACATGGTGTAGCCTTTGGTGCTCAACCAGAAGGTGCTCCACTTGTTATGCACCAACCAAATGAATACATGAAGGTTGACGATTTAATTAATTCAATTGCTATTTATGCCGAAGCAATCTATGAATTAACTAAATAAATCAAAATATTAATAAATTCGTAAAAAAGGACAGCGTCATTGCTAGTCCTTTTTTTGCTATAATAGGGGGAAAGTAACTAACAAAGGATCCTGATCTGTGAAAAATTTAAAAGAAAAAATCATAGAGTTCCTAACTGCGGGGCCAGAAGTTAAAACACTTCAAAGCAAATCAGACGAAAGCCAATGGAAATTTTACAGTGGCATCGTTTATTTAACTTTACGTCGTGTTTTTCATTATTTGATCTTAATTGCAGTTTTTGGTTTGTTTCTCCTAATCGGTTTTGGTGGTGGTTATGCTCTTGGCATCGTTCGCCAGCAGCCCATTCCAACAATTAGCGAATTAAATCAGCAAATAAACCATGCACAAAATTCAGCCACACTTTACTATGCTGGCAATAAAAAAATTGCTACAGTTCGTCCAGATACCGTCACTAAAAAGGCAAGTGAAAGCGAACTAACTCCTTTAGTTAAGAATGCTGTGACAGCTACTGAAGATGAGAATTTCTATATTCATAAAGGAGTTTTACCTAAATCCCTAGTTAGAGCTGTTCTTTCTGAGCTAACTGGTGTTGGTGTACAAACTGGTGGATCGACTTTAACTCAGCAATTAGTTAAAATGCAGTTTTTAACTAGTCAGACCACTTGGAGAAGAAAAGTTACCGAAA
Organism: Lactobacillus gasseri ATCC 33323 = JCM 1131; assembly: GCF_000014425.1. Classification (NCBI taxonomy): domain Bacteria; kingdom Bacillati; phylum Bacillota; class Bacilli; order Lactobacillales; family Lactobacillaceae; genus Lactobacillus; species Lactobacillus gasseri. Next base: position 467,720 of record NC_008530.1, on the reverse strand, counting down.
TGTTTTATGCTCATAAGATTGAAAAGCATTTCTCAAAAGAAGATATTCTCCGTTCATATCTAAATGCTGCTCCTTATGGTAAAAACAACCGTGGAGAAAACATCGTAGGTATTAAAACTGCAGCTCAAGGGATATTTGGTAAGTCTATTTCTGAACTTAACCTTCCTCAAGCTGCCTTTATTGCTGGTTTACCTCAAAGTCCATCTGTTTATACCCCATATCGTTTAAACGGAAAAATTAAAAAAGACCTTGATTTAGCGATGCGTAGAAAAGATATCGTTCTATTTCGGATGTATCGAAATGGCGATATCAGTAAAAAAGACTATCTTGCAGCTAAAAAATATGATTTACGTGCTGACTTCCTTGCTCCTGAAAAAGCATCTAAACAAAAGAAACAAAGTGGCTACTTATATAATTTAGTAATGAATAAGAGTACTAGTCTTTTAGCAGAAAAATTAATTGAGCAAGATGGTTTAAAGGTATCAGATGTTAAACAAGATACTAATCGTTATAATCAATACTTAACTAGTTCAACTGAACTGCTTCATCAAAAGGGCTATCATATTAAGACCACGATTAGACAGCCACTTTATCAAACTATGCAACGCATAGTTAAGCAAAATAAATATGGTCAAGATAAGACTTCTCGTGATTTTGATTCATCTACTAACAAGTGGGTTAATACTACCGAGCATGTGGAAAACGGTAGTGTCGTAATTGATAATGCAACTGGCAAGGTATTAGCTTTTAGCGGCGGAGTTGACTTTAAGAATTCTCAAATTAATCACGCCTTTGATACTTATCGTTCACCTGGTTCATCTATTAAGCCATATCTAGTTTATGGTCCAGCAATTGAACACAAGTTTATTTCTAGTCAAACAGCATTAGCAGACTTCCCTACTAGATTTGGCAACTATATTCCAACTGACTACAATTCCACTGTTGAAAACCGGTTTATCTCAGCTCAAGAAGCTCTAAGTAAATCTTATAACTTACCTGCTGTAAACTTATACAATAAATTAGTCAACGATAAGAACATTAATTTACGTCAGGATATGAAAAAACTAGGCTTAAACTTGAGTAAAAGCGAATTTGAAAACCTAGGTTTGGCCCTCGGTGGTACAGATTATGGTTTTTCAGTTGCTGATAACGCTAGTGCCTTCTCTAACTTCTATAACAATGGTAAGCGAGCTGATCCTTACTACATTGAAGAAATTCAAGATCCATCAGGTAGAGTAATTTATAAGCATAAACAAAATCCACAAAAAGTCTTCTCTACCGGCACCTCTTACATCATGCAAAAGATGCTTCACCAAGTAGTAACTAAGGGTACTGCTTCAAGCTTAACTGGTACTTTGAAGTTTAACTACAAGAACTTAATCGGTAAAACTGGAACCAGTAATGATTATCGTGATATTTGGTTCAATGGGTCTACTCCTGGAATCACAATTTCTAGTTGGATGGGGTATGACAACTTCTATGGCCACTCATATAACCTAGATTCTAATTCCAGTGAAACCAACTTAAACCTTTGGGCAAATATCGCCAATGCACTTTACGAAGAAGATCCGTCAATCTTTAAGTTAAATGATGCACCAAGTCGTCCAAGCTCTGTTTATAAAAATAAAGTCTTAGCAAGAACTGGAACATTGCCAGGAACTGTAAGCTATGATGGCGATAATATTGAACTTTCTGGTAAAAAGACTACCGCATTAAGTTTATCCCCTGCTCCAGCTGCTACTGCAAGATTTGGTATCGGTGGATCAACTAAAGACTACAACCTCTTCTACGACTACTTAGAAGGCAAGAATAATGATTATGGTAAAGTCTTAATCTACACTGGTAAGACAATTTCTAAGAAGAAAAATATCAACAGTCTGTTTGCTGTAGCTGATGGCTCAACTTCAGAAGATGCTAAAAATTACTATGGTAAAAACCACGAAGTATATCGTGAATCAAATAATAATTCCTCATCTTCGACTAATCGGACTGTCGGAGCTAATGATCAGCAAGCTCGAAGTACTGGTCAAGGCGGAAATGGTAATGGTTCTTCTTCATCTACTTCTACTAGACGGAGTCGTTCAAGTTCCGCAACTGAATCATCTTCTTCAACTGAAAATAGTAATTCCGAGAGCAACAATGCCGCAAATGATGTAAATTCAAATATTAGTTCTAATGAAGGTTCAGCTGCTAATACAAATACTGGCAGCGAAACTAGTGAAGGCAATACAGCCACTGATAGTGGTCCGACCGCTCCGTAGAAAAATCATAACTTTAAAATCAATAAAAACTGATAATCAAAATTAAAGATTATCAGTTTTTTTTTTCACTAAGGTCATAAATTTTAGGTTAATTATTAAAATATATTGAATAAAATTAATTAAAGTATTATTATTTAAATCAAATTTTAATATTAAAAGGAGAATTAATGGAATTACTGAAATATTTTAAAAAGTTAAAATGGGAATTTCTATTAGTAGTCTTTCTCATAATTGTTAATGCTGGATTTTTAACACTAGCAGGTATTTCTAGCGCTAATGCATTGAGTGCTGTTGCTAAATTACGCGCAGATGCGTTCTTTATGTGGGTTGCAATAATGGGTGGAGCCTATATTATTTATGCTATTGTTAACTGTCTTGTTAATGTAGAGCAAACACGCTTATCTCAAAATGTAGACAAACTGATCAGAAATAGCATTGCAACAGACTTATCCAAGGCAAACTATGCTACTTTTCATAAACAGACCGTAGCAACATACAGCTCTTGGTTAACTAACGATATTACTACTATTAATAATTTTGGAATCACTGACTTTCTAATGATTGTCAGACAAGTTAGTGAGATAGTTTTTGGGATGCTCACCCTAGCGTATTTCAATATAAGTTTGGTAGTAACTGTTGTTGTCTTAACAGTTATTATGGGAATCGTACCAAATATGTTTTCTAAAATTTTAGCTAAACGATCATTAGAATATACTCATGCTAATGAACGATTAGTTAATACAATTAATGATATATTAAACGGCTTCAATACTCTCTTTTTAGCCAATCTTCCTCAGACGATTGTTAAAAAAATCGATGGTTCTTCAGACGATGTTAAAAAGCATACATTAAACTACAGTAAAACTGCTGGAATAACTCAAGCAATAACTAATGGTTTAGCATTTATTAGCCAAGTTATTATTTTAGGACAAACTGGTTGGCTAATTTTACATCATCTTACACCAGTAGGAACGATTAGTGGTGCACAATTTTTTGCTAGTACAATTTTTGCTGAATTAAGCGGTATTAGTTTTAACTGGCAGGAATTTAAATCCATAAAACCGATAATGGAAAAATTCAAATCTATATCTAACACTGAAAGTGAGCCTCATTCAATTTCTAATTGGCACCTAGGAAAACTTGGACTAAATAATATTTCCTACCATTATCCTGAAAATGATGAACCAATCTTTCATAATTTGAATTTAGATTTTATATTGCAAAATAAATATATCCTAACAGGAGATTCTGCAGCTGGAAAATCCACAATTTTAAATCTAATTGGTGGTTTACTAAGAGACTACAAAGGAGAAATTAATCTTGGCAACATGAGTTATGATCAAATTTCAGATCATGATCTACACCAAAAAATTTCTTATTTACAGCAAGATCCGTATATTTTTTCAGCATCCCTAAAATGGAATTTAACTTTAGGAAAAGAAATATCAACTCAAAAAATTAATAAAGTAATCAAAGAGTGTGGTCTAGAAGATCTAATTGCTAAGCTACCTAAAGGTATCGATACTATTTTAGATGATCAAGGAAAACAATTATCCGGCGGACAAAAACAACGTATTGCATTTGCTAGAGAAATATTACGTGATACCCCAATCTACCTATTGGATGAAGCAACCTCCGCATTAGATAAAGCTTCAAGTACACAGCTTGAACGCTTGATTTTGACTAAACAGAATAAAACTGTGATTATGGTAACTCACCACTTAAGAAACGAGATCAAACAATTAGCTGACGAAGTGGTTAACTTAAATGAAATAAAAAATGTGACTAGTGAAACCACTTAAAATCATCACTACTAAAAAAGTACTGTTAATCTTCGATTGAAGAATTGACAGTACTTTTATTTTTAATATTAAATTTTAGATTATCTACTTAGTAGAACGAGACTTCTTCAAAGTATATGGCAAGATAACATGTGAATCGTCTAATTCTTCATCATTCATCAACTTAGTTAACATTCTCATTGCAACAGCACCAATATCATAAAGCGGTTGTTGAACAGTTGTTAATTGAGGACGAACAATTTTAGCGACATTAGTTGAAGCAGCGGAGATAATTTCTAAATCTTCTGGGATCTTTACACCAGCATCAGCAGCAGCATTAACGATACCTGCAGCTGTTACATCACGAGTAGCAATAATTCCATCTACATTATCAGCTTTGATTTGCTTAAATAATTCATAGCCATCTTCATAAGTCTTGGCATCTTCATAGATGTGAACGTTCTTTAAATTATGTTCTTCCATGAAATCCTTATAGGCAACGAAACGGTTGTCCTTGTTAACATAAGCTTTTCCGTCACCTACGACTAAGGCCAAGTTCTTCTTACCATTTTTTAATAGAAGACCTAAAGCTTCCTTTTCAGCAGCCTTATAGTCAATAGTTACACTAGAAAATTCTTGGTTAGCATCAGCAGTACCAGCTAAAACAACTGGTGTGTTAGTGCGATTGAAAATTTCTTGTGCCTTTTCATTCATCAAGTTTGACATGTAAATTACACCATCAACTTGCTTATTAAGTAAATTTTGGATAACTTGATCTTCATTTAACAAGGTATTTCCGACACTTGAAAGTAAGATATTGTACTTATACATTGTAGCAATATCGTCAATTCCCTTAGATAATTCAGCAAAGTGCATATTTGTCAAATCAGGGACAATCAATCCAACTGTTGTAGTTCTCTTTGAAGCTAATCCTTGAGCAACTGCATTAGGTTGATAATGCAAACGATCAATGACAGCTAATACTTTTTCACGTGTTTCTTTACGTACATTATTATTTCCATTTACTACTCTTGAAACAGTAGCCATAGAAACTTTTGCTTCACGAGCAACATCATAAATTGTTACTTCTTGCTTTTGCATAAATTTCTCACACTCCTGTAAAAACACTCTTTTATAACTTATCAAGAATATTCACACATTGCAACCGTTTACGACTAAAAACTCATTATTTTACCATATTATATGGTATACTCCCAGTATATATTAAAAAAGGAGCCAAAATTATGAACTTAGACAAGTTACAAAATTGGTTAATTTCAACCAATAATGATGTTGCTTATATTTCTGATCCAATCAGTATTAATTATTTCACCGGCTATAGCATGGATCCACATGAGAGAATTTTTGCTTTAATTGCTTTTAAAGACAAGCCTGCATTTATTTTTGCACCTGAATTAAATGTTGAAGAAGCTAAAAACTCTGCTTGGGATGGCGATGTTTATGGCTATCTTGACCATGAAAACCCATGGGCAAAAATTGCTGATTTAGTAAATCAACGTGTTGGTAAACCAAATAATATTGCAATCGAAAAATCGCATCTTTCAGTTGACCGTTTAGAACAATTACGCATTGCCTTTCCTGATTCTTCATTTACCAATAATGTTTCTCCATTCGTAGCTGAAGCACGTTTACGTAAAACTCCAGAAGAGGTGGAACAATTAAAGGCTGCTGGTGCAGAAGCTGATTTTGCCTTTCAAATTGGTTTTAATGCCCTAAGAAACGGCGTAACTGAGCGTTATGTTGCTGGACAAATTGATTACCAACTAAAGCTTCAAAAAGGTGTAATGCACACTAGTTTTGAGACAATTGTCCAAGCTGGTACAAATGCTGCTAACCCTCACCTTGGTCCAACAATGAACAAAATTGAACCAAACGAATTAGTTTTATTCGATCTTGGAACCATGCACAACGGCTATGCTTCTGACTCAAGTAGAACTGTCGCTTACGGCGAACCAACTGCTAAAGAAAAAGAAATTTATGAAGTCGACCGTGAGGCGCAACAAGCAGCTATTGAAGCAGCTAAACCAGGCATTACTGCTAGCGAATTAGATGCTGTTGCTAGAAATATTATCACTAAGGCTGGTTATGGTGAATACTTCATTCATCGTCTTGGCCACGGTATTGGAATGAACGTTCACGAATTTCCACAAATCATGGAAGGAAACGACGTAGTTCTCGAGGAAGGCATGTGCTTCTCAATTGAACCTGGTATTTATATCCCTAACGTAGCTGGAGTTAGAATTGAAGATTGTGGTGTAGTCACTAAAAACGGTTTTGAAACCTTCACTAAGACAAGCAAGGAATTAAAATATATTCCAGTTAAAGACTAGGCCTAAAATTACCTGTTGATAAAATTTATCAACAGGTTTTTTATTGCAAAAAAAGAACCAAGTAGAACTTGATTCTCTTTATAAATATTTAATTTTAGTTATTTTCAGTATCTTCAGCATTGTTTAAATCGCTAACAGCATCCTTGTCAGATTTTTCATCTTCGCCAAGATCTTTGTTAGTGTCATCAATTACGATATCATCAAAATCTCTTAATTCGGAATCATCTTCAACTGACTTAGGGAAAGAAGCTAATTGATTCTTAATAGCTTCAGTTCCTTTATCATACTTTTCTTTCAAATCTTGCAATTTTTCATTTTCAGCAAGTTTTTTCTTTACATCGTCAGTTGCGTCTTCTGGCAACAATAATGAGCCAGCAATTAAGCCAACACCTAAACCAACAACGCTACCTAATAAAAATCCACCAAGTTTACGCATAATTGTTCTCCTTTAATAAATATTAGTCTTCACCGCGACGACGTTTACGTCTTGCAAACATGCGACTAACTAGAGATGAAAAGATGCCAATTCCAGCTCCTCTAATACCCATACCAGAGAAGCGTTCAACCATTCTTCTTGATGAAGAATTGATATCTGACACGCTTTCACCTAAATCTGCTGCTGCCTTTACAACTGGTTCTAATTCTGTTACTTTTCCATTTACGTCAGCTAAAAGAGCATTACTTTTTTCTAATAAATCTTCACTTTGCTTCATTAATACAGAAGTTTGTTTCGTTAAATCATCAACAGCCGTATTAACGCTGTCCATAGTTGAGTCAACTTTTTTCATTGTCTTAGTAACTCTAACAATCAAAGGTAAAGTAAATAAGACCAAGATTAAAAAGGCAACTGCTGCAATTAAGCCAGCTAATGCACCATATGAAATTGACATAATCTATCCTCCATTAATTATTCCTCTCATAAAAAAGTCTAGCATTATTCCTCCCCTCAAGCAATGAAATAGTACCCAAGTTTTTGATATACTATTTTTAAAGAAACTAGATAAGGAGGGCATGAGTTGAACTGGTCTACTCTTCTAAAAGGAACTTCTACAACTAAAAAAACTAATAATATCGATTACCTAATTAACTGGGACAATGTACTGCACACTTTGTTAAGCCGTGGCATCCAAATTATTATTACTACAATTATTTTCTTTTTAATTTGGCATATAGGAAAACGCTTATTAACAAAATACCTATTAAAAAATCCTAAATTTCAGGAACGCATGACTGGAAGAAAAAGAACCTTAGCTCAACTAGGAATTGCTCTTTTTCAATATACTATTCTCTTATTTTATTTATATAGTATTTTAACGTTAATGGGAATTCCAGTCGGAACGCTATTAGCTAGTGTAGGATTAGTATCTCTAGCTTTAGGGATGGGCGCACAAGGCTTAGTTAGCGATGTCATAACTGGGATGAACATCTTAAGCGAAGGTGAATACAATATCGGCGATACTGTCAAAATTGGCAACTACACCGGAACTGTTCTCTCCTTTACCTTGCGCAATACCCGCCTTAAAACTACTAATGGCGCTGTAATCTATATTCCTAATCGCAACATTACCGTAGTTGAAAATTTGAGTCATGGTTCACACTCTGGCTGGAGCATGGATATTTATTTAAATCTTTCAGTAGAAAATAATCTTACTGAAATTAATCATGCCGTTGATACGGTAAACGCCGCTTTAAAAGATAAGTTTAAAAAACAAATCAAAAAGGGCCCTCAAATTATTGGAATCATTAATCAAACCGGCTCAAGTATTACCTATCAAATTCATTTTCAAGTAATTGCAAATAGCCAAAGTACGATTAAAAATGCCTATCTCAGTGCTTATATCAAAGAATTCAATCAACGCGGGCTTAAATTCAGTCCCATGCCAACAAAACAAGAAAATAGCTCTGCATCTTAAAGGATTAAGCAACCAGACTTTTATCTATTGCTTAATCCTTTTTTATTGCACAACGCGAACTACTTCGCGAGCAATCATTAATTCTTCATTAGTTGGGACAATAATTGCCTTTACTCTAGACTTAGGTTTAGAAATAAACTTTTCACCATCTGTTCGATTAGCCTTAAAATCTGGTTCTAACCCCAAATATCTTAATGAGGACATAATACCAGCTCTAATACCAGGATCATGTTCACCTACTCCTGCAGTAAAGACAACTGCATCAATTCTACCTAACTCTGCTGCATAAGCACCAACATAGCGAACAACACGGTTAATGAATATCTTACGTGCTAACTTGGCACGCTTATCTTTACTTTCAATTAAGTCACGCATATCAGAAGATACACCTGAAATACCTAATAAACCTGACTTATAATTCAAAACATCAATTGCTTCATCAATATTCATTCCGGTCTTATGCATTAAACGCTGAAGTGCTGAAGGATCAAAATCTCCGCTTCTCGTCCCCATTGTTACACCAGTTAACGGACTAATTCCCATTGAAGTATCATAAGACTTTCCGCGTTTAACCGCAGTGACTGAAGCACCTGATCCTAAGTGACAAACAATCAAGTTAACTAAGTTAGGATTTTTCTTAAGCATCTTGGCTGCACGCGGTGCAACATAAGAAATAGAAATTCCATGCGCACCATATTTTCTAATTCCATAATCTTCATAATATTCATAAGGAATTGAATATAGATAGTGAATTGGATCTAAAGTTTGATGATATGAAGTATCAAAAACTGCTACTTGTGGAACATTAGGAACAATATTCATAAAGGCCTTAATTCCATTTGCCTCAGGAATGTTGTGCAAAGGCGCAAGTTCACCTAAATCAAATATTTCTTGTAACTCTTTGTCACCAACACGAACTGATTCTTTAAATATTTCACCGCCATTTACAATTCGGTGACCAATTCCAGTAATTTCTCTCAGATCTTCAACTACATGAAATTTTTTCAAATCCTCAATTAAAAGCTTCACTGCCTCTTCTTGATCATGAATCGGCATATTTTTGATATATTCTCGCCCATTACTCAACTTAATTTTAAAGACAGCATTTTCCATCCCAACTCGATCAGCCATCCCTGAAGCGATAACTTTTTCATCAGGAAAAGAAAATAATTTATATTTAAAGGACAAGCTTCCTGAATTAATTGCTAAAACTTTTTTCATACGCTATAACCTCAATTTCAATTAAACTTACATTTATTAAGTAAACTCACAATTTTAGTATAGCGCTTTCATACTTATAATTAAAAGCAGAAAAAACAAAAAGAACTTATCCCCTAATCAGAATAAGTTCTTCGAAATTTATTTGTTTTCCATCTTTTTCCACCAGGCCGGTAGTTCCGCAAGTAATTTTCTCAAAGCTTGACCTCGGTGAGAAATTGCATTCTTTTCATCCACCGTCATTTCAGCAAATGTTTTTCCTTTATCAGAAACAAAGAAAAGCGGATCATAACCAAAATTGCCTTCACCTTGTGGATAAGTTAAAATTTCACCACGAATTTCGCCTTCAGTTACTAGATCATCCTCAAATTTACCTGGCCAAGAAACAACCATCGTTGTATGAAAAGTAGCCTTTCTCGCTTCTTTTGGCACCCCGCCTAATTCTGCTAATAATTTAGCATTGTTCAGAGCATCATTATGAGCTTCCCCGCCATACCGCGCAGAATAAACGCCAGGAGCACCATTTAATTTATCGACCGATAATCCTGAATCATCAGCTAAAGTCGGTAGATTGCTAAATTCTGCCATCTGGTGAGCCTTGAGCTTGGCATTAGCTAAAAATGTGGTACCAGTTTCTAACACATGTGGTGGGTCAGTCAAATCTTGATTAGTAATCACATGAATCGGAAAGTTATTCTTTTTTAAGGCTTCTTCAACTTCCTTAGCCTTGTTTTTATTGTTAGTTGCAAATAATAAAGTATCCATTTTTAATCCTCAGCATCTACATGATGACCAACAATTGTTTCATCATTCATCCATTGACGTGTTATTTCAGTAAACTTCTTAGCTTCACCTGTCGTATAGTACTCGTGTTTTGTATCAGAATTACCAGCCGCAAATAAACCATCACGTCGTAAAACATTATAGGTATATTGTGCCACCTGATCAGCTGGGTCAACAATCTTTCTATCTTGACCAACCACTGCAACAATTTCCTTTCTTAATAATGGATAATGGGTGCATCCTAAAACAAGGGTATCGTAATCAGCCTTTTTCAACGGCGCTAAGCTTTCGCTGACCACAGCCTGCTTAATCTCTTCAGCAGGATCCTCCTCAGCAAGAGGCGCTAATTTAGGTTGTGCAAATTCGCTTACTTGAATTTTTGGATCACGATATTGAATTTCTTTTAAATAAGAATGACTATTAACAGTTGCCTTAGTACCAATTACCGCAACATTCTTTGTTTCTGTGGTTCTAGCTGCAGCTAAGGCACCAGATTGAACTACTCCAATTATTTGCAAAGGAATTTCTTTTTTAATAGTAGACATTGCAACCGCAGTGGCAGTATTGCAACCAAAAATAATAATCTTTACATCTTTACTTAATAAGAAGTTTACACTGTCGCGAGTTAAAGAAATAATCTCTTCTTTTGAGCGATCTCCATAGGGCATATTAGCCTGGTCACCAATAAAAATAGTTGATTCGTTAGGCATCTTCTCAATTACTTTTTTTAAAACAGTTAAGCCACCTAAGCCTGAATCTAAAACTCCAATTGGTCGATTATCCATTAAAAAAACTCCTTTAAACAAATGATGATTAAAATCTCTTTTCTCCTCCACCTATTTTAAGTTAAAATGTTATAGAAGACAAAAGGAAATGAAAGCATGGAACACACAAACGAACATCTTTATTTTTTAAATTCATTATACCGTGACTTTATCTTACCTACTATCTTAGGTAGCGAAGATAAAGAAATTCTTTACTGGGCCGGTAAACACGTCAGTCGCAAATATGACTTATCAGACATCGATGACTTGATCGAATTTTTTGACATGGCTCAATTTGGAACTTTAAAAGTACTCAAGGATCGTAAACACACTGCAGTTTTCGAACTTTCAGGACAAGTTGTTACTGATCGACTAGATAGCCAAAGTGATGAATTTTCATTGGAAAGTGGAATTATTGCAGAATGTTTAGAACGCCAAAATGGCACTCCTACTGAGGCCTCAGCTACGATTACTAAAAAGCATGTCGTCCAAATTACAGCTCAGTCTGATTGATCAACTTAATGAATACAAAAAGACTAATATCAAAAAGGGTAAATCGCAATCGCGGTTTACCCTTTTTGACTATAAATTAATCAGTGTATTGATCTAAGATTTGTTCAAGCTTTTCCTTAGGAGTATAACCAGTTAAGCGGTCAACAATTTTACCATCTTTTTTAATCAGTAAAGTTGGAATTGCCATAATTCCTAAGTTTCGAGCTGTTTCTTGATTTTGGTCAACATCCATCTTAGTGAACTTTATATCGTCCATTTCTTCTGAAAGTTGGTCAATTACTGGTGATTGCATTTTACATGGACCACACCAAGTTGCCCAGAAATCAGTTAAAACAACACCTTCGCTAGTTTCATCTTCAAAAGTTGCATCTGTAATTTCATCAACCATAGTTATTACCTCACAAAATAAATTCTTTAAATTATAAGTATAGTTTAGTAGAACTACTTACTTTTTGCAAGTATATTGCTTATTGCAAATTAACTATTGTAGCCCCTGTTCCACCTTGATTAGCTGGAGCATAATTATAACTCTTTACATGTCGATTACGCTTTAAATATTGTTGAACACCATTTCTAATTGCGCCTGTACCAATACCATGAATGATGGTTACTGTATTCAACCCAGCCAAAAGTGAAGCATCAAGATAGCGATCTAAGTTAGTCAAAGCTTCTTCATAACGCTGCCCTCTTAAATCAAGTTCACTACTTGCACGGCTAGAACGAAGACCACGACTAGAGCGAACAGATTTCTCTGGCTTTTTTTGACTGGCTTGTGCAGCGATCTTTTCAACATCACGATCAGTTACCTTCACCTTCAAAATACCAATTTGGACTTCAAATTCATGCTCGCCTAACTTCTTCGTAATTACACCTTGTTGACCATATGACAGGACTTTAACATTGTCGCCTACACTTACATCATGACGCTTTTTTTCACGCTGTAGCACCTTATTATTAGCCAAGTTTTGATTTTCACGCTCAAGTTTATTCAAAGCGCCTTTAGCTTCAATTACTTTATTGGTTCTAACTTGTCCGCCAGCTCTTCTTTGCTCTTCAAGATCATTGATAATCTTTTCAGCTTGCTTACGTTTCTTAGCAAGCATTTCATCAGCTTTCTCCTGAGACTTCTCGAGTTGCTTTTGTACTTGTTGGTTATACCAATCAAGCCCATTTTGCAGTTGACGTTTAAGGGTGATACTTTGATCAACATTTTGCTTCAAAGTTTCATGAAGTTGTTCAGCTGCCTTAGTTTGTTCTGTTAAACGCTCAATCATTTTATTAATGTCGCTGTCTTCATCATTCATTAGGTCCCTAGCCTTATCTACAACAGCTTCATTCATTCCTAATTGATGTGCAATCGCAAAAGCATTACTTTGACCAGGAATTCCAATTCTCAAGCGATAAGTTGGTGCCAATTTCTTTAAGTCAAATTCCATTGAGGCATTAGTAGTTCGCTTGCGGTTATAACCATATAACTTTAATTCTGGATAGTGTGTAGTAATCGCAATCTTTGCTTGTGTTTGGCGTAAATCATCTAAGATTGCAATTGCTAAACTTGCACCTTCTTCTGGATCAGTTCCAGCACCAAGTTCATCAATTAAAACTAAATCATCTTCAGTAACATTATTCATAATTTTAATAATCTGATCCATATGCGATGAAAATGTACTCAAAGATTGCTCAATGGATTGTTCATCTCCAATATCAGCATAGATTTCATTAAAGACCGTTAATTGACTACCTTCTTCAGCTGTGATAAATAAACCAGCTTGAGCCATTAATTGTAGCAATCCTAAAGTTTTTAAGGTAATAGTTTTACCACCAGTGTTTGGTCCTGTAATTAGCATAGTATCAAAAGTAGTTCCTAATTCAATATTATTTGGTACTACCTTTTTAGGATCAATTAAGGGGTGGCGTGCCTTTCTCAACTTAATGATATGATCTTGATTTAAGACAGGCTCTGTCGCTTTCATCTTCTTAGCTAATTTGCTTTTAGCACTTAAAAAGTCTAATTGAGTTAATGCTAATGCATTATTATTAATTTCTTTTTGATAAGCACCAGCAAGTTCGGATAACTCGATTAAAATACGGTGAATTTCTTGGCGTTCTTGAGCCAGCAAATTTTGTTGACGGTTATTAAGTACCAAGACTGCTTGTGGCTCAACAAATAAAGTTTGACCACTAGCACTTTGATCATGAACAACTCCACCAAATTTATTTTTATATTCTTGTTTTACTGGCAAAACATAACGTCCATCTCTGATAGTCACAATATTTTCTGACAAATATTGCGTATGCTTGCCACTAATATAGTCATTCATGTGGTTCTTAATATCAGTTTCATTACTCTGAATATCATGTCTAAGCTGCATCAATTTAGAAGAAGCTGTATCTTTAACTGTTCCATCATATTCAATTGCTTGATTTAACTTCTTAAACAAATCTTCTGGAACTGCTAAATTTTTGAGGTACTTTTCAATAGGACGTGTATCAATTTCACGCTCTTCAAGGTCCGATGCAAATTGTCCTACATCTTTAGCCAAACTAAGAACTAGAAATATATTACCTAATTCTTCACCATTTAAGTTAGCCTTAACTTTCAATCGCTTCAAACTAGGTCGAACATCTTTAAAGTCAGTTATCGGCATTGGCCCCTTAACTCGCAAGATATTCGAAAGTACTCTAGTTTGATCAATTGATTTTTTTACTTCATCAAAGTCACTACTTGGCATTAATTTCAGAGCCTGAGCTTTTGCAGGTGCAGTAATTGCCAAGTCACTTAATTGTCTAATTATGCGATTATATTCTAATTTTTCAATAATTTTAGAGTTCATATCTTCCACCTAGCAAAAAGGGCCCCGTAGCTGGGCCCACTTTTATATTGTTGTAATGAATAATTTTATGAAAATTTGCGAAATTCCTGGAGAGAAATGCAAGATACCACTTGCTAAAATAGAATGCCCCAGCATATTTTGCAAACTATTGTTAGGAATCGTAGCTAAGATAAATAAAAGCAAATAAACACTAATTTGGGTCACAATAAAAGCAATAATAATGCTGCCCCATGTATTTAATCTAGCATCTACAGTAACATATCTTAACTGATTAAAACCTAACATCACCAAACGCCATATACAGCAAACAAGCACCAAAACAATTGAAAAAGCTATTGCTGCATAAAATGACTTATCTAATGTTAATCCTGTAGTCTTATCAAAGAAAGCAAAGCTACTTCGATCACTTGCTGAGGGATATGGCACCCAAAGATTTAAGAAGTTACTAAAAGGTTTATATAATAATGTTGCCAAGATTAACCCTACTACATATCCACCTGCAGCTAAGCCTTCATACACTATGCCACGTCGATAACCTACATAACAACAATAAATAAAAATTAATAAAATGAGAATAGAAATCATTGTTCATCCTTATTAAGCAAAAAAGACTAGCCTTTCTGCGCCAGTCTTTTTTGAAGATTATTCGCCACTTAAACGATCGTCTGACAAAAATGTATTTAAAACGCCTTGTACCATGTTCCACTCGTCATCATCAGAGATTTCGTGTAAGTCAGAACTGGTTACATCACCGTCTTCATCTGCATCATAGCTAAAAGCTTGTACTTCGACATCATCATCGTCGCTAACGGCTGCTGGATATAGTAAAACATAAGATTTACCATAATCTTCAGACGTAAAAGTGAACAATATTTCAAAAAGTTCTTCATTGCCTTGATCATCAACTAAAGTGATTTGACGATCATTATCTTGGTTAGCGTTAATTTTTTCACTCATTTTACTTATCCTTTCTGGTTGCTTCTAGATAACTTTGTAAAATCAAAACAGCAGCCATTTGGTCAATAACTTTTTTTCTTTCAACACGATCATGTACGCCGGCTTCTTGAACCAGAATACGATCAGCCTGTACGGTTGTAAGCCGCTCATCCATATAATGAACAGGCAAGTCAAACTTCTCTTTCAAGCGTTCACCGTACTGCTTGCTTCTTTCTACAGAATGTCCACTACTGCCATCCATGTTTTTGGGTAGCCCTAAAACAAAACCTTCGACGTCGTATTTACGGACAAGCTTTCTGATTTGGCGCATGCCAAAACTAAACTTGCTCTCGTCAATTTTGATTGTTTCAAGCTCTTGAGCAGTGATTCCCAAAGGATCGCTAATTGCAACCCCCACAGTCTTAGAGCCAACGTCTAGTCCAAGTAATCGCATTATTTATTTTTACCTAAATAACTCTTAACCAATTCCTCAATAATTTCATCACGTTCATGTTTCAAGATTAAATTACGGGCATCATTATGCCGAGGAATATATGCAGGGTCGCCTGAGAGTAAGTAACCAACAATTTGATTAATTGGGCTGTAGCCCTTTTCCTCAAGTGCATTGTATACGTCTTGTAGAGTATCGTATACATTCTTACCCTTATTTTGGTTAAAGTCAAAATGCATCGTTTTATCTAGCGAACTCATAATAAAATTCCTCCTATCTTCTTAATTTTACTTGAAATATCGAACGAACTCAATTAATTTTGTTTTTCTTCAACTTCTTGTAACACTTTAGCAATAGCGTCCTTTAAGCCTGCTGGGTTCTTACCACCAGCTTGTGCCATATTTGGACGACCGCCACCGCCACCACCAAAGATTGGAGCAGCAGTCTTAATTAAGTCGCCGGCTTTAAGACCCGCTTTAATTGCCTTATCGTTCAAACTAATAACCATGTTGGCTTTGCCATTAACTTCAGCAGCTAAAACTAACACATCAGATTTATCACTGCTCTTCCAGTTATCAGCAAGTTCACGTAAATCATTCATGCCTTCTACATCAGCTTGAGCAGCAATTACAGTTAAACCTTTAACTTGCTTAACATCATTAAACAAGTCGCCGGCTTTAGCCTTGTTAATTTGTGCCTTTAATTGTTCAGCTTCTTTTTGACTTGCACGTAAGTCTTCTTCAAGAGAAGAAATCTTGTTAGTTACATCTTCAGCCTTAGTTGCCTTAACTTCATCTTGAACTTCTTTCAAAATTTCGTCACGGTCTGTTACATATTTGTAAGCTTCTGGACCAGTAACAGCAATAATTCTACGAGTACCAGCACCAACAGCAGATTCAGAAACAATCTTAAGCATTCCGATTTGGTCAGTGTTTTCACAGTGGGTACCACCACAGAATTCAGTTGAGAAGTCATCAATTTGAACAACACGAACTGTGTCACCATATTTTTCACCAAATAAGGCTAAAGCACCCATCTTCAAACCAGTATCTGGATCAGTAACTGTTGTCTTAACTGGAATTTCTTCCCAAATCTTTTCGTTAACGATCTTTTCAACGTTAGCAATTTCCTTCTTAGTCATTGGCTCTAAGCTAGTAAAGTCAAAACGTAAGTAATCTGGTTCAACTAAAGATCCAGCTTGGTGAGTGTGAGTACCCAAAACTTCACGTAAAGCAGCATGCAATAAGTGAGTAGCAGTATGGTTGTGCTTTAAGCCGCGACGACGTTTTTGATCAACTTTCAAGATATATTCTTGTCCCTTTTCAAGTGGCAAAATAATATCAACAAAGTGTAGGTTTTGATCGTTTGGTGCATGTTGTACATCTGTTACACGAGCAACCAATTCACCATTTTGATTCAAAATTTCACCGTGATCGGCAACTTGTCCACCACGTTCTGCATAAAATGGAGTCTTATCAAAAATTAAAGTTGCGTGTTCACCGTCAGCTTTATCAACTAACTTATCATTAACAACAATATCGATTAACTTAGCATGCTTTTCTTCTAAAGTACCGTACTCAAATTCACTCTTGTCTTTGATATTCATCAAAGTAACATCTTGTGAACCCATTGATTGTAAGTTACCACGAGCCTTACGTGCGCGTTCCTTTTGGGCTTTCATTTCTTCATCAAAGCCCTTCTTATCAACCTTAAGACCTGCATCTTGAGCAGCTTCAAAAGTTAATTCGTATGGGAAGCCATAAGTATCAAATAACTTAAACGCATCTTTACCAGAAACAGTCTTATCATCGCTCTTCTTAGCTTCAGCAATAATATTATCAAGCAAGTTCAAACCAGATGAAAGCGTTACTTGGAATCTTTCTTCTTCATTCTTAATTACTTTTTGAATGAATGCTTGTTGATCAACAACTTCTGGGTAGTGACTCTTCATAATTTCGCCAACTACAGGTACTAATTTGTACAAAAATGCGCCCTTAATACCCAAACGTTGACCATTCAAGTCAGCACGTCTAATTAAACGACGTAAAACATATCCACGACCTGAGTTTGAAGGAAGAGCCCCATCAGCAATCGCAAAACTTACAGCACGAACGTGGTCAGCAATAATCTTAAATGCTACGTCATCTTCCTTGTTTGCTGCATACTTCTTGCCATCACTTAGCTTTTCAGTTTCTTTAATAATTGGCATAAATAAGTCAGTTTCAAAGTTAGTTGGTGCATCTTGAATAATTGAAACAACACGCTCTAATCCCATACCGGTATCAATGTTTTTATGTGGTTGATCAACATATTTACCATTTGGTAAGTGATTGAATTGTGAAAAGACGATGTTCCAAATTTCAAGGTAGCGAGCATTTTCCCCACCTGGGAAGTTTTCAGGATCGTCTTCCGCAACATCGTTATTTTCTTGACCACGATCATAGAAAATTTCTGAGTCAGGACCACATGGACCTTCACCAATATCCCAGAAGTTGTCTTCTAACTTCACAATGTGATCTTCCGGTAAGCCAACAACATCATGCCACATATGATATGCTTCTGTATCCTTAGGGTAAACAGTTACATAAAGCTTATCTGGATCTAAGCCTAACCATTTTGGACTAGTTAAAAATTCCCATGCCCAAGGGATAACTTCTTTCTTAAAGTAGTCCCCAACTGAGAAGTTACCAAGCATTTCAAAGAAAGTTTGGTGACGTGCAGTTTTACCAACATTCTCAATATCATTAGTTCTAATTGATTTTTGAGAAGAAGTAATTCGGTGATTCTTAGGCACAACAGAACCATCAAAATATTTCTTCATCGTAGCAACACCAGAGTTAATCCACAATAAGGTTGGATCATCTTGTGGAATTAATGATGCACTTGGCATAACCATGTGGCCATGCTCTTTAAAAAAGTCCAAGAACATTTGACGTACTTGTGAACTAGTCAATTGTTTCATAAAAAGTCTCCTACAAATAAAAAAACACTATTGCATAAAACAAGGACGCTCCCAGCGCGGTACCACCTTGATTGCAACAGTGTTTGTTACCTCTTTAAATATTTAATTCTTTAGTTAAATTAGGTAGCATTACTAAGTATTTCTAGACCTTCTCACCTGCCTGGCCCTCTCTTTGAAGAAAATACTTCAGTAATATGTCCTAAACGTGATTTATTTTACTACAAATTTTCTAGTTGTCAAAATTACCGCGTGCTTGTTCGCGTTCACGCTTACGTCTACGTTTAGCTTTTCTAATCTGATGACGCTCTTCGATCTTACGCTTTTGCTGGCGATCTTTTTGAATAGCTTGCTTAATTTTCTTCTTATAACCAGGCTTTACTTTTTTCTTAGTCTTCTTAACCATTCCAATCATGCGATTATCAAGCTTATGACTCCGAGCTTGGCGATTATCACGACGATGGTAGTGTGTTCTTTCAACTAATTCACCATTTTTAATTTCTTTAAAGTCAAAGTGAATACCTAGCTTTTCTAAGTCTTCAATTTGAGGCATCTCTTCATCATAGATCAAGGTAATTGCATGACCTTCAAGCCCATTTCGACCAGTTCTCCCAATTCGGTGAATGACAAATTCAAGATCCTTAGGAATTTCATAGTTAACTACTAAGCTAACTCCTGGTACGTCAATTCCTCTAGCGGCTAAATCACTAGCTACAACATATTGGTACTGCCCTTCTCTAACTTGGCGAATAATACGCTTGCGCTCACGTTCAGTAATCCCGCCGTGGATCTTAGCCACCTTAAGCCCTTGTTCTTCAAGATAATTAGTTAATTCGTCGACAGTCTTTTTAGTATTAGCAAAAACTAAGGCCAAATATGGTTGTCCCATCGTTAAGAGCTTATATAAAATTTCTTTTTTATCTCTTGAACCAACATCAATTAAGTCATTTTGAATTGTAGGAGCAATAATTGCTGGATTATCAATAACAATAAAGTCTGGCTTTGACATATACTTTCTGAGAAAGTTCTCTAGCTTAACTGGGATAGTAGCTGAAAAAGCGCCTAAAACGACCTTTTTATCTAGTTTAGAGATGATCTCATCCATTTGACTTAAAAAGCCCATATCAAGCGTCATGTCTGCTTCATCAATAATGAAGGCTTTGACGTTATCTAAATTAATGACTTTCTTTGAGGCAAAGTCATGTAAACGACCTGGTGTAGCAATAATTAATTGTGGAGCTCTATTTTCAGCTTTTTCAATTTGACGATTACGATCATTACCACCGCCCAAATATTCAATGGAAATATTTAGACCACTCGCATCCCTTAATTGACGCGCTACCTTATACAATTGATTTGCTAACTCTCGGCTAGGTGCGGTAACTACTGCTTGCGTTACTGGGGCATTTTCATCAATCATGTTCAAAAGTGGGAGCAGGTAGGCATGAGTCTTACCTGAACCAGTTGCTGCTTGAACCACAACACTTTTATTACTTAAAAGAGCCGGAATGACTGCAGCTTGAACCTTAGTTGGTTTGCTAAAATTAATTTTTTCTAGACCAGCTCGCAATTCTGGTCTAATCTTTTCACTTTGAAATATGCTATTTGTTTGTGCCATGTTCTTCATTGTACTTCTTTGTTACTTCTACTACTTCGTCAAAGACTTGTTTTACTTCATCCATATCCTTGGCATTGGCACCAGATGCTAATGCATGGCCACCACCATCATGTTTTTCAGCTAAATGGTTAATTACAGGACCCTTTGAACGATAATGAACGCGGAAAGTACCATCTGGCTTTTCAACAAATACATTCCAAGCTAACACGTCCTTAATCCGACCTGGAGTTGAAACAGCAACGTTTGCTTGGTCATCAGTTAAGCCCATCTTCTTCAAATCGTCTTGCATCAAAATTGTGTAAGCTGCTCCAACTGGGTTAATTTCCATCTTATCCATTGCTAAAGCTTGCAATTTTGCTTCATCAAAAGTAACATCCGCAATTTCTCTAGCAATATCAGTAATGTTAATTCCTGTCTTAGTTAATTCAGCTGCAACGTCAAAAGTGTGAGCTGAAGTTTCAGGATACATAAATCTACCTGTATCGCCAACAATACCTGCATATAAAGCTGCTGCAACTTCCTTAGTAACTGGCAAGTTCTCTGCTTTCAAAAAGTCAAAAACAATTTCTGAAGCAGCTGGTGCGTCTGGATCTACATAGCTCATATCTGCATATGGATCTACATCTGGGTGGTGGTCAATCTTGATCAAAAAATCACCCTTATCGTAATTCTTGTTAGAAATACGTGGAGTATTAGCAGTATCAGTAGTAATTACTAAAGCACCTTGATAATCTTCAGGTGTAACTTCATCCATCTTATTAATCCAGATCAGGTCACCTTCGTCATTTTCACCAGCACAAAGAATCTTTTTATCTGGAAAAGCTAATCTCAATGATCTTGCTAAACCAGCTTGAGAACCAATTGCATCTGGGTCAGGACTAGTGTGACGGTGCAAAATAATTGTTGGGTATTCTTTTATTTTTTCATAAATTTCATCAAAAGTTGCCATTAATCTTTTCTCCTTGTTGTTTACTAAATTTATTTTATCATTACTTGTTTTCAAAAATATCTAACGATAAATTCTCAACTGGATGTTCTTCAAAATCGGTTACCGTAAGACCTAATAAACGTACTCCAGTTGTGAGCATCCCTTTTTCTGTTTCAAACAAAACACGACCAGTGTCGTAAATAACAATTTTATCATTCGTGCCTTGTTTTAGCTTTCTTCTTTTAGTAATTGTCTTAAAATTAGCATCGCGAATCTTTAAGACAACACAATTAGCAAGAAAATGTCGCTTTTTCAACCGGTTCTCAAGTTCACCGCTATAAGCTCGCAGTCTAGTTAAAGCTTCATTTTCATCAAACAAACTCTGATTAAAAGTTCGCTCAATCCCAATCGACTTTCGATTTCTTTCTGAATCAGTAACTACCGCTCGTAAGTCGATGCCATGTGCATGTTGGGCGATCAAATAGCCCATGCGATTAAATTTCTTAATCAACACATCCGTTGGAATTTTTATTAAGTCAGCTCCAGTGTAGACTCCCATCTCTGCTAATCTTTCTTGCGTCTTAGGACCGATTCCAGGGAACTTTTCAATTTTTTGTTTTGCCAAGAAATCAAGTGCAGTTTCAGGCCGAATTACGGTTCTGCCAAAGGGTTTAGCATATTCAGATCCCATTTTGGCTAAGAACTTATTGTAAGAAACGCCGAATGAGCTTGTTAATCCAACCTTTTGATAAATTTGCTCTTGAAGTATAGTCGCAATCCGAACAGGATCAGCTAGATGAAGTTTATTCTCAGTTACATCTAAGTATGCTTCATCTAAGGCAACCGATTCTACTCGATCAGTCATTTTATGCATTAAACGATGAATTTCAGCTGAAACAGCCCGATACTTTTCAAAATGTGGTTGAATAATTACCAGTTTTTCTGCTGGAATTAACCTAATTGCCTTAGCTGTCGGCATAGCTGAATGAGCACCATATTGACGAGCCACATAATTAGCAGTTGCCACAACCCCGTGTCCCCTATTTTTCTTAGGATCGCCGCCAATTAAAACAGCCTTATTTCTTAAAGCAGGATTGTCACGAATCTCTACTGACGCATAAAAAGCATCCATATCCAGATGAATAATCTTACGCTTAGTATTATTTTTAGGCAGTAAATCCATTAACGGTAAATCCAGTGTTCAGTATCTTTTTCAAAAATATGGTTACTCGATTCAGTACCAAATTCACCACTTGGATATTGCTCAAGTTGCTTAATATCTTTATTTTCATCTTGCCATGCAGCTTCAACCGCATCAACAAACTTCCAGTATTGCTTTAATTCAGACCAGTGCGTAAAGTTTGTACGATCAGCTACAAAGACATCGTGAAGTAATCTTTCGTAGCCATCTGGGACTTGAGCCATTTCTTCCTTAGAGAACTTATAGCTGAGATTTTCTCTTCTTAAGCCCTCAGTAGTAATCTTCTTTCCGTTAATAGTAAAGAAAATCTCGCTTCTTGGATCAATAATAATTGAAATATTATTTGAATGTGCATTGCCGTATAAATTATTCATGTGGTGGAGTACAATATCGATTCTAGAAACTTTGTCTTTCATCTTCTTACCGGTTCTAAAGTAGATTGGAACACCAGCTACGGGACCCTTCTTGAAGTTAACTTCGCCAGCAACAAAAGTTTCTACTTTAGAATCAGGAGCAACTTGATCGGCCTTTAAATACTCCACTTCATCATCACTTGCTAAATATTGACCACGTGAGAAATGCTGCTTTACCATTTCTGGAGTCGGAATGACCAAACTATCGAGTAGTTCTTGCTTTGCTTCATGAATATGATCTGAATCTAAGGCTTTAGGTTCTGGCATGGCTAAAAGGGTAATAATTTGAAAAATATGATTTTGAACCATATCGCGTAAAGCACCAGAAGTCTCATAATATCCGCCACGAGTACCAACGCCTAAGCTTTCAGCAAGGGTAACTTGCATATTAGCAATGTATTTCTTGCACCAAATATTATTAACAATTGGATTAGTCATTCTAAGCGGCATAATATTTTGGACCATCTCTTTGCCGAGATAATGGTCAATTCGATATACCGAATCTTCAGCAAAACTTTCGCTAATTTCTTGATTTAATTTTTCAGCAGAAGCTAGATCATGACCAAATGGCTTTTCAATTACCAAGCGGTTAAAACCACTCCCAACTAGCTTTTGATCGTTAATATGGGTTGCAATTGTGCCAAAAAATCTTGGTGCCATTGCCATGTAGAAAATACGGTTGCCTTCTGCGTGATATTTCTTATCAAGCTTTGTAGCTAATTCTTTTAGAGCAATGTAGTGATCAACATCAGTTACATCATGTGATTGGTAATAAAAATGCGAAGCAAATTCTTTTGCATCTTTCTCATCAAAGCTGCTGTTGCTTTCTTTAATTGCTTCAACAACTTGTTCTTGTAAGTATTCATGACTCCATGGTCTTCTAGCTGTACCAATTACGGAAAAATGATCATGAATTAATCCCTTTTGATATAAGTTGAATAAGGCTGGATAAAGCTTTCTATGAGCTAAATCACCCGAGCCACCAAAAATAATCATGACAACTGGAATATTTTCCATTCTAACTACCTACCTATTAAACTTATTAAAATTTACTTTACCAATTCATATTTTACAATACTAAGCCATGACAATGAAAAAATAAAAACGTCCTTGCGGACGTTTTTTTATTTATCTTCAGAATTAGTATCATCAGTTTTATCAGAAGCTGTTTCTTCCGGTTTACTGCTTTCAGTAGGCTTTTCTTCTGTTTCAACTTTTTCTTCTTTTGCTTCATTAGCTTCAACATCTTTAGCAGGAGCGGCAGCAGTTGGAAGAACGCGACGAATAGCCATTCTTTCAAATGTTAAGAAAATTCCATCGGCATCAATCACAACAGTCTTATCTGCGTCATTGATTGAATCAACTTTACCATGAAGGCCATCAACCATAATTACTTGATCGCCCTTCTTAAGTTCAGACATCATCTTCATCCGTTCTTGTTGTTGCTTCTTTTGCGGCTTGATCATGGAGAAGTAGAAGAAGACAAAAATTGCAATCATTGCAATAATCATGAACATGTTATTCATACCAGCAGCACTTTGTGCTAAGAAAAATGTATTCAAAGTATTACACCTCATTATTTTTATTAATTAACTTTCAAATAATAATTATACCGTATTTTTGGTCCAACTAAAAACTTACTCTGCTTTTTTTGGTGGATATCCTAATTGTAAATAAGCTTTTTGCGTAACGCTTCTCCCTCTAGGAGTTCGAGTAATGAATCCTTTTTGAAGTAAATATGGTTCATAAACTTCTTCAATTGTATCTGTATCTTCACCAACATTAGCTGCAATAGTCTTAATCCCGACCGGACCGCCACCATAATTTTCAATCATCATTCTTAAAAGTTTTCTGTCAGTTTGATCTAAACCTTCATCGTCAACTTCTAACAAATGAAGTGAGTGCTTAGTAGTTGCTAAAGAAATAGCTTCTTCTCCCTTTACTTCCGCAAAATCGCGAACCCGCTTAAGTAAACGGTTAGCAACACGCGGCGTTCCACGAGAACGTCGAGCTAGTTCAATAGCAGCTTCTGGATCAATTTTAGTGTTAAAGACTACGCTTGATCTTTGAATTATTTTTTCTAGATCATCAATAGAATAGTACTGCATGTGCTCAATAATTCCAAAACGATCTCTTAGCGGCGCAGATAATTGACCAGCCCTGGTAGTTGCTCCAATCAAAGTAAATGGAGGAAGTGGCACGTGTACAGCATGAGTTGTTTGTCCTTCTCCAACCACAATATCGATATAAAAATCTTCCATTGCCGAATATAAGACTTCTTCGACTGGCTTTGCTAAACGGTGAATCTCATCAATAAATAAGACATCCCCTGGATTTAATTCCGAAAGCAGAGCCACCAAATCGCCCGCCTTTTCAATTGCCGGACCCGAGGTGCTCTTTAAGTGAACGCCCATTTCATTAGCGATTACAAATGCCAAAGTAGTTTTACCTAAACCAGGTGGGCCATATAACAAAACATGATCTAAAGCTTCGTCTCGCTGCTTAGCCGCTTTAATATAGATTTTCATCTCGCTCTTTACTTTATCTTGTCCAATATATTGAGCAAGTAGTTGCGGACGCAAAGACAATTCAATCGTTTCATCCTCTTCATTACTCTCAGCGCCTATAATTCGTTCTTCATCATTCACATCTTTCACTTCCTTATCCTTACCTAATTTTTACTTTTACTTCTTAAGTAGTAAAGCTAAAGCCTCTTTAATATAACCATCAGCAGTATTTTCAGGCAATTTTGCTAACTTTGGAGTAATTCGGTCAACTTCTTTTTGGGTATAACCAAGTGCTACCAAGGCAAGCAAAGCATCTTGCAGGCTCGGTGTAAGATCGGTAGCAACTGCTGATTTCTTTACATAGTCGCCTAACTTTCCCTTTAAGTCTAAGACAATCTGAGAAGCAGTCTTTTTTCCAACCCCTGGAAAACGAGTTAGATATTTCACCTCTCCATTCTGAATTGCGCTAGCTAACGAATCTGTATCCTCAGCCGCCATAATCGCCACAGCTGACTTTGGTCCAATTCCTGAAACGCTTAATAATTTTAAAAATAATTCTTTGTCTTCTAAAGATAAAAAGCCATATAAGGTAATCCCTGTATCTCTAACAACTTGTTCAACATAGATAGTTGCTGGCTGATTTTCTTGATAGCTATATGGAGTGGGACAAAGGATCTTATACCCAATGCCATTTACATCTAATACTACATAAGCTGGATCGATTTTTGCTACTATTCCTTTGAGATATTCAAACATTTTACCTACTCATCTTTTTTAAACATCTTATTGAGATCATTTTCACTTAACTGAATAATAATAATTTTTCCCTCAAAATCTTGATAAGGATCACTACTATTTCTCAAATTTTTCAATAATTCTTGTGCTTCAACTGGATTTAGATTTCTTCTTCTAGTACTTTGACGCAGCGTTATTTCACCAGCAATTTGTGCTTTAAGCTTGGTAAAATCTTGTTCATTTTGATTTAAATATAAATCTAAAATCATGCGGACATTTTTTTCTACGTCAGGTTGGAGCCAAATTGGATAGGTTCTTAAGATCAGACTATTTTGACCAAAATCCTCTAAAAATATCCCTAATTCTTGTAAATTATTAAGATTTTCTTTTAACTTCAAATAGTCAACATTACTAAAATCTAAAATTAAAGGACTAAGTAAACCTTGCTGAGAAATATTTTCACTATTTAAATCACGAAAAATTTGATCATAAGCTAAGCGTCGATAAGCTGCTACTTGATCAATTAAGTATAAGTCCTCATCATGACGTGCAACTAAATATGATTTAGTCTGACCTAAATAAATTAATTCAGGTAGGCTATTAGCTAAGATTTCATCCCCTGAAGAAATAATGCTATCATCTTTTCCTTGCAGATCTTTTTCCTCATCAAATGGACTTAGCTGCACCTGCTTATCCACATTTTCATCCCAAGTTGCAGTAATCACATATTTATCGTCATTACGAACCTTATCTAAGCTAACAAAACTTGCCGCTGTTTCATGAACTTCAGCACTTTTATCAGCTTCAACTTGCGGAGTAAATTCGACTGGACGAACAGTATCAACCACATCTTTATTTAAGTTAAATTTTAATTGGTCAATATTTGTCGACTTTTTAGGAGTTAATAAATTATTCAAACCTGAATCAATCTGACTATTCTGATCTAAGGCTTCTGAAATACTTGTAGTTAACAGGCGCTCTAATTCCTGCTCCTTTGACAAGCGCACTTCTTGTTTAGTTGGATGGACGTTAACATCCACTAAAAGTGGATCCAGCTCAATGTTTACAACAGCAATTGGATAACGGCGTGGTCTTAATTTACTGCCATATCCAGCTATAATCGCCTGAGTTAGACGGTAATTTCTTATATAACGGCCATTCAATAATAAAGAAATAAAGTTTCGACTTGAACGAGTTGTATTAGGATCAGAAAGTAAGCCGGTAATCTTAAAATCAGGACTGCTTCCTTTCAAAACCTCCATCTTTTCTGCAAGTTGATGGCCATAAATATTTGCAATATCTTGTCTTAAATCATTACGTCCGTTGGTCTTTAATAAGATCTTACCATTATTAGTAAGAGTAAAAGAAACATCAGGATGTCCTAAAGCAAGTCGGTTAACAATATCGACAATCTTTAGAGTTTCAGTTCTTTCAGAGCGTAAATATTTCAGCCTAGCTGGCGTATTAAAAAATAAATCACTAACTGAAATCTTGGTTCCCTTTGGTGAAGCAGCATCTTCTTGGAGCTTTTTTTCACTACCTACAAAAATTGCCCGAACTCCGCCTAAATTATCGCTACTAGTTATTACTTCCACATGAGAAACGGCCGCAATTGACGCTAAAGCCTCTCCGCGAAAGCCTAAAGTAGAAATATTAAATAAATCTCGCTCTGTTGCAATCTTACTTGTTGCATGCCGAGTAAAAGCTAAATTAAGCTGGTCTTTTGCAATTCCGCTCCCATTGTCTTGCACCGTAATTTGCTTTAAGCCTGCATCAATAAAGTTAATTCTAATGCGGCTGCTACCGGCATCAAGGGAATTTTCACATAATTCTTTAACAACACTAGCTGGCCGTTCAATAACTTCACCAGCAGCAATTTGATTAGTTAATTCAGGTGAAAGTTCATGAATTTTGCTCATGATTATTAATCCTTATCTTTCAACTCTTGCTGCCATTGAGCTACAAGTTCCATAACCTGCAAAGGAGTTTTGTCAGCAAGATATACATTTTGAATATCATCCAAGACATCTTTTTCATCATCTGAAATTGCAGGTACACTCGCTTCTTCAGCAGTAAAGAGATCAAGTTGCTCGCTAGCTGGCTGCAACTCTCCTGCTCCTTGCTTCTCTAATCGCTTAAGCATCGTAGTTGCTTCTCTTAAAACCTTATGCGGTAAGCCTGCCAATTGAGCAACGTGAATACCATAAGATTGATCTGCTGGTCCTGGTAGGATCTTATGTAAGAAAATCAACTTGCCATTTTCTTCGGTTGCCCCAACGTGAATATTCTTTAAATGCTTTAAAGTCTGGTCTAAGTCAGTTAATTCGTGGTAGTGAGTCGCAAAGAGCGTTTTTGCCCCGACCTTATCATGAAGATACTTCACGATTGCTCCGGCTAAGGCCATCCCATCATAGGTAGCAGTACCTCGTCCAATTTCATCAAATAAAACTAAAGAACGTTTTGTCGCATGCTGCAAAGCGTCATTAGCTTCGCTCATTTCTACCATAAAAGTACTCTGACCAGAAATCAAATCATCTGCTGCACCAATTCGAGTAAAGATTTGATCAAAAATTGGCAACGTTGCACTATCTGCTGGAACGAAACAGCCAATCTGCGCCATGATTGCAATTAAGGCCATTTGACGCATATAAGTAGACTTACCAGACATATTAGGTCCAGTAATTAAGAAAATATCGGTATCTTGATCCATCTTCACGTCATTAGGAATATAACTACCAGCCGTCATCACTTGTTCAACAACGGGGTGGCGACCATTAACTACATTAATTTCTTGCTTATCAACCGTAAAGTCTGGACGAACATAATTATTTTGTTCACTAACTGTCGCAAAATTCGTCAAAACGTCTAAACTGGCAACTTGTTTAGCTAATTTTTGTAAAGCTGGAATATACTTTTTAACATTTTCTCTTAATTTTACAAACAAGTCATACTCTAAGCCTGTTGACTTAGCTTCCGCTTCTAGAATTAAGGATTCATGTTCCTTTAAATCAGGCGTGATATAACGCTCTGCATTAGTTAATGTTTGCTTTCTAGTGTAGCGATCAGTTGGCACCTTATCTTTATTGGAATTCGTAACTTCAATATAGTAGCCAAAGACCTTGTTGTAGCCAACCTTTAAGTTGTTAATTCCAGTTACTTCACGCTCGTGACTTTCCATTTCAGATAGCCACTTTTTACCGTTGTTCATGGCATCACGGTAGCGGTCTAATTGGTCTGAAACTCCTTCCCTAATCAAGCCACCTTCCGTCGTTAAAAGTGGTGGATTATCCACAATAGTGTTAACAATCAAATCATGAATTCCCTTTAACGGATCAATTTGCTTAGCAAAGTTTTGCAGATGTGGATTATTTGTTTCAAGCAAGGAATTCAAAATATCAGGAATTGCACCTAAAGAATGCGCTAGTTGTAGCATTTCACGAGCATTAACTGAACCAAAAGCAATTCGACCAGTTAATCTTTCTAAGTCATACACACCCTTTAAGCTGTCGATAACTTTTTCTCTGGTGAAGTAATCATCAAGAAGCGCTTGAACCATTTCTTGACGACGAGTAATTTCAGTAACTGATAAAAGCGGACGTTCAATCCAAGATTTAAGAAGTCTGCCTCCCATTGCCGTGCTTGTTTTATCTAAGAGCCAGAATAAAGATCCCATCTTCTTAGAAGTCTTAGCTGATTTAATCAACTCTAAGTTCGTTTGCACAGTATGCGACATTTGCAAGTATTGCGTAGGCTCATAACTTTGTGCTACTTGTAAGTGAGCCAAACTACGCTTTTGCGTCGACAGCAAATAAGCTACTAGTTGCTTGGTAGCCTTAATTTCTGCATCGTCAGTTAAATTTTGCGTTACATAGGAAATCTCAGCATGTTCGCCCTCTACTTTAACCGGTTCAGAAACAGTAATATTAGCTTTCTTTAAAAAGTCCTTGTTTGCTTCTGTTAAATGACCGTTATACACAACTTCTCTTGTTTGAAGGGATAATAATTCATTTGCGACACCTTCAAAGTCAGTTAAGTGTGTGGAAAAAGTTTCCCCAGTGGATAAGTCGCTGTAAGCTAGGCCAAAGCCAGAATTTGTTGAAATAACTGACGTTAAGTAGTTACTGTCTTTTGCTTGGTCAGGACGTTCGTGCATCATGGTACCTGGCGTAATTAACTGAATAATTCCACGCTTTACCATTCCTTTAGCTTTTTTTGGATCTTCAAGTTGTTCACAAAGCGCAACTTTATATCCCTTTTCCACCAAAGTATTAACGTAAGTATCCACAGCTAGGTGAGGAACTCCTGCCATTGGAATTGGATTTTTAGTTTTATTTGAACGATGAGTTAGGGTCAACTCTAGAATTTGTGCACCCTTAACTGCATCGTCTTCAAATAATTCATAGAAATCGCCCACACGATAAAACAAAAACGCATCGGGATATTGTTCCTTAATTTCGTAGTATTGCTTCATCATTGGTGTCGTATCTTTTTTTGCCATTCGTTACCAAATATCCTTTCTTCCAAAAACCTATGTTCTATTATAACGTAAAAATCACTGAAAAATCTTAACTGTTAAAAGGCAAAAAAATTCTCCATGCCTGCTTGCATGAAGAATTTTATTATCTATCAAAATTTAACTTTACAGATATGCATTTTTCTGTAAGTCGTACATTTCTTTATATTTTGGATTAGTTTGCAATAAATTAGTATGCGTGTCAAATCCACTAACTTTTCCACCGTCAAGAAATAATACCTTATCAGCAAATCTAACTGCTGACAAACGGTGAGTAACAAAGAAAATTGTCTTTTTATCATTTTCTTTCAAAAAGCGTTGATAAATTTCCGATTCGCTCTTAGCATCTAAGGCTGCCGTTGGTTCATCTAAAAATTCAATCTTGCCATTAGCATATAAGTCTCGTGCTAAAGCTATTTTTTGCCATTGACCACCTGACAAATCAGTTCCATTTTCGAAATCTTTAGCCAGCATCGTATTCAGATTAAGATGATCATTAGCTAGCAAATCACCCAATCCTGCTGCTTTAAGAACATTATTTACCCTACCTTTATTGAATGAATATCCGGTAATCACGTTTTCTTTAAGCGTTAATTTAAAGCGAGAAAAATCCTGAAAAGTAGCTGATAAATTTTTATGTAAGTCGAAGATATTAAAGTCTTTTAAATCATAATTATCAACAGAAATTTTTCCATTAGTCGGGTCATAAAAACGCATTAATAGCTTTACCAGAGTGGATTTTCCTGACCCATTTTCTCCAACAATTGCAACTTTTTCTCCACTTTTAACTGAGAAACTAACATTGTGCAAAATTTCAGTATCAGAAAACGGATATGTAAAAGACAGATTCTTAATATTAATATCATCAAAATCATCAGGAAAGTTCTGACCACCGTTTTTGAAATCATCTTGATACTCAAGAAACTTAAAGTATTTTTCAACCCATAATAATGAATCGTATAACAAGCTGCTGTCTTCTACTACCCGAGCCATGCTAGTAGAAATATAGCCAATTACTGAAACAAACATCAATAATACGCCAACTTCTAATGCACCTGTTCTTACTGAATTAGTAAACCAATAAAAGCCATAGCCAAACACTCCGACAGTCAATACAACAAACAGTGAACTAGTCGCAAGTTGCTTTTTACGAATTTGGTTAACGTCTTTTTTCGTTTGTTCAAATAAGCTTGTATACTTTTCGATGATCTTAGGAAACATGTTGAAAAGTCTAACTTCTTTAGCATCCCTGCGATCAAGCAACAATCCACTATAGTAGTGCAAGTATCTCGCATTCTTGCTTCTTTCAACCATTGTTTCAAATGACTGCTGCTGAATACGATAGTAAGAAAGACTCTGCGGTACCATTACTACTAATAAAAGCAAGGCTAGCCACCAATTGTATCGTGCCAAATATATTAGCATGAAAGCTAGCGTTAGAAATGACTGTAAGACTGATACTCCATAAACAATTAAATTAACCGGACGCCAGCTTGCATCATCTCTGAGCATTTGTAAATCATCAAAATACTTACTATCATCAAAAATACTGATCGATTGTAAGTCTGCTGATTTTTTCATCAAGCTAATATTGATAAAGCCTGTTAATTTATCAGTTAGAACTCCTTGAACCATTGTCGAAAGGGATGGTAAAAATTGTTGAAATGTCGTCGCCACAATCCAAACAATGATCATTTCCATAAAAGGTGAATGATTAGTAACTTGATCAATTACCTTTTGTCCTGCTGCTACAGCAAGTAGAGGAATTACTGCTTGAAGCGGTGCAAGTAATAAGACACATGTGGCAACTAAAGGAGCTGATTTAAAGAACAGGTGATAAGTTCGAGTTAATTCTTTGAAGTATTGGTTTAATTTTTGTAAATGTTTCATTTTGCCTCCTCGATGAACGGACTTAACAAAATGAAATTTAATTATTTTCCGCTCATCTATTATCTAGTGATTTGTACGTTTTGATGAGCGTTCGTTACTACCATGATCATCTTTTTACCCTCCTAATATAATATTTTTATTAAATTATATCACGTAAAATTATTTTAAAATTAAAAATATAATTTTCTACACAAAAACACCCCGTGATTTCTGAAAAATCATGGAGTGTTTTTAATTAGTTATCCTAAAAACTATCTATTCTTCTTACGACGCTTTGAAGCAAATCCTGCAGTTAATGCACCTAAGCCTACTGAAAGCATGCCTAGTACTTCACTTGCAATATTTTCTTTAGCACCAGTTTGTGGTAATTGACGCTTACCTTTAGCTTGAGCTCTTTGAACTTCTACTGCACGAGGAGCCACATAATTATTAACCAACTTTTGTCTTGTTTCAACTTTCGTTGGTTCAACAACCTGTTTCTTAACTACTGGAGCTTTAGTTTCTTTCTTTACTTCTGGAGTACCATCAACAAAGACATTAACTTTTACTTCAACAGCAGTTCCATCTGGGTAAGTTACAACAACTACATTAGGATGTTTACCTAAAGTATTAACATCTGGGATTTCCTTCCAAGTGTACTTAGTTCCATCTGGCATCTTATCTTTGTTAGTAATAGCTGATTCAGGAGTTGGAACTTTACCTTGTGGAGTGTGAATATCTTGACCGGTTGGATCTGGGTTCTTGGTCGGTACTACTGGAGTATCATCGACAACATGAACTGTGATATCAACTGACTTATCAGAACCATCTGGATAGTGAACAACAACTGTTGCTGGGACATCTCCTGCTACGCTTGTGTCTGGAGTCTTCTTCCAAGTGTAGGTTGTCTTAGTACCTGGGTGCTTTGGATCTGTGATCTTGTCTAAGTCACCGTGGTTGTTGACGCCATCTTCTGGATCTGGAGTATCACCCTTCTTCACTGTGATATCTTGACCAACTGGATCTGGATTCTTGGTTGGTACTACTGGAGTATCATCGACAACATGAACTGTGATATCAACTGACTTATCAGAACCATCTGGATAGTGAACAACAACTGTTGCTGGGACATCTCCTGCTACGCTTGTGTCTGGAGTCTTCTTCCAAGTATATGTTGTCTTGGTACCTGGGTGCTTTGGATCAGTAATCTTGTCTAAGTCACCGTGGTTCTTGACGCCATCTTCTGGATCTGGAGTGTCACCCTTCTTCACTGTGATATCTTGACCAACTGGATCTGGATTCTTGGTTGGTACTACTGGAGTATCATCGACAACATGGACAGTAATATCAACTGGCTTATCAGAACCATCTGGGTAATGAACAACAACTGTTGCTGGGACATCTCCTGCTACACTTGTGTCTGGAGTCTTCTTCCAAGTATATGTTGTCTTGGTACCTGGGTGCTTTGGATCAGTAATCTTGTCTAAGTCACCATGGTTCTTGACGCCATCTTCTGGATCTGGAGTGTCACCCTTCTTCACTGTGATATCTTGACCAACTGGATCTTCAATGTAAGTAATTACCACATTAGGATCTACATAATCTACTGTTACTTTATCAACACCGTCTACTTTAGCTTGACTTGGAGTATAACCAGCTACTTCTGGAGCCTTAACTTCATCGAACTTACCAGTTGTCCAATCACTGTAGGAAATAACTTTCTTAGTTACTTCATCGTAAGTTCCAGTTCTTGTTAATTCAATTTCTTGACTCAAATCAACATCTTTATTTGGTTCTTTTGCAGTAATGGTACGATTGATAGTCTTACTGAAATCACTTTCCTTGTAGTTATCTGGAAGATCATTCTTATCAACAGGCTTAGTGTTGTGAGCTACGTGAACCGTGATTGGAGTATGACCATCTGCGCCAAAGGTAATAGTTGCTGGAACTTCTGGATCAGTAATATGCCAATTAGTTGGTACATTCTTCTGAATATTAGTATCAACTTTCTTATTTGTTACACCAGTTACATCATAGTGACTGCCAGGAATTACACTGCCATCTGGATTAGTAATTTCTTTATCATTCTCATCAACATAAGTTACGGTTGTCTTTTGTGCGTTTGGTGTGTAAGTAATCTCAACTGGAGTAAAGTCACTATCAGCTGTTACTTTTACACCTTCAACCTTAGCTTGACTCGGAGTGTAGCCTGGAATAACTGGAGCATCGTATTCACCAAAGTTACCAGTTGTCCAGTCACTGTATTTAGTTACTTCACCTGTTACCTCGTCAACTGTTGCAGTTCTAGTTAACTTAATCGATTGATCGTGACTTTCTTTAGTTCCGTCTGGTTTTACAACCGTGATTTGACGAACAACTGTCTTATTCAAGTCTTTTTCGCTAACGCCATCTGGATAGTGCTTGTCTGGATTATCAGGTAATTTATCCTTTGGTGTCTTTGGATCTGTTGGTGGAACTGTTGTTGTCTTGTGTTCAACTTTAACAGTTACGGTAGCAATTCCTGTTGGAGTAGCCTTTTCAGTAGTAGGAATATTTTGACCATCGACAATCTTCCAGCCTGCTGGAGCAGATGGAGTAATTGTTACATCTGAATCAGTCTTACCAGTTAACGGTGTTATACCTACTTCAGTACCAGTGTTCACATCAACGTAAGAAATCTTACCAGTTTGATCATTTGGTGTGTAATTAATTACAAGCTTAGGATCAACATAATCAGCTGTTACAGACTCTGCGTTTACAGAAGCTGGATTTGGAGTATAACCAGCAACTTCTGGTGCTTTAACTTCATCGAACTTACCAGTTGTCCAGTTACCGTAAGAAATAACCTTCTTAGTCACTACATCGTAAGTACCAGTTCTAGTCAATTCAGTCTTTTGACTCAAATCAACACTCTTGCTTGGTTCATTAGCAGTAATTGTACGATTAATAGTCTTACTAAAGTCACTTTCCTTGTAGCCATCTGGAACATCGTTCTTATCAACAGGCTTAGTGTTGTGAGCTACATGAACCTTGATTGGAGTATGACCATCTGCACCAAAGGTAATCGTTGCTGGAACTTCTGGATCAGTAATATGCCAGTTAGTTGGAACATTATTTTGGATATTAGTTGGTACATTGCTTTGGTCAGTAACACCAGTTAAATCATAGTGACTGCCAGGAATTACACTGCCATCTGGATTGGTAATTTCTTTACCATTCTCATCAACATAAGTTACAGTTGTCCTTTGGGCATTTGGTGTGTAAGCAACTTCAACAGTGAAACTGTCTGCTGGAACTCCATTCTTCAAGGCTGATTGACTTGGTACAAATTTATCGCCATTCTTATCTTCTAAGACTACATCATTTGAAGTTGGTGTGTAGCCGGCAGCGATTTCTTTACCATCATTAGTCTTTGAAACATCAAACTCATCAAAGGCAATCTTATCACCTGTGACATTTGAAGCCCAATCGCTATAAGTATCTTTACCTGTTACTTCATCGTGAGTCTTAATTCTGTAGAAACTCAAAGTTTCAGTTTCTCTACCTTGACTCGTTGCATTTGGAACCTTCATTAAAATTGTTCTCGTAACTTCACGGTATAGGTCTTGATTGTCCTTGTGATCTCTACCATCGGTCGTAGTAGTCTTATGTTGAATTACGTAGTTTTGATCTTGAGGATCATCTGAACCAAATGTAATTGAAGTAGTGTACTTCTGTTTTGGTACAAGTTCCCAGTTTGCTGGAACATGTCCTGGAACATCAACAGCAACTGTTTCGTCAGTCCTACCTGGAACTTGGTAAGAATTGCCAATCTTATTGCCATCTTTATCAACATAATTAATGTTTAAAGTATGAGGGTTAGCAGTATAAGTAATTGTAACTGGAGCAAAGTCACTATCAGCAGTTACTTTTACACCCTCAACCTTAGCTTGGCTTGGGGTGTAGCCTGGAACTGTTGGAGCATCGTATTCACCAAAGTTGCTAGTTGTCCAGTCACCGTATTTAATTACTTCACCAGTTACTTCATCGACTGTTGCATTTCTAGTTAATTTAACTGATTGATCGTGTTTTTCTCTTGTTCCGTCAGGCTTTACAACTGTGATTTGACGAACAATAATCTTGTTCAAGTCTTTTTCGCCAACGCCATCTGGATAGTGCTTGTCTGGATTATCAGGCAACTTATCTTTTGGTGTCTTTGGATCTGTTGGTGGAACAACTGTAGTCTTGTGTTCTACTTTAACAGTTACGGGAGGAATACCAGTTGGAGTAGCCTTTTCAGTCCGAGGGATGCTTTGACCGTCAACAATCTTCCAGCCTGTTGGTGCAACTGGATTAATTGTTACTTCTTCATCCGTCTTACCAGTTAATGGAGTATTACCTACCTCAGTACCAGTATTCACATCAACGTAAGAAATCTTACCGGTTTGATCATTTGGTGCATAAGTAATTACAACCTTAGGATCAACATAGTCAGGTGTTACTCCTGTTACGGCAGCTACGTTTGCTTGACTTGGTGTGTAACCTGCTACTTCTGGAGCTGTAACTTCGTCAAAGTTACCAGTTGTCCAGTTGCCGTAAGAAATAACTTTCTTAGTTACTTCGTCATAAGTTCCAGTTCTCGTCAATTCAGTTGTTTGACTTAAATCAACATCACCAGTTGGCTCTTTAGCAGTGATTGTACGATTAATAGTCTCAGCAAAATCATCTTTAGTGTAACCATCTGGAACATTATTCTTATCTACAGTCTTAGTTGCATGCTTCAAGTGAATATCAACTGTAGTGTTAGTATCACCAAAAGTTACACTAGTTGGTAAAGTTTGACCAGCAGCTAAAACATAGTTAGTTGGAACAGTTAGACTAATATTTGAACTCTCACCTTTAAGACCTGTTTTACTTACAGGAGTACCTACTTTACTACCATTATCGTCATCATCTACAAATTGGTAGGTTGTAGTTGTTTCGATGGCAAATGTTGCTTGACCAGCCATATCATCAGCAGAAATGGTTACGTTACTTAAAGACTTAGTAGAATCGTCAGGATCTGTTCCCTTTCCTGCTAAAGCAACCAAACGATCTTGTAAGTGGGCTAAAATCTTATCCTTGTTCAAATTAATAGTGTAAGATCCACCTTTAGTTGGCGCAGTTCCATTAGCCCAAGTATAGTCGCCATCTTGAAGCGTATACTTACCTAAATCAACAGTTCCCAATAATTGAGGCTCATCACCTGGTTCATCAGCTTGTTTATAGACTGGTAAAGTTAAATCAATAGTAATCTTTCTACCCTTATTGACATCATCAGTAGTTACAGCATTGCCATCATAAAGTTTAGAATTGTTACCACTTAACTTTGCCTTACCGGTTGCTTGATAAATTACATAGTCAGCAGTGTAAGTATCACTACCAGTAGGAGTGTTAGTTCCATAAGCCCACTCGTAGTTATTCCCATTATTACCATCAGCAGCTTTAACTTTATTAATAAAATCATCAGTTAAACGAAGATTGTAATTTCCAACATTCTTAGCTTGGTCTTTAGCAATTTTATGTCCATTAAACCAAAATTCTACATCAGCTGGTGTTAATTGAATTGTTCTAGGATTACCATCTGAATTGTAAACTGATATTCTACCTTGATCGTTATCCGCAAGACCTAGTCCAGAATAGAAAGTACCCTGATCTGGAAGAGTCGAAGTATTATCAAATACCTTCGTATCTCCTCCCATAAGAGAAATTGTTTTATTTCCTTTATTTATAATAAACTTGGCCTCACTTTTGACATCCTTAAGATCTGGATAAATGAAGTTATCATGCGATTGATCCTTAATGTCATTAAGACCCTTCTCGGTTAGACTAACTGTGTAAGTTCCGGCATTTCTATTTTCATTATACGTTACATCGCCATCATTCAGTTGTACCCTAGCGTTAGCATCATTAAACTCAACATAATAGCCACTAGCAGGAAGTTCATTAGTCTCAACTAAATTTTGCCAGTTATCATCCGCATAATTAAATACACTTTCACCTGAAAGAGTAATTGTAAGTTGATGTTTTACAGGAATTGGAATAATTTTATCACTTTCAGGGATAGTAACACTAGTTGGAAGGCTACCTGAAGCAAGTTGGTAACCATCTGGAAGAGTTAAGTTAACCGATTGATTGCTACCAACTGCACCAGTTACTGGTACCGAAGTACCCACTTGATTGCCAAACGGATCTTTAAATTGATAAGTTACAGTGTGTTTTACTTTTGTATAATCTATCGTAATCGTTTGTGGATGGCCAAATGTATATGTTTCAGCTTCTAATCCTGCTCCTGCTGGGGTTGCACTGGTAATTATCGCAGTATAACCGGGTACGTCAATTTGACTATCTTCAATGGCTGGTAAATCCGCTTTAAAATCACTACGTTTTAATGCCATTAATTGATCATAGTCATTTTGACCAGAAATTATTTGTCCGGTATCGGGATTAAACGTGATAGTATACTGCTTGTAATATTGACTAGAAGGTTTATCCGGTTCAACATAAGGCGCAATAGCTACTTCTATCTTTTTTTCAGTTATGCCAGCTACTGTTTTACTACTTGTTCTAGCTAATCCTCTAATATCAGCTTTTTGTACAATTGTTTCATCATTAGCAGCTCCAGTTGTTGTCTTTTTCAGAATAACTGTTCTAGCTGGTTCGGTCGTCATTTGATTATTTACTAACTTATCGGTAATTTCTGTAACCTTTTTCTTTATATTACCTTCGACATCGCGAGTATAATCTATCGTAATCGTTTGCGGATTACCAAATGTATAATCTTCCTTCCCAATATTAGCTCCTGCTGGAGTTGCACTGGTAATTTTCCAAGTATAACCGGGTACGTCAATTTGGCTTTGATCTATAGCGTCTAGGTTAACTTTAAAATCACTTGGTTGGAGATTCATAAATGTATCATACAAATCCTGACCTGCTAATATTTCACCAGTATCAGAATCAACTGTGACTCTATACTTTTTCATATCTGTACTTGACCCAACAGCTATGACAGTTGCAGTATAAATTTTAGTAGTTTTTCCATCTATAATTTGTCCATTGCTACTCCCTAACATAGTTCCTAATTTTACAGATTGGGTAATTTGGTCAGGACCTGCAGGCTTATTCATTATAACTGTACGGGCTATTTCATTAGCTTTTAAGCTCACTGCCTTTTGTTGCATTGATTCTCGAACCGAAAGAGTACTATTTATCTCACTAGTAGCCTTGCTCTCAGCAAGTCCAGCAACATTAACATTTCTCTGAAGCTTATTCACTGAAACAGTATTAGTGTTCAACTTATTCGCATTAACATCTTTATCTGTTTGAACACTAGACTTAGCAGCTGCTTTTTCATCAGTAGTTACATCGTTTTTAATAACATTAACATCCCTATTTGATGCAACCTTTTTACTATCTGATGTATTTTCAGCAACATTTTGCTTAGCATTTTCATTAGTAGCAGAAACCGCTGTCTTATTATTTTCTTGCTTTTGTTCAGTAGTCTTTACTTCTGCTGCCTTAACGTTAGCTTCATCCTTCTTCTCTACTTGTTCAGTAGCATCCTCATTAACACTATCAGCGCGTACAGCTTGGGCGTTTACCCCCCCCCAAGTAAATTGTGGCACCAATCAAAACAGATGCTGCCCCAACAGAAAGTTTTCTAATACTATAATGGTTGTGTTTATCACCAAACATATTACTACTCATACAACTTACCTCCAATAGACCTGCATGAATATTTCCTTAATAAAATAACATTTTCAATCAACAGCTATATAATAACACTTATTTTTATAAATTCTATACTAATATTGAATTCGATTTCAATTTTTTATATTTATCGTCTTACAACCTAAAGAAATAAGCCTTAATCCTACAAAGCCCACAAAAAAAGAATCGAGCAACCATCAGCGATTGCTCGATTCTTTTGCATTATGCCTATCAATAAATTAATAGGATTATTATAATAATTCTTTCTTATTTTTTGTCAGGAATTAAATTACATTCCCATTCCCATACCTGGGTTTGGAGCTGCAGGAGCTTGGTTCTTGTCATCTTCTGGAGCATCAGCAACAACAGCTTCAGTAGTTAACAACAAGGCAGCAATTGAAGCAGCATTTTGAAGTGCTGAACGAGTTACCTTAGTTGGGTCGATGATACCAG
Source organism: Lactobacillus gasseri ATCC 33323 = JCM 1131 (assembly GCF_000014425.1). Taxonomy (NCBI): domain Bacteria; kingdom Bacillati; phylum Bacillota; class Bacilli; order Lactobacillales; family Lactobacillaceae; genus Lactobacillus; species Lactobacillus gasseri. The sequence goes on along the minus strand of NC_008530.1, from coordinate 426,991 downwards.
CCTTAACCATGTTTTCCCACTTGTCAGTTGCAGCATTGTAACCAATTTCTGGGTCTTCGTGTTCTAAGTGATCTAAGATAACAGCACCATCTTTACCAGCGTTTTCAGCGATTTGACGTACAGGAGCACCTAAAGCCTTCATCACAATGTTTACACCAGTTTGTGCATCTTGAGAATCACCCTTAACATTACCTTGGATGGACTTCATAACATCAACTAATGCAGTACCACCACCGGCAACGTATCCTTCTTCAACAGCGGCACGGGTTGCGTTCAAGGCATCTTCGATTCTGTACTTTCTTTCCTTCAATTCAGTTTCAGTAGCAGCACCAACCTTGATAACAGCAACACCACCAGCAAGCTTAGCAAGACGTTCTTGTAACTTTTCACGGTCAAAGTCTGAAGTAGTGTCAGCAATTTGTTTCTTGATTTGGTCAACACGTTCGCTAATTGCATCCTTTGAGCCAGCACCTTCAACAATAGTAGTTGAGTCCTTAGTTACAGTAACCTTGCCAGCCTTACCTAATTGATCAATCTTAGTGTCCTTTAATTCAAGACCTAAGTCTGAAGAAATTACAGTACCACCAGTTAAAATAGCGATATCTTCAAGCATTGCCTTACGACGGTCACCAAAGCCAGGAGCCTTAACAGCAACAACATTGAAAGTACCACGGATCTTGTTCAAAACAAGAGTTGGAAGAGCTTCACCATCAACATCATCAGCAATGATTAATAAGCTCTTACCTTGTTGAACAATTTCTTGAAGTAATGGCAAGATGTCTTGAATGTTAGAAATCTTCTTGTCAGTAATCAAAATGTAAGGGTTGTCTAAGTCGGCTTCCATCTTATCGTTATCAGTTACCATGTATTGTGATAAGTAACCACGATCGAATTGCATACCTTCAACTACTGAAAGTTCAGTATCAATACCCTTTGATTCCTCAATTGTGATAACACCATCGTGACCAACTTTTTCCATTGCGTCAGCGATTAAGTTACCAACTTCAGTTGAAGCTGATGAAACAGAAGCAACTTGAGCAATTTCATCCTTAGTGCTTACCTTGTGGCTGATCTTGTGTAATTCGTCAACAGCTGCTTTAGTTGCAGTTTCAATACCGCGACGAATACCAACAGGGTTTGCACCAGCAGTAACGTTCTTCATACCTTCACGAACAATTGCTTGAGTTAAAACAGTAGCAGTAGTAGTACCGTCACCAGCAATATCGTTAGTCTTTTGTGCAGCTTCAGAAACAAGCTTTGCACCCATGTTTTCAAAGTGATCTTTTAAGTCGATACTCTTAGCGATAGTAACACCATCGTTAGTAATGTCAGGAGCACCATAGCTCTTTTCCAAAACAACATTTCTACCCTTAGGTCCTAAAGTTGTCTTAACAGTGTCTGCTAATTTATCAACACCCTTTAATAATGAGCGTCTTGCATTTTCAGAAAATTTAATGTCTTTAGCCATATTTATATGCCACCTTTTATTTCTAATTTAATTACTTAACGACAGCTAATAAGTCGCTTTCACGAAGTACTAAATACTTTTCGCCTTCGTATTTCAAGTTAGTGCCAGAGTATTTATCAAAGAATACTGTTTCACCTTTTGCAACTGACATAGGAATTAAGTCGCCGTTTGCGTTACGCTTACCATTTCCTACGGCAATAATTTCACCCATTTGAGGCTTTTCTTTAGCGTTAGAAGCCAGGACAATGCCTCCAACTTTTTCTTCTTCTTCGTCTTTTACTTTAACGATTACGCGATCACCAATTGGTTGTAACACGTTAGTCCCTCCTGTACATATTTAATCTATTATTACATCATTTAGCACTCATATCTCATAAGTGCTAACTTACAATTACGATAGTACCTTGTTTGTAAAAGAAAAGCAAGTATTTAAACGCAAAAATTAGCACTTTTCTTGCTTGAGTGCTAAAAAGTGCTAATTTACTTGATATTTATTTAAAAATTCAATATGGATTGTCTGTAATTTTTGATAAAATTAGGGCTCTTGGATTGTATTGTCTTGTTATTGGTAAAGCTTGTGCGAGATATGACCAAGTTGGTAAAAGCCGTAAAAAAGCTCATAAAAGCTATCCACGATTTGTGGAAGAAAAAATAAGCAAACAAAAAAGCCGCTTGATGACTTTTGGCAGAGTTAAAAGCGACTTTTTAGTTTGCTAATAATAATTTTGTCACCGCACTTTTAGCGGCTTGTGCTTCGGAGAGCTATTACTAGTAGCTCTCTTTTTTGTACTACAAGTACTTTACAGCAAATTAATTTTTACTTCAAATTAGAGCTAATCGATTTTTCTATTCTAAACTCTCTTAATAGTAACATCCCCCATATTAGCACGTCCTTGAAGTACTAATGTTGGACCTTCTGCTGGTTGATCACCATCAATAGTGAAATCACCAAATTTATGTTCAAGTTGATCATCAACTCGCCAAGAAGTTGGAATGTAAATATTTATATCTCCCATCGACATATTAATGTTAGCAAGTACCTCATCCCCAGCAGGCTTAGCTGAATCAAGATATACATTAACATCCCCCATTGAAACATTCACAGTCACCGTTTCTAAGTGTTGTGAATGAACGTAACGCGAAGTAGAAGACAACTTTTCACTAATTACGATATTGTCGTCATTATCTGAACTAGACGTATCAGAAAAAACATGTTCAGCCTTAAATTTATGTGGAGCTTTCAAATCTGACCAATTAGCGTTAACTTTTTCACCATTAATAATCACAGTCGGTTTCCAGCTTTTTTTGAAAATTAATCTCAAACCTCCCCAGATTAAAAACGCTGCTAAAAGTACTGTCCAAGGAACAATACGTTCAATATGAAGTGGTTTAGCATAAATAATTAATAGGAATGCAATTGAAAAAATACTGCCTCCTAAGCTTTTATTAATTAAAGAAGTAATTAAGGTTGCTCCAAAGACCACGGTCCAAAAAATTGCCCAAAAGCCTAATTCTAGTGGCATCAAGTGGAGCTGATCTAAAACTAAAAACGCAGCTGCCGCAAGCAAGCCTAACCCCCAAAGAACTCTTCCAAAACTGGCCTTTCTCATGATAATGTCCTTCTCTCTTTTAATCTTTCATTTAAATCTCGGTAATATCTTCTTGAAACATAGACAGTTTTATATGAATCATGAAACTTAATCTGACAATTAGAGATCGATTTAGTAACAGCATAAATCTGATCTAAATTTAAAATCGTCGATTTCGATACTCGCATGAACTGTCCACTTAATAAGTTTTCTAGTTCGTATAATTTATACTTAACAAAATATGCATTCCTCGTCGTATGCGCCATTACCTGCTTAGCGTCTGTTTCAAAAAAGAGAATATCGTTAATACTTAAATAATAGGAAGTATTATCCATCATCCCTTCAATTTGATCAGGATGTTCTGAATCAGTTTGAAGTTGATGATAAATTCTTTCTACTTCAGGCGTTAAACTTTTAGCATGAATCGTTATTTCTGTCTCTTGCTGATCTGGATCAAGTTCAAGCTTAACTTTCACAATTCTCACTTCCTTGTTTCGTTCTTGATATTTATATTAAACATGAATATAAGATTAAAATCTAGTGAAATTGACTAAGTGGTCATTTTAAAGTTCTAAGTGGTCAAAAAAAGAAGCATGAAACTAAATTTCCCCTCGTCTTTAGGTTCATACTTCTTTTTAATTTCTAACTTAATAAATCAATATTTTCGATAAGCCGGAGCCTGATAATCTTCCATAAACTGCAGAATCTTATCAAAATCGGTTCCAAAATAAACTGTATCTAAGTAAATATTTTCTAAAAAATCATCCTGATTCATGCGCTTTAATAGCTTATCTAAATAGTCATAAAAGCCAGCATAATCATAAAAAGCAACGGGCTTAGCATTATCGCCAATTGCCGTCCAAGAAATCGCTTGACTGATCTCTTCCAAAGTACCAATACTGCCAGGAAGAGCTACCATCCCATCAGCTAAATTCATCATCGTATCTTTTCGCTTATCCATACTTGGCACCACGCGAAAATCTTGCACCTTATCGTAAGCTGCACCGCGGTCTTTTAATTCTTCAGTAATAATGCCATGAACAATACCGCCATTTTCTAAAACTCCGTCAGCAACTGCTCGCATTAAACCATACTTACCGCCGCCATAAACTAGCTCAATCTGGTGGTTTGCCATTTTTTTACCAAATTCATAAGCAGCTTTCGCATATCCAGGACGGTTACCTGAGCGTGCGCCACAATAAACTGCAATCTTTTTAATCATTTTATCTACCTTATTTCTAAATTTAAAAATTCTATGCCTATTTATCTTAAAATTATTTCCACTCTGATTACAAATAAAAGTGTATAAAAAAATGCACAAGCCTAATTAAGCTTGTGCAAAAGCTATATTAATAGTAAATTATTTTTTGTTCTTATCTTTGTCTGAATCTAAGAAATAAATCAAAGTTTGAAGTTCAGTCGCCAAGTCGACATTTTGTACACGAACACTCGAAGGTGCAGATAAACGAAGTGGCGTAAAGTTCATAATTCCTTTAATCCCGGCATCAAACATTTCATTAGCAGTCTTTTGAGCTGCTGTTTGCGGTACACAAAGGATTGCAATCGTAATTTGTTGCTCACGAAGCTGCTTCTTCATTTCACTCATATCATAAACTGGCACACCTGACATAATTGTTCCAGTAATTTCAGGATTAATGTCAAAAGCGGCGCTAATTCTGATATTATTAGTACGCTTGAAGTTATAATTCAAAAGCGCATGTCCCATATTACCAACACCGACCAAGGCAACATTAGTTAAAGTATCTTGGTTCAAAATCTTTTTAAAGAAATTAAGCAAGTTCTTAACATCATACCCATAGCCACGCTTACCTAAAGCACCAAAGTAAGAAAAATCACGACGAATTGAAGCACTGTCAACTTGAACTGCTTCAGCAAGTTCAGTTGAAGAAACTTTTTCTTTTCCTTCATCATTTAAAAAGATCAAATAGCGATAATACAGTGGCAAGCGTCTAGCAGTAGCCTTAGGAATCTTAATTTCATCCATTAAGAGGCCTCTTTCTTTTATAAAATACGAATGTGAAATATTTACTAATCAAACTAATAATAGGCATTCTTCAAGGATAAATCAAGAAACAATTTTCACAAAGGCCATATTTTCATAAAATTTAAAAGATTCACTATGTTAAAATAAGCATTAGGAGAAAAATAATTATGATTATTGCACAAGCTCAAGACCTCGAACAACGTTTTGGAGGCAATACCATCTTCAGTAACATTTCTTTCTCGGTTCCTGACAATGCCAGAATTGGTCTTGTGGGACCTAACGGAGCCGGAAAAACTACCTTATTAAAGATCATGACTGGTCAACAAGAACCAACTAGTGGTCAATTTACTATTAATAAGGGATTAAAAGTCGGCTATATCGCCCAGGAAAATGGTCTCGATGAAGACAAAACAATCTGGGATGAAATGCTTACTGTCTTTAATGATTTAATCGAAAAAAATAAAAAAATCACCAAAATGCAAGAGCAAATTGCTGACCATCCCGAAGATGAAGACTTGCTCAAGCGGTATGATCAATTAGCTTACGACTTTGAACAAGAAGGCGGCTTTACCTACCAAGCTGAAATTAAGAGTATTCTTAACGGTTTTAATTTTAAAGAAAACACTTGGAATAAAGTAATTGGCACTCTTTCTGGCGGTGAAAAGACACGACTTGCCTTTGTTAAATTGCTTTTACAAAAGCCACCAGTACTGCTGCTTGACGAACCTACTAACTACCTTGACTTAGATACTTTAGATTGGTTAGAAGCGTTTTTAAAGAACTATCAAGGCGCAATTATTACAGTTTCTCACGACCAGTACTTCTTAGATCACTTAGCTAATCAAATTTTTGAATTAAACTTTGGAAAACTGACTACTTTCAAGGGTAATTACAGCCAATACGTTAAAGAACGTGAATTGATGGATAGCCAGCAAGAAGCTGCTTATGAAAAGCAACAAGAAAAGATCAAAAAAGAAGAAGAGTTCATTCAAAAGAACTTAGTTCGTGCTTCAACTACTAAACGTGCGCAAAGTCGGCGTAAAGTTTTAGACAAGATGGAGCGAATCAAGCCACCTAAGCACAAGCAAAAAGTTCGTATTAACTTCACTAGTGAACGCCCTTCTGGTAAGGAAGTGTTGATCGCTAAAGATCTAACCATTGGCTATCCTGATAAAGTGATGGTTTCTGATATTGACTTCCAAGTTAATAAGAATGACCGTGTTGCTATTATCGGCCCTAACGGAATTGGTAAGTCTACCTTGCTCAAAACCATTATGAAAAAGCTTGAACCAAAAGATGGTTCAATTAAATATGGTGCAAGTTTAGATATCGGTTACTACGACCAAGAACTTCAGAGTTTAGATCCTTCAAAGACTGTTCTTGATACAATTTGGGACCGTCACAAGACAATGCCTGAAAAAGATGTCCGCTCTATTTTAGCTTCCTTCTTATTCACTGCCGAAGACATTGATAAGACCGTTGGCCAATTATCTGGTGGTCAAAAGGCTCGACTTACTTTAACTGTTTTGTCTCTTGAAAAAGACAACTTTTTACTAATGGATGAACCTACCAACCACCTAGATATTGAAGCTAAAGAAGTGCTTGAAGAAGCATTAGATAATTACGATGGAACACTGCTATTTGTTTCTCACGACCGTTACTTCATTAATGAGTTAGCTAACAAGATTATTTCGGTTCGCGACGGCCACGCTAAGATCTATAATGGTAACTATTCTTACTACTTAGATGAAAAGGCTAAGCAAGCTGCAGCAGCTCAAGAAGCAGAAGCACAAACAGCAGAAGCTGAAACTACTCCAGCAGCTAGTCAAAATAAGGGCAAGCTATCTTACCAAGAACAAAAGGCACGCGATTCTCAAAAGAGAAAATTAGAACGTGCAGTCAGCGACGCTGAGGCTAAAATTGAAAAATTAGAAGCAGAAGAAAAAGAAATTCAAACTGAAATGGCAAATCCAGATATTGCCGCTTCATTTGAAAAGCTTGGACCACTGCAAGAAAAACTATCCGCTGTTCAAAAGCAATTAGACCAGGCAAATAATGACTGGGAAAATGCCTTGGATGCATTAGATGAATTTGAATAAAGTAAAAGATCGAGATTAACTATACTCAATTTCTGCAATACTTATAAATAAAAATATGCCTAGTTAGACTAACAAAATCTAATTAGGCATATTTTTTATATTGGTTAATATTAATATCACTTATATCCATTTTGATTATTTGCTTTCTGCCACTCCTTCTGGAACAAATTGCCAATAAGTACCATCTTGGCTTTGATAAGCACCGTTAGCAGTCTTCTTTAAAATGAAAGTTACTTTACGCGTTTTAAACTTGTAACCATTTTTCAACTTTTCGGTTTTAACTCTGCCCAATTTTACCCATTGACCTGCTTGTGGGCGTTCATTTTCTTTCAATGAAAAAGCATTTAAAATATCTTTACTCAATTTTGAAGGTTTACTTTCTTCATTGCCCCCTAAGCGTGTAGCTAGATAAGCTGTATTTTTGTCAAACATCAAATAAAAAGAATTACTTAGCTTATTATCTGATTTTTCCAAAGTCATTAAGCTTTGATTAACCCAGCCTTTAGGGACAGTCGTCTGATTATGATAAAACCATACTCCACCGCCTACTAAAAGTAATAAAGCTACCAAAGCAGTCACAACTAATTTCTTATTTTTCATCTTTGTCCTCCCTTCTAGGTAAAAGTAACCTACTTATATTTTATTGCTCACAATTATCACATCTTTTTTCATATTTACTTAATTTGTTGCGTCAGACACAACTAAATTTGCCACCGTTCAATACAGTCTTGATATCCACAATTAATCAGCAATTTCTTTATTTGATTTGCTTTTTCTGTATTGCCTTCAAATAAATAAAAATATAGATCATAACATATTTTATAAAGCAAAAAATGACCAACCGGTTCTAAATTTTTTAAATAGCTCAATGCATTTTGAATATTACTTCCAGCTATTTTTTGCTTATAACAATAGCAAAGATAATTATTGCAAATAATTGCTATTCTTTCTTGCATACTTTCAGAATAAGTATGTTTTTGATAATGCTTTAACAGTTGACTAAGAAAATAGTCTAGCTGTTCCAAAGTAAATATTTTCATACAGTCAGAAAATAACTGTAATGCTCCAATATTTTCAAGCCAATTTTCATGCTCGGAAAATTTAGTAACTATCTTATTTTTAAAAGATGGACTTAAGTCAGCTAAATTATTTTCTAAAGATGCAATAGCAATTACGGTTCGATATTTAAAAATCTGATGCTCTTTTAAATCCAAAATTTCATTTAAATATATTCTTAATTCTTCTCTTTGATTATTATTAAAAGCGTACATTATCTTTTGCTTTAGTTCTTCAGCTTTTTTATCTTCAAAAGTATAATAATTGTCTTTCACTTTATTGAAAAAGTCACTAATATCAATATGGTGTTTCAAAATAATTCTAAACAATGTATCAATTGAAATATTTTCCAATCCTCGTTCAATTTTAGAATAATGCCCTTTGTTAATAATTCCCTTCACCATATTTTCTTGCGTTAATCCTAATTTTTGTCGCTCTTCATACAGTGCTTCTCCAATTGTCATAATTTCATCTCCTAGTATTTTTATAATTTATTAATTTTTTGTTAATTATATAACAATAGTAGAGTTTAGAATATATTAGAATAGGCTAGAAATAAAGATTTAATGTTAAAAAAATCTTTACGCCACATAAAAAAAGATCAAGATTCTCAAAAAATAGAAAATCTTGATCTTTTTTCATGTCTACTTTTATAAAATTATTCACTGCTCATTTTTCTTAATTGATGAATTTGATACTTAACATTTACTTCCCCATTAACATTTTTCACAAAAATATGATATTGATCTTTAGGGACAAATACTCGCATTGTAAAAACATTTTCTCCATTGTTAATAAATATCTCTGCCGATGATATATCTTGAATTATTCGTATGCTGACAGAATTTTCAACTTTCAGCTTACAACTTCTTTCATTTCCAAACTCGTCTTCAAATTCTAGCCCAGCTTTACCTCTTTGCACTATAAATCTATTCTTCATCCTATTTAAGACTAAACGCAAATGATTCGTATTTTTCCTATCAGCAAACAAGTCTATTATACTTATAGCATTATTATATTTAGTAGAAATGTCAAACTTAATATCTCTACAATTAACTAAACCAGCGATAATTTCCTGATTTTTACTGATTGTTCTCTTACCCTTGTAATCAGTCGTATACAATTTTGTTATCTCGCTTACTGGTTTTTGAATGAGTTTATCATTTTGTACTGATAATTCTCTCGGGAAAATTAAACATCCATCATAATGATATTTAATTAGTGGAGAATTTGAATTCATAATACTCATCCATGCGCTTAAAATACGTCTTCCATCAGGCGCGATCATTGTTTGAGGAGCGTAAAAATCAAAACCAGAATCTATTTCTTCGTACTTTTTCCCTTCAAAATATAAGTTTCTAAAATCTAACTTATTTCCAATGGCGTAGCATGCTTGAAATGCATTTAAAAATTGATTTCCTTTACTCTTCAATCCTTGAGGACAGAAAAGCACCACTCCTTTATTATCTAATTCAAAATAATCTGAACACTCCCACATATAGCCATTTTTTTCAAAATTAGTTTTAATTTCACCAACTTTATTCCAAAGCTTTAAATTTTGACTTTCATAAATTAGGACAGTACCAGTTTTTGCTTTTGTTTGTGCACCGATTATTGAATAATATTTACCATTTTTCTTAAAAATTTTAGGATCTCGAAAATGACCGGTATAACCAGAAATTGGTCCTTTAATTAATGGATTCGCCAATTTAGCTACATTATCATTTTCATTCATATAGGCTCCTAATTGAGACGGAACTCTATGCCAATCATCTGTATCAGTATTGGTCCAAGAATTACCATTGTACATAAGAAACAATTTATTATTGATAGGAATAGCACTACCCGAATATACTCCATACTTATCAAATACAGTATCATTGTTCATTGCTTCGCCAACTGGTATCCAATCAACCAAATTTCTTGATTTCCAATGAAACCATCCCTGTTGAAAATAATTCGGATTCGTACTATATTTCATCGGAAACCATTGGTGAAATAAATGATAGTATCCATTAAAATATGAAAAACCATTTGGATCACCCAACATGCCAAATAAGCTCTCAATATGAATTCTTTGATGATATGGTGATCTTTTTACACTATTTTTTTCTTTGTTCAAATTTTCTTTAGGAATATCTTTTAGATTTGAAACTAAGTATTCAAACTGTTTTCTTCTATTAATCATTTTTACACACTCATTTTGATAAAAAAGAAAGCTAATTGTATCTAAAAAGAGGGGGAGGTATTGATACAATTAGCTTTCTTACAACTTAAAGCTTATTAATTTAATTCATTTACAGTACCTTTTGCTTGCTCAGACATTGTAGGTTCAGTTAAGGCAATTAATTTTTGTTGTGCTTGAACATTTCCAGAAGCAATTGGATCAACTTCTGCATAATCCTTCGAATTAGTAATCAAAACAATAACTATATTGTCATAACCCTCCTTGCCTATTTCTTGATAATCATACGTTCCAAGCAATTCACCCTTATTTATCTTTTGGCCTTGCTTTACTACAGTGTTAAAGCCTTTTCCTTTTAGATTTACTGTATCTATACCTAGGTGAATGAGAATTTCTGCACCATCATCTGATTTAATTCCATATGCATGACCTGTTGGATAAGCCACAGTAATCGTTCCATTAACAGGAGAAACTATATTATTTGATGATGGTTCAATAGCTATTCCCTTTCCCATCATTCCTGAAGCAAAGGCTTTATCAGAAACTAAATTTAAAGCTTCAATTTTACCACTAACAGGAGCATCTATTACTTCATCTGATACATGACTAGGCTCTTGCTTAAAAGTATTTTGTTTTTTCTCTATATCTTCTTTCTTGCTATTTTTATTACTATCAAATGCATGTTTACCGTAATAAACGTAAGTTAAACCAAACGCCACTCCAAAACCAACTACACAAACAAGAATATATAGTGGAAGTTGTTGATTCAAAAATAATAATATACCTGGGATAACAGTTATTGACATACCAGTAGCTTTCAAATTTAAAATACTTGAAAGAAAACCACCGATACCACCACCAATACAACCAAATAAGAATGGTTTGATATATTTAATATTTACACCATAAATTGCTGGCTCAGTGATACCGAGTAAAGCTGAAATTGTTGATGGATATGCAATTTGTTTCATTTTATTTGAATGAATTCGTAAGGCTACAGCCAAGGCAGCGCCAGCTTGTGCGGCAATAGCAGCAGATCCAATTGGATTTACAGGATTCCAGTGAGTATTTGCTAATAACTGGATTTCTACTAAGTTTAGTGCATGGTGTAATCCAGTAACCACAATCATCTGACAAACAGCACCCCAAATTAGTCCACCTAATCCAAATGGTAATTGAACTATCCATTCTGCTGCATGTAAAATTCCTTGTTCAACAATTCTGAAGATTGGACCAACGCAAAGTAGTCCTAAAATACTTCCAACTAATAATGTAGCAAATGGAGTAACAATTAAATCAAGAGAACTGATAACATGTTTATGAATCCACTTTTCAGTTTTCGCTCCAATAAATCCCAAAATAAAAGCTGGTAAAACTGAAGCTTGATAGCCAGCAACTGGAATAAAGCCAAAAAACATTAGTGGAGCAACTTTTCCTTGGGCAACATCCCATGCTGATGGTAAAGCAGGATTAACTAGCATTAAACCAAGTAAAATACCCAAAATTGGACTACCACCAAAAACTCTAAATGCTGACCAACAAATTAAAACTGGTAAAAAGCTAAAAGCCGTTCCAGTTAAAATATTAAAGTAAGTAGTAAATTGAACCGGAATTGATTTAGCTGACATTCCCATCATCTTTAAAAGAGCTGGTTGTGTTAATAAACCTTGCAACCCCATAAAAAGACCTGTTGCAACCAAAGCAGGGATGATTGGTACAAAGACATCTGCAAACATTCTTATTGATCTTTGAAACCATCCTGATTGTTTTGCAGCTACATCATTCAGATCATCTTTAGATGTTGTAGAAACTCCTTCTTCTTTTACCGCTTCATAAACATCATTTACTAAGCCAGTACCAAAAATAATCTGATATTGACCAGCCGTAAAGAAGTATCCTTTTGCCTTATCAATTTTATCTAGTGCTTTTTCATTTACCTTTTTACGATCTTTTACAACTATTCTTAATCTTGTAGCACAGTGGGCTAAAGAAACGATATTTTCTTTTCCGCCAATGGCGGCTATAACCTCCTCAGCTATCTTTTTGTTTTCTTTACTAGACATTTTCTTTCTCCATTTCTTTTATATCCCTTACGCCAATTATTGTAAGCGCTTATCAGATACGATTAAATACATTTCTGTTACATCTAATATGTAAAATTATGACCTCTTATTTATAAAATCAAATTTACCTTTTAATAGCTGTACTCCATTGGTACCAACGTAAACCTGTATTTTGCTACTTTCTTTATGTGACCTACCAATGTTGTCATAAAATGACAATTGACTTGCATTTATATAAAATTCTACATGTTGACTTGAATGACCTGATATGGCAATCTTGGTAAAATCTATCAATCGCTTAACTGGCTGAACGATACTAGCTGTTTCTTGATGGATATATAACTGGACAGTTTCTTTCCGATCATAATCACTTAAATTCTCAATATCTAATGAAATTTTTACAGGCTTATCCAAAAATAATCGCTCAGACGAAATAGTTAAATTTGAATACTTTATTTTTCCATACGAAAGCCCATAGCCAAATGGATATAAAGCTCTAGCTGATGCATCAATATACTTAGATACAAATCTGCCGACATGCTGAGAGTTATTCTCTGGTCTTCCTGTAGACAAATGATTGTAATATAACGGCTCTTGAGCTGAAGCATATGGAAAGCTCATAGTTAATCTTCCTGAAGGATTTACCTTACCAAATAGGATATCCGCAATTGCATTGCCACCTTCAGTACCAGGAAACCAACTTTCCAGTATTGCATCGACCTTATCTTTAACTTTCGTCAGTACCAATGGTCTCCCACTAATGAGTACTAAAATTATTGGTTTATTTAATTGGGATAATTTATCCAATAGTTTCAATTGATTTGGCGCAATATTTAAGTTTGTCTTAGCACCAGCTTCTCCTGCTTCATATGTTTCTTCACCTAATGTCAAAACTATAATATCAGCTGCTTTTGCAGCCTTAAATGCATTCTGAATATGTAGCCTTTCTTTTTCTGGTGAAGATACAATTTTATTAATGTCTTCCTCTGTCAAAAATCCTAGCTTTTTTAATAGTGCTTTATCACGACACAAATCTGTCCCATGAGTTACAGTTAAATTATTAGTATATTGTCTTAATCCATCAGCTATTGTTACAGTATCTTTTGAATTTCCATGAATTGCCCACATACCAATTAATTTTTGACTATTGGCATAAGGACCAATTAAAGCAACTTTTGCATCTTTCTTCAGAGGTAATATATTATTTTTATTTTGAATTAAAACTAGTGATTCTTGAGCTAATTTTCGTGCTAATTTACGTTTTTGAGGAGTAAGTATACTATTTTTTTCTTTTTCAACAGAAGCACCAAAGTACGGGTTTTCAAATAGACCTAATTGATTTTTGAGATTTAACACTTTGAGAACTGCATTATTTATTTTTTCTTCATCTAGTGTTCCATTCGTCACCAGCTCATGCAGTCCATTTGCGTAACAAGGAGATTTCATATCGATATCTACTCCTGCATCAATAGCTTTTAAAGCAGCATCAGTTGAATCTCGTGCAAAACCATGTTTAATTAATTCATAAATAGATGCATAATCAGAAATTATAATACCGTTGAATTTCCATTTTTTACGTAGTACATCTGACAACAACCACTTATCTGCTGTAGAGGGCACTCCATTTAAAGTTGTTAATGCAGTCATAACCATTCCTGCCCCAGCCTTTACGCCAGCTTTATAAGGTGGCAAGAAATTTTGATATAAATTACTTAAAGACATGTCAACTTGATTGTATTCCCGTCCAGCTTCTACAGCTCCATAAGCAGCGTAATGCTTTATACATGATACTTGACCTGTTTTATTTGCGAGATTTTCTTGTAAACCTTCAACCATATTTTTAGAGTAAACAGAATTTAAATACGGATCTTCACCTGGCGACTCTAAAACCCTTCCCCATCTCGCATCATGCACAACATCTACCATGGGTGCAAATGCTACTTGATTACCCGATGCTGATGCTTCTTCAGCAGCAACAGAGTATGCTCTTTTTACTAATTTTGGATCCCATGAACTTCCTAACCCTAAAGGAATCGGAAAGATGGTTTTAAAGCCATAAATAACATCTGACATAAACAGCATCGGTATATGATGAGGTTGTTTCTGCATTTGTTGATCCTGTACTCTTCGAATATTTTCCGCACCTACGACATTTAATGCTGATCCACATAAATTAACCATTTTTTTAGAAATACCCAATTTTTCAATCGGACCAATAGAAATGTCAGAGGCTGAAAAGAATTCTCCAGATAGCTGAATCAATTGACCAATTTTTTCATCTAGTGACATTTCATTTAATAATGTAAATATTTTCTCTTGTTTCATTTTTATCCTCGATATATTTATCCTTTTCACTATAGATTTTAGATAATTAATCACTTACACTAAATACCAGAATATTACTACTTATATGTAAAATATTTACATCTACACTAAAAACAATCACATGATAAAAGAAAGGGGCAATTTTCGTATTATGAAAATAACTCACGAACAAATTTTAAATAAGTCAATTGCACCATTTAAAGCTTTCTCCTTTCGCTCCAGAGATTCATCAAGAATCATTCCACCGCATTGGCATGAAAGTACTGAAATTCTTTTTGTTTTAAGTGGCAAAATGAATACTACTATCAATGGAAGGCTCCAAGAAATTAAGCAAAATCAATTTATTATTATCAATCCATGTGTAATCCATTCAACAAATGCACTTAAAAATAGTCACATTCTTTGTATACAATACCCATTTACATTTCTAAATTTAGTTACTAATGGAAAATTTCAGCAATTTTTTCATTTTAATTCCAAACTTAATTCCATTTCATCTTCAACCTTGTCAGCAAATACCATAAATTTAGTAAAATTCCTTGAAACACAAGATAAAGATATTTCTATTAATTTATCTATTTATATCTTAGGACTACAGATTCTACAAGAACTCATAGAGAAATATTTAGTTGTGACACATTGCTCCACTAGTAAAAATATCCCTTTTCTCAATGAATTTATTGATTTCGTTTCAAAGCACTACACAGAAAATATCAGTTTACACATGGTCGCCGATCATTTTGGTTATTCAGTAGCTTATTGCTCTCGATTAATCAGAAAAAATTTAGACCACTCTTTTTCTGATTATTTAACATCACTTAGACTTGAGCAATCACTTCGGCTTAGTTTGCAAAGCAATTTAAATATAGAAAAAATTGCCGAAAAATCAGGATTTAAATGCTATCGAAATCTTTATAATGCATTCAAAAAAGTTTACAATTGCACGCCAGAAGAAGCGTTTAACCAACTAAAAGAATAAATTTTTAATCATAAAAAAGATCAAGATTCTCAAAAAATAGAAAATCTTGATCTTTTTTCATGCTTATTTTTATTCAAATTCCTTACGAATCTGCTCACCTTGTTCGTCCAATTTCGGTGCATCTTTTTGCAATCCATAAGAATTCCAAGTTCCATACTTGAGTGGTGAGCCTAAAACTTCATTGCCATCGGGCAAAGTCTTAACCATCCCGCGCTCAATAATTTGATCAAGGCGTCTAGTCTTATCCACATTCAAAACTAATCCAGCTGGCACACCTGCTTCATGTAAGATCTTGTCCCACTCAGCAGCCGGCTTGGTTTTAAGTACATCTTGCATTGCATTTTTAACTTTTTGCCAGTTTTTCTCACGCAAATCATTTGTCTTAAAATCTGCTTGATTAATCCATTCTTCATGGCCTAACGCATGAGATAATAATCCCCATAAATGATCATTACCACAACAAATAGCAATTGGCTGGTCTTGACAATCAAATGTATCAAATGGATACATATCAGGGTGACGATTACCAATTCTGTGTGGTACTTCATGTGGGCCAAGTGCCAGCATCAAGTCCTGCACCATTAAGGAAAAAGTAGAATCTAGCATCGAAACATCTATTGTGGTTCCTTTTCCAGTGCGTTCTCTTGCCACTAAGGCAGTGGTAATCGCGCTATAACCCATGATTCCTGCAACAACATCAGAAACTGAAGTTCCAACACGTGTTGGCTTACCGTTCGGTTCGCCTGTAGCATCCATTAATCCTGAAACAGCTTGAATAATGGTATCGTAAGCAGCCTGTTTTGACCAAGGTCCATATTGTCCAAAGCCAGATACCGATGCAAAAATTAATTTAGGATACTTCTTCACCATTTCTTCTGGATCAAAACCTAAACGTGCCATCACACCTGGACGGAAGTTTTCCACAACTACATCTGCCTTGGCAATCATTTTTTCAGCTAAGGCATGATCTTTTGGATCTTTCAAATCTAAGGCAATTGATTCTTTACCAGCATTGCAGATTCTGAAATATTCACTTGAACCATCTGCAATGTATGGTCCCATGTGGCGAGTATCATCCCCTGTTTTTCTCTCAATGTGAATTACTCGTGCACCGGCATCAGCAAGCATTCTTGTACAAGTGGGACCTGACAAAACATGGGTGAAGTCCACAACCAAGATTCCTGCTAGTGGATATGGCTTCTCTTTATCTAAATGAGGGTTACTTGCTTCTAACTTTGCATAATTTGGTTCTGACATTTTTATATACACTTTCTTGTTTTAACTGTATTCAAGTCTTATTTTAGATAAAAATATGCAAAATAAAAAGCCGTTTGCTAGCAACGACCTTAATTTTAATTATCGTAAATCAGAATGAAATAACTCATTATGAGACCCTAGTCTAACCAATCGAAAGACTTTTTTATTTTTGTTTTTTGTATGAATAACAAGCAAATCAAGTTTCCCCTCAAATAAATGAAACTCAAAATATCCTACATAATTCAACTCCTCGTTAGTTAAAAGATGTGGATCATATTCTTCCGGTATTTCTCCAGTTTCTTGCATATATGAAGTTATTGCTTGAATTTCATCCCATAAATTAGGAATTTTCTTACTCCAACGATTTACATCCTGAATAAAAGTATCTTCGGCTTTTATTTCATACATTACTCTAATTCCTTTGCACGTTTTTTCATATAACTAATCAATTTATTAGTATCTTTAAAGGCTGGAGTATCGTCTTCAATTAAGCCCATATCCTTAGCTTCTGCAAGTAAAAGAGCTTTCTTAGTATCTTCTGTAAGCGTATCAGAATTAGTTACTGAAAAGGGAATTCCATTATGTCTAATAATTTGTTTAAAATACATTTTAATACTAGTAGACATATCTAAACCTAGATTATCTAAAATTCTTTTAACTTCATCATGATCTTTAGAATCTGCACGATAACTATATGTATGTGCCATATTAATCACTCCCTTGTCTAATATTATACTACAATTTATATACATTGTATTTAATTTTGACTAGATATAATCTGGCTTGAATTATAAAGAATCGCATCAGACTGACTATTTTCAAAATCAATGTCCATTTAAATAATCATTAGCCTTTGCCAAAATAGAAGACAGATCTTCGAAACTGAATTCCTTAAAGTTTTGCTCTCTAATCCTTTTTTGCGCATCTTCATAGTTTAGCCAAGCAATCTGTTTAATTTCACTTTCTTGCCGTTTTATTTTCTGATCAAGATTGTATTTTGCTAAAAATAAAGTTACAGTCTTTTCAATTTCTGAAGTAACTTGATATGAATAACTTTCACTAAAATCAAAATTAAATTCAGGCTTTAAACCTACTTCTTCAAAAATTTCTCGTTTTGCAGCCTCTTGTGCTGTTTCTCCTGCTTCAAGATGTCCTTTTGAAAAAGCCCACGCACTCTTGAATTGCTTATAAGGCTGACTTTGAATTAATAAATACTGGGTTTCGTTATTTTTATTGCGCCAGATAATTGCACCTGCTGAATGTTCATGTTTCATGATTAAATATCTTCCCTCAAAATAAAAAACGTTCTGTCAGACATAATTATATCCAACAAAACGTTTCTATTTCTATCCTAATCTAAGCCGCATTTTTCAAAAATCTCATCTACATGCTTCAAGTGATAGTGATAATCAAAAGCATCATCTAAATCAGCTTCAGATAAGTAATTCATAACTTCGCTATCTTCAATTAACTTTCTAAATGAAGTCTGCTCTTGCCATGACTTATTAGCTAATTTTTGCACCATGTCGTAAGCTTTTTCACGTGATAGGCCTGCTTCATCAATTAACTTCAAAAGCACGCGTTGTGAATAAATCAAACCATAAGTACGGTCCATATTCTTGAGCATTGTTTCTGGGAAAACATCGAGGTTAGCCAAAATTCGGTTAAAACGATTCAACATGTAATCAATTCCAATTGTTGCATCAGGTAAAATCACACGCTCAGCACTGGAATGAGAAATATCTCTCTCATGCCATAAAGCTACATCTTCATAAGCTGGCACCATAAAACCGCGCATTACTCGAGCCATACCGCAGAGGTTTTCTGAACCAATTGGATTATGCTTGTGAGGCATTGCAGAAGAGCCTTTTTGACCAGCTCTAAAGTGTTCTTCAACTTCATGAATTTCACTACGTTGCAAACCGCGAATTTCTGTTGCCCAATTTTCAATACTTGTAGCAATTAAAGCAATCGTAGCGATGTAGTAAGCATGTAAGTCTCTTGGCAAAACTTGACTAGTAACTGGTTGCTGAGTTAAACCTAGTTGCTTTAAAACGCTAGTTTCAACTGCTGGTGGAACGTTGGCAAAAGTGCCAACAGCTCCAGAAATCTTACCAGATTCAACATCTTTAGCAGCTGCCTTAAAGCGTTCGATGTCACGATTAATTTCCGCATACCAACGAGCTAATTTCAAGCCAAAAGTAGTTGGTTCTGCTTGAACGCCATGAGTTCTTCCCATTTCAACAGTGTACTTATACTTACGCGCACTGTTAGCAATTGTTTCTTTTAAGGCTTCTAAATCTTTAAGAATAATTTCGTCAGCTTGTTTTAAGATATAGCCTTGTGCAGTATCCACAACGTCAGTTGAAGTTAAACCAAAATGAACCCACTTCTTTTCTTCTCCCAAACTTTCGGAAACTGTTCTAGTAAAAGCAACTACATCGTGGTGAGTAATAGCTTCTAATTTACTAACACGCTCTACTGTAAAAGAAGCATTATCAGCAATCTTCTTAGCATCTTCAGCAGGAACTTCACCAAGTTCTGCCCAAGCATTAGTTGCTGCAATTTCAACCTTTAGCCAAGCATTATATTTATTTTTTAATGACCAAATTTTGCCCATTTCGGGACGAGTATAACGTTCTAGCATAAATTACATTTCCCAAGGATTCTTCAAAACAATAGTTTGTTCACGATCTGGACCAACTGAAACAGTAACTAAAGGAACACCAACTAATTCAGAAACGCGATTCAAGAACTTCTTAGCGTTTTCTGGTAAGTCTTCCCAAGTCTTTACATTAGTAATATCTTCATCCCAAGCTGGTAATTCTTCGTAAACAGGCTTACATCTGTATAATTCCTTTAAACTTGCTGGGTAGTAGTCAATCTTTTTACCATCAAGCTCATAAGCAGTAGCAATCTTAATCTTGTCAAAGCCAGAAAATACATCTAATAAGTTCAAACTTAAGGCATTGATACCAGCAACACGCTTAGCGTGACGAAGAGCTACTGAGTCAAACCAACCAACACGACGTGGACGACCAGTAACAGTACCATATTCATGGGCAGTTTCACGAATACGATCGCCAACTTCATCTAATAGTTCAGTTGGGAACGGACCTTCACCAACACGAGTAGTGTAAGCCTTGCAAACACCAATTACAGTATTCAAACGGTTAGCACCCATTCCGATACCAGAAGCAATTCCGCCTGAAATAGTGTTTGAAGAAGTTACATATGGGTAAGTTCCTTCATCAATATCAAGCATTACCCCTTGCGCACCTTCGAATAATACTTTTTCATTCTTATCTAAAGCATCATTAACAACTACTGAAGTATCAGTAACGTATTTCTTCATCTTTTGACCGTATTCAAGATATTTTTCAAAAATATCTTCAAACTTAAGAGCCGGCTTGTTATAAACCTTAGTAAATAAAGCATTCTTTTCAGCTAAATTAGTACGTAACTTTTCTTCAAAAGTATCTCTTTCAAGTAAATCGCAAACGCGAATACCAATTCTTGAAGCCTTATCCATGTAACAAGGACCAATACCATTCTTGGTAGTTCCAATCTTCTTGTCACCTTTAGCTTCTTCTTGATAAGTATCTTGCAAAATATGGTAAGGCATAATTACGTGTGCTCGATTAGAAATCTTCAAGCCACTAATGTCGATCCCTTCTTTTTCAAGATTATCTAATTCTCCGAACATTACTTCTGGATTGATAACGACACCATTACCAATTACAGCACCCTTCTTAGCAGCAAAAATTCCTGATGGAATTAGGCGCATCTTGAAAGTCTTATCACCAATTTCAATTGTGTGGCCTGCATTGTTACCACCATTTGAACGTACAGCCATTGCTGCATCTTTACTTAAGAAATCGGTAATTTTACCCTTTCCTTCGTCGCCCCATTGACTACCTACAACTGCTATTGCTGTCATTTGATTTCACCTCATAAAAATCATTTTCTTAAAACCGAAGACTAGTTTAACAATCTATATCTTAATAGTCAATTAATTTCCGAACATTTTTAATAATTAGCAAAATAAACATTCATTTTTGCTCTTGACTTTACCTCATAACCCCCGTATATTAACTCATGTAGTTTTTAAAAAGCACGAGGTAAATTAGATGAGCAATTACTTTAGTATGGAAGCCTTTGATTATGATGATATCCAACTTGTACCTAATAAATGCATTATTAAGAGCCGAAAAGAGGCCGACACAAGCGTAAAATTTGGAAGCCGAACATTTAAGATCCCAGTTGTTCCCGCCAACATGGAGAGCGTAATTGATGATGATTTAGCTATTTGGTTAGCAGAAAACGGCTACTACTATGTAATGCACCGTTTTCATCCAGAAAAGCGCGCCAACTTTATTAAAATGATGCATGATAAAGGCTTATTTGCTTCAATTTCTGTTGGGATTAAGGATAGTGAATACGATTTTATCGACTACCTAGCTAAAGAAAAAATTATCCCTGAATATATTACAATCGACGTAGCTCATGGTCATTCTGACTACGTTATTAAAATGATCAAATACATTAAGGATAAACTACCCGATACTTTCTTAACCGCCGGCAATATTGCAACTCCTGAAGCAGTTCGTGAATTAGAAAATGCTGGAGCTGATGCAACTAAAGTTGGTGTTGGACCGGGACGCGCTTGCATCACTAAGTTAAAAACTGGTTTTGGTACAGGTGGCTGGCAATTAGCAGCACTTAGAATGTGCTCTAAAGCAGCTAGAAAGCCATTGATTGCTGACGGGGGTATTCGTCATAATGGTGACATTGCCAAGTCTGTCCGTTTTGGCGCTTCAATGGTAATGATCGGTTCGCTTTTTGCAGGACATGAAGAATCTCCTGGCAACTTAATTACAATTGATGGCAAAAGATATAAGCAATATTGGGGTTCAGCTTCTGAAGTTCAAAAGGGAGCCTATCGTAATGTTGAGGGAAAACAAATGTTAGTTCCTTACCGTGGCTCTATTAAAGATACCTTGCGTGAAATGCAAGAAGATTTACAGTCTTCTATTTCATATGCTGGCGGTAAAGACTTAAGTGCAATTCGAGTAGTAGATTATGTTATTGTAAAATCTTCTATTTTTGATGGCGATAAATAAAAATTAAATCAGAGAGCCGGAGTATTCATATTAAGTGGATACTTCGGTTTTTATATTCATTCAATTTTCATACAAAAAATCATCTTCTTTTTGCGTACTTATTTATATAGAGACTAACTTATTCTCTATATATTTTTAGAAAGTTGACTTAGTATGAAAATTTCCATTCCAAATCTTTTGTACCATGGCAGTGACGTTATTGTAGAAAAACCAGATATTCATGCGGGAAAACCAAGACATGACTTTGGTAAAGGCTTTTACTTAACTACAGATATTAATCAAGCAGCAAAATGGAGCAAACATAAAATAAAAATTAATTCTTCAAAATTAAAACAAAATCCATACAACATTTTAATTTCTAAATATGTATTTGATAAAAAACAATTCTATTCATTAAGAGTCAAAATATTTGATCATGTAAGCGAAGATTGGCTAAACTATATCATAAAAAATAGAAAGAATATCGATTTTGCTTTAAATACAGATTATGATCTAGTTATAGGTCCTGTAGTTGATGGAGCAAATTCCTGGGAAGCATTGACACTATATTCTAATGGTACAATATCTTTTGAGAAAGCTATATCTCGTCTTAAACCAGAAAATTTAACTGACCAATGGGCCTTTAAAACTCAAAATTCAATTAACTGTTTAAAATATGGAGGTGTCCTTTATGAAGAAAAATAAATACGTAACCGAATCATTTATTAATGCAATTACTAAGGAAGTCAGTATTTTAATTGCTGCAAATGATCATATGTCGACCGAAAAAGCAAAAAATTTATTTAAAAAATCAAAAGTCTATAATTTTCTATGTTTTCCACCGGACTATTTTTATGAAGAAGATCCGCAATATTTCTATGAAATGTATGAAAACTTAGAGCATAAAGGAATAATGGTCGACAACAATCAACTTTATTTAATGCAAAATCCTCAATTATATAAATTACCAACAGATTAATACTGATAAAAACGACGATGGCAACCAGCTATCGTTATTTTTATTAGTTTAACTTCTAATTGATGTAAACTAAATTAAGCAAGTACTTTTTAGAAAGCTGGCGAAAAAATTGATTAAAACTGCTAAGCAAGTCTTAGCTAAGCCGTTTACATCAAACTTCTTCTTTATTTTCTTACAGGGAATTATGATCGGGATCATAACCGGATTAATTATTGGTACCTTCAGGTGGATCATCGATCACACAATGAAGTTCTTATTCTTCATCTATCCCTTAATGCGGCAAAAACCAATTTACCTAGTTCCTTATATTATTATTACTTTATTAATTGTTCTAATTCTAGGGAAGATTATTAAACCAGTTCTAAGCAATATTACTGGTTCAGGTGTGCCGCAAGTTGAAGCTGTAATGCTTAACGAAAACAAGATGAATTGGTGGAGCATTCTATGGCGTAAGTTTGTCGGTGGCTTGCTAGCCATTTGTCCCGGTCTATTCTTAGGACGGGAAGGCCCTTGTATTCAAATGGGTGCAATGGTTGGTCAAGCCTTTGGCGAGGATCTTTTCCACGCTGATCCAGATGACTTTAAAAGATTGCAAGGTTGCGGAATAGCTGCTGGATTAAGCGCCGCTTTTTCTGCACCGCTAGCTGGCGTCTTTTTTCTAGTAGAAGAAATAACCTTTAACTTCACTCCTAAAGAAGTTTTGAGTGCACTAGCTGCTGCCATGTCATCTGACCTAATGACGCTTTGCTTCTTTGGTACCCAGCCTTGCCTCTACCTCCCTTTAGACAAGTCACTGCCCCTTACTTCTTATTGGTTTGTAGCAATTATCGGTGTAGTCCTAGGATTACTTGCCTACCTATATCAATACTGCCTATTAAGCCTTAAACCAGTTTATGCAAAGATCACCAAAATTCCAGCAATTTACCATAGTATTATTCCACTTCTGCTCGTAATTCCAATCGGTTTATGGAACGCTAACTTACTTGGTGGTTCACACGACTTTATTTCAAGCTTATTTGATCCGATTTTTATGAAAAGTATTCAGACTGGAACTTTAAGTCTGATGCTATTACCGCTTGTTTGGTTCGTTGTTCGGTTTATTTTCTCAATGATTTCTTACGGGGCATCTGTTCCTGGCGGTATCTTCATGCCAATTCTAGTCTTAGGAGCCCTTCTAGGCGTTGTATTTGCTGTGCTTATGATTCACTTCAACATCGCGCCAAAACGCTGCTATGGCATTATTATTGTCACTTCGATGTGTGCTTACTTTGGCGCTATTGAAAAGGCTCCTTTCACTGCGCTAACGCTTTTAACGGAAATGGTTGGTTCAGTTGAGCAGATTTTTCCAATGCTAATTACTACTTTTATTGCTTACTTTGTTTTAGACCTTTTGGGTGGTAAGCCAATTTATGCAGCTTTAAGATATCAAATGGATTATCATAAGTTGGCTAACTTACCTAAAGTTAAACATGCAGAAGAATGAATTTAATAATAAACAAAAAAAGATGTTGAATAATCAGCTTTAAACGCTGATTTATCAACATCTTTTTTACTAAATAATTAATACTACAGATTAATCATAATACTAAAGGCCAAGCCCCAAATAATAGAATAGATGACAGCAATCATTACTAGATAAATTACTGCGCCCCAGAATGGGTCGTGGATCATCTCTTCTGTTCCGGGATCAGGACAAACAACTAGCAAGAATGAACCTAAAGAAAACAGTGCATAAAAAATCCAAACTAATGCTTCCCCAAATCCAAGCAAACCTGAACTTAAACTTAGGATTAAGAAGAAGAATGCACAAATTACAATCCAAAAGTTCCAGTTAGTTACTTGAGCAACCTTGTTGACATACTGCCAAAATCCGCCCGTATTACCAAATACGAATAAGTGCCCAACCATTGAACAAAGAATGGTAATAATCTGAACAACAAATAGAATTACAATTGCCCAGAAAGTAAATCCTGATGCGTGATGCAAAAGAGTAATCCCAAACAAGTTGGCAATATAATTACTTGCAACAGCTAAACCAATGAATAATACAATATCTTCACCTAATAAGGTAACAACTCCATACCACTTCTCTGCAGGATCGTGACCTAGAGGGTGACGCCAAGATTCTACTAACCAGCGCCAATATGTGTTAGGAGCTTCTTCTTGTGGAGATTGAACTTCATCTTTCATAATAATTCCTCCTCAAGACTTTTAATCTTTCGTATTCATTATAGCAACAAATGTTATTAAACGGCAGAATAAGGGCTTGAAGGGATTACTTGAAATAAGAAAAACCAAGCAATGGAGAAATTGCTTGGTTTTAATGAAATGTTAACGTATTAGTTATTTAAAATAAAAGAAAGGATGTATATAGTTAGATCATATATAAACTAACCATCACAGTTATTCATTACTTTTGGAAATCTATATTTTTCCACTTTAACGCTCTTAGATCACCTTCTTTAAAGAAATTTCGATAATCTACAGCCGTATTATCGGAAGATAGCACTGAGGCAGGATCTGATTCTGCGTAATCGCAATTAGGAATAAATACATGTTCAAAGATAGCATCAGGATCTGTAGATTTCTGATAGTGACCGTCCTCTGTTTTTTCAAGAGTAATAATTTTAATTCTAGTACCAATTGGAATCTTATCTAAGGGATGCGTAAAAATAGCCTCTGCCTCATAGTAAAAAGGAGTTGCTGGATGTTTGGTAATAATACATTCAAAATTTACTTGTCCATGATCTTTTTTAGAATTCCTATTCGCACGTGCAAACTGTGGATAAATATCAATATTATTGATATTCTGTTCATTTCCTAAAAAGTTTTCGATATATGAAAGTAAATTACTAAATTTTCCTAAGACGTGTCCTTGATCTATTTTTAAAAATAAACGACCAATTTCTTTTTTCTGCTCGTTTAAATATACCGGAATTTTTTCATCAATCATTACATTGTCAACAGAAAAATAATCAGTTTTATCTCGTTGTTCCTTTATCCACGATTCATGATGATCCTTTGTATTAATACTAATCACTTTATTCTTATAATCAGTATTTAAAAGAGCGCGCCAACCACTTATCATTATCCTTCCGTAAACACTATAATAAAAGATTGGTAAAAACGTTTTATCGACAGATAAGCGATCAATCGAATCATTAGTTTCCTTTTCATCAATTGATAGGTCAAAATAATCTGTAGCATATATTGGATGATACTTGGCTAATTGCTTGACAGATAAAAGCTCGGCTTCACTTTCAAATCCAAGTTTCCTTAAAACCTCTTGTTCGTCCATACTTTAATTACGTCTTCTCTTCTTATCTGAAACTAATGAACCTAAACCAATTGAACTTAATGATAAACCTGCAAGAGCTGCAAATAGACTTAGCTTATCGTTAGCACCAGTTTGTGGTAATGCATGTTTAGTATTCTTAGTTGAAACAGCAGGTTTTACAGTAGCTGCCTTAACAGTGTGTTGGCTAATTGTCTTAGTGCCATAAACAACATTGTCTAAAGCCTTATTGATTTGAGCATCAAAGGCTTTACGTGCAGCTAATTTAGCAGCTTGTGCGTGAACTTGCTTGTTGTTTTCGATAATTTGAGTATTTGAAGCAATTCTGTTAGTAAGTGACTTGATAGTCTCTTGTGACTTAGTAATTGATTGATCTAAGTCTTTAACCTTATTAGCTAACTTGTCAGCTTCCTTCTTAGCAGCTTCGTATTCTTGACTAGCCTTGTCATAAGCTGATTGAGCAACACGTACTGCTTCTTTCTTAGCAGCCAATTCTTTATCAGACTTAGCAATACTATCAATCAAGTCTTTATGAGTATTTACGTAGTTATCGTAATCAGCTTGTGCCTTTTCTAAGTTAGCTTTAGCGCTTGTTTGGGAGGACTTAGCGTCTGATAGCTTAGTTGTTAAGTCAGCTAATTGTGCCTTAACAGCAGCTAATTCTTGATTGATATTAGCTAATTTAGCTTTATTTTGGTTGAGAACTTTCTCGGCTTCATCCTTAGCCTTAGTAGCGGATTGAAGCTTGTTGTTAGCTTGGTCTAATTGTGACTTAGCACTATTGTAGTCGTTAAGTACAGTAGCATGTGTTTGTTCGTAATCAGCTAAAGCTTTAGCAGTATTATCTCTTGCTTGAACTAATGCAGGTTGTGCAGCCTTTAATTCATCAACGTGCTTAGATACTTGACCAATTTGGCCTTGAACAGTAGCTTGTTCAGTTTTAGCGTTAGATAATTTAGTAGACAAATCATTAATAGTCTTAGTTAAATCATTTACTCGATTTTGAGATTGAGCAAGATGATCGTGTAATGACTTGATTTGACCATCTAAGCTGTTCTTTTGGCCTTGCAAATTATTTACTTCATTTTGTGCAGCTGCATAAACTTGTCCAGCTTGTGAATTATCAGTATCAGTAGGAATTACATCTTTGACATTGAACTTATTGTAGTCAATTGGATGAGATAACGGATTTCCAGGAATAGTATTGTCTACAATAGTTTCCAAATTGATTCCTAGATCGCCATTGCCATTATATGGTCCATTTGCCATAATAGCAAAACCAAAATAGGTTGGATCTTCTTCATTATGATTTTTATAATTTGTATTGTCCCATAATTGCATACTTACAACAATTGATGCATGTTCCCATTCACCTTGCTCATAATTGAACATCCAACGTGTAACAGCATTATATATCTCATGCTTCAAATCGTCCATATTGTTAATATATGCTGTAGAATGTCCGTATAGGTCATCACCATACCAAACACCATAGTAGCCGGCTTCTCCCCCCCCATACCAGGCTTCACGCCGTTTTCAACCAAGGCTTTATTAATTGCCTTTGTATCATGACCTGGGTGACTTCCATCAACATTACCGTTAGAAAACGAATCTTTTGGATGGTCTGCTTCATAATACTTAGCCACATCATTAGCATATTTTAATGATCCGACTGTCAACTTCACTGGCTTTTTACCCATTTGGGTACGGATTTGATTAACCAAATTAATACCAAATTTATTAGCTTCTAAGCGTTGTTCATAAGTCAAATGCATCATATCAATCTTTTGTTCTTTATCTTTCGCATTATGTTCGAAATGATTCATTTCTGCTTCTTGTTTTGATAACGCACCTAATTCTTTGACCATTTCAGCATCATTTTCAGGAGTCCATTGTACGTAATTTGGATCATGATTATCATTCCACTTATGAAATGCTTTATTAAATTCAGGTGTGATAATAATCTTAGTTTGATTTTCACTTTGTGAATCTAAGGCACTCTTTGCTTGATCTCGTTTAACAATAGCATTAGTTAACTTACCGTTAATATCATTACTTTGATTTTGAACATCATTCAACTTAGTTTGACTTTGACTTACATCAGTCTTAGCGTTAGCTAGATCTTTATTAGCATTGTCCAATTGACCTTGAGTGTCATTAACAGTCTTAGCTAAATCATTGTTCTTAGTTTGCAAATCAGTTAATTGCTTTTGACTTTGAGCTAAATCAGTCTCATTTTGCTTCAAATTGGTTGCTGCTTTTTCAGCATTTGCCTTCTTAGCATTATATTCATTTTGGATAGGTGCGTAAGCTTTTTGTACTGCGTCAAAATGCTTTTGGGCTTGAGCACTATCTGCTTGAGCCTTATTTAATTGCTCATTAACATTGTTAAGAGTCTCAGTATTAGTCTTAATTTCACTTTCAGCGCTAGTTCTTTGGTTAAGCAAATCAGTTTGCTTATTTTGAGCAGTTTGAACTTGACCAGTTAAGTCATTAACTTTTTGATCTAACTTCTTTTCTGCTTCTTGAGCAGTATGTACTGCATTTTCAGTAGTAGTATCATATTGCGCATGCAAATCTTTATTTTGAGCTTGAGTTTGAGTTAAATCATTCTTTGCTTGATCTAACTTAGTTTGAGCACTTGAAACTGCTTCTTGTTTAGCTGGCAAAGTATTTTGAGCTTCAGTTTTAGCAGTTTCTGCTTGCGTCTTAGCTGCTTGATCTTGTTTAATTTGATCTTGCGTATTTTGAACAGTTGCAGTATCTTGCTTGATTTGACCTTGTGCAGTCTTGTCTTGAGCTGCTGCTTGCTTTTCTTGCGAAGCTTTATTTAAGTCTAGCTTGCTATTAGCATTAACATTAGCTTGCTTTACTTCAGCAGCCTTAACAGTTGTAGTCTTAACACCGGCTACAGATCCAGCAGCTAGCACAGCTGCGGATACATATAATAATTTATCTTTGTTCTTCATTGCTACGTCCTCCACGTTATATTAAATAACTACGTTCACCTACTTAAAGGTTGATACGAGCTCATTTTACCCCCCCCATTTTGATTTCTGTCAAGCTCTCCACGAAAATTGATCGTACAATTTTATAACATTCTTCTTACTTACTATTGATCCCAACATTCTAACTGCAAAGCTCAAAAAGGATCTTGTATTTTTTATCCAAAGCTTTATAAATAACAAAACCTCGAAATTCCAGTCTGAATTCCGAGGTTCACAATATGAATTATTTTATTAATATTAAACGTTCAACTTGAATTAATTATGCAATAGAAAAACATTCTACAAAAAAAGAGCCAAACATCCCCTGTTCGACTCTCTTCATAACTACTATTTCAGCATACTATCCGCATATGGCAACTCAAGTGATGGATCTGCATTCAAATTCTCATCACTAAACTTACCAGCCTTGTACAAGTTATATGCAGCTGCTCCAATCATTGCCGCATTGTCTCCGCAAAGTTTCAAGTCCGGTAAAATCACCTTTGGCTTAATATCAGCAGGCAACTTTTCAATCTCTTCTGCTAATCTATCACGTAAACCGTGGTTCGCGGCGACACCGCCGCCTAAGATGAATGTCTTGGGCTTATATTCTTTGATCGCTCTAATTGTCTTGTGGCTTAACACATCAACAACTGATGCTTGAAAACTGGCAGCTAAGTCATACTTATCAAGCTTTTCATGAATTTGATCTGCATGGTGGCAAGTGTTGATAAAGGCACTCTTTAATCCTGATAATGAAAAGTCATAATCATCATCTTCCATCATTGCACGTGGGAAGTGGAAAGTATCTTTACCTTTATGTGCCCACTCATCAATCGTCTTACCTGCTGGATAATTAACTCCTAAAACACGACCAATCTTGTCATAAGCTTCACCAGCTGCATCGTCTCTTGTATCGCCCACAATCTCAAAGTGGATCGGATCTTTCATCAAGACAATTTCAGTATGACCACCAGAAACTTGCAAGGCAAGTGCTGGATATTCAATTTCATCCTTTAATTGCGCTGCCATAATGTGGCCCATAATGTGATCAACGCCAATCAATGGAATTCCAGTTGCCATTGAAGCTGCTTTTGCGGCACTAACCCCAATTAACAAAGCTCCAACTAGGCCTGGTCCATAGGTAACAGCAATTGCATCAATATCATCCCAAGTAGCGTTTGCTTCAGCTAAAGCTTCCTTAGTAATTTGCGTAATTACTTCAATATGGTGACGGCTTGCTACTTCTGGCACTACCCCACCAAAACGTTGGTGACTTTTAATTTGAGTAGCCACAATTAAGCTTTCGATTTCACGCCCATTTTTAATTACGGCGGTAGAAGTTTCATCACATGAGCTTTCAAATGCTAAAATTCGAATATCTTTTTTTGTCAATTTACTTCTTCCTGTTCTTTATCTGCTATCTTTTTAATCATGCTTACGGCATCCGCATGTTCAGCCGAATAATAATTCTTCCGAATAAAATTATCCCTAAATCCAATCTTACGGTACAAGCTCTGTGCATTGTAATTATCGCTTCGCACCTCTAAGGTCATCTGAACAGCATGATTTCTTTGAGCAATTTCAATCATCGTCCTGAGCAAAAATCCACCGATTCCTCTTCTTTGAAAAGCAGGCTTAACAGCAATATTAGTAATATGCCCCTCTTGCGCCTGCATTCTCATCCCAATAAAGCCTACCAAGGTTGACCCCTGATAAACAACAAGATATAAAGAATTGGCGTGCTTTTTCAATTCGCTCTTAAAAGAAAATCGACTCCAAGGCGTTCTGCCAAAATAAACTTCTTGCTCTATGCACAACAAGTCAGCAATATTTTCATCACTTGCCTTCATAATTTGATAAGTTTGATTATCAAGTCTCAAAGCAAAAGGTGAAAAGCTCAAGTCGATTTCTTCTGGATGGAAAAATAAACTAAACTTCCTCAACATAGTCGCTATCTGGACCAAATGCCTTTCCAGTCTTATTATGCCAATCAATTTCAGCTTGCGTACGTCTCAAATATTTTGGCACCATTTTATCAGGATCAATTGCTTCCTTATTAAGTGCTAACTTACCAATTTCACCAGCATGAATTTGATTATCGCCTGCAGCTTGCTTAAAGTCTTCTGACCCTAACAATTCTGCAATCTCAGCTTGATACTTATCAATTGGACTTCCGACAAAGACAACTTCTTCAGACAATCCCAATTCTTTAACCTTATTAATTAAATCATCCAAATGGTAATGTCCATCTGGAACTAAGTTCTCTAGCTTACCATTTACTTTTCGATAAACTCCAGCAAAGAAATTCTTGTTACGAGCATCTAATTCACTTACAATCACTCCGTCATTTACTCTATTAGCTAAAGCAGCCAAAGTCGATACTCCGACTAAATCTTTATTTAAAATAGAAGCAAACATCTTAGCAGTTGTAATTCCAATTCTCAATCCAGTATAAGAGCCTGGACCTTCTGCCACTGCAAAACGATCAATATCTTTTAAGGTAAGATTATTTTCTTTTAGTAATTCATTAATTAAAGGATCTAAATGCTCACTATGGTTACGATGATCCTCTTCATTTTTTTCAACAATTTTATCCCCATCATTCAAAGCTACACTCAAATGATTGGTTGCAGTCGTGATACTTAATATCTTCATTTAAACTCTATCCTTAAATATTTATCAAAATTACCTTCTTATTTTAACACGTTGAAAAGCATTTAAAATCACATAAAGTACAACAATCTGAATCCATGGCGTAATTAACTCTTTCAAGATTCTTTGTAAGAAAGCTGCTCGTAGATCCAAACCATACAATAAATGAATCCAGTAAGTATTCATTAATACATTAACTATCAAAGTAACTAATAACGTTGCAGCAACTACGCGCCACCATTTAATTGGCTTTTGGTATAAAAATAAGGCATAGATTACCACGCCGACGATAGCAGACAGGGTAAAGCCTGGGAAAAATCCTCCCTCAACTCCAAAAATAGCTGACCGCAATAAATCACTAATCAATGCACCAATTCCGCCCCATAGTGGGCCAAAATAATAGCCTAAAAGCGCACTTCCAATAAATCCCAATCCTACTTTTATAGTTGAAGGACCAAAAGAAATTTTTTCTAATACAATATCCATCGCTACAAATAGAGCTAAAGTAACTAAACCTTGTAAATCTATTTTCTTTATCCCTGTCTTCATTGGCATCCCTACCTTCCAAAAAAGCACGACTGTACTAACAAGTCAGGCTTTTAATTTTCTCTCCAACTAATTTCAGCCAAAGCAGAAACTTCACCCTGATTAGAAATCAAATGATATGAAATAAGCGTATTTTGATCAAGCGTAAGTTCAGACAAGGCTTGATCGCCATACTGGACTTCTTTTTTAAATGAAATATCGACACTTTTGACAGTATGAGAATTCAAAAATTCTCTCGGTAAAGTATCAATCATCCAATCAAAATAAACACTATTAGTTAAATGATGGTTTGTATCTAAATCATAGTACCGAACTGCATAGGTCTGACTTGAGTCATATTCCTTCAAAGGACGTAATCTCTTAAAACGTGGCATATGCTTCAAGTATGGATTACCAAATTTTTCCATCATTTGACTATCTGCTTCAGTAATTTTTCGATTTTTCAGATCTAAAATTACC
This sequence comes from Lactobacillus gasseri ATCC 33323 = JCM 1131, assembly GCF_000014425.1. Lineage (NCBI taxonomy): Bacteria > Bacillati > Bacillota > Bacilli > Lactobacillales > Lactobacillaceae > Lactobacillus > Lactobacillus gasseri. Next base: position 393,942 of record NC_008530.1, on the reverse strand, counting down.
CACTGGCTTTTGGCATCTACTATCTTTTTGTTAGTAGAATCTATTATACCAAAATCGCTGTATTCAAAAAAGCGATTATAGCCACTACCATTTGTAGTAACAGTAATTTCTTCACCAGCTTCAGGTAGACGCTTCAGATCAAGATGATATTCAACTACCACCCAGCCTAAATTTTGTTTTAATAAATCATAAATCCCAGCGCCTCCTTGAGTTAATTGATCATTTGAAACTTTCATAAAATGTTCAATTAATTTTGGAAGCTGAATTTTTCCTGTTTCATCACAATCGCCGTAAGTAACTTGATGTTCTTCTTTAAAAATCTTTTCCATTAGCGATCACCACGTAATTAATTTTGATGATATTTATCATATAGTTCGTTCTTTGAAACCTTATTAGCCTTAGCGACTAACTTAATGGCATCCTTTTTACTTTCGCCAGCTTCAACTCGGTCAGCCACTTGCTTGATCAGTTCATCCCAAGAAAGTTGCTTTTCTTCATCATCATTTGGCGAAACCAAAACTACGAACTCGCCTCGAGGATCATTCTTAGTGAAGTATTCATTAATTTCACTAATCGTGCCTCTTAAATACTCTTCATGAATCTTCGTTAGCTCACGAGCTAATACAATTTTTCTATCTGGCTTAATTACTTCAGCTAAGGTTTTCAAAGTTTTCTGTAAACGATGCGGAGCCTCATAGAAAATTGAAGTTGCACGAGCCTGATTCATCATCTCAAAATATTCTTTTTGCTCACTGCTCTTACGCGGCAAAAAACCATAATAAGTAAATGGTTGAGCGTCAAAGCCAGATGCAATCAAAGCTGTCGCAAAAGCTGAAGGTCCTGGAAGCGCAACAACTGGAATATCATTTTTAATACATTCTTGGACCAGAATATAACCCGGATCCGAAATAACTGGCATGCCAGCATCAGAAATTTCAGCGATTGTATTTCCTTCCTTAAGCAATTTAATTAATTCTGGCGCACGTTCCTTTGAATTATATTTATGAAAAGAAATCATCTTATTATGAACGCCAATTTTTTCAAGTAAGATTCCACTAGTTCTGGTATCTTCAGCCGCAATATAATCAGCTTCAGTTAGAATTCTCTTCGCCCTTAAAGTAATATCTTCTAAGTTACCAATTGGTGTAGGGACAAGGTAAAGACGCCCCTTATCTTTTTCATTAAAACTACTTTGCGCTTGCATCTTTTATCCCCTATTTTTTTGTCCGTGATTTACGAAGTTGTCTAGAATATCTAAGCAAAACATACAATCTTCACCAGATTCACGGTGAGAACCATAATACATGTTGCAAATATGATAACCTGAGTCATAAATATTACGTAGTGACTTTAAACCAGCTTGAGATTTGTTTTCAGCCGGTTCTTTATTAGCGTCTAATTTACTAATTTTTTCTCTTAATAGTTGGTTTTCAACCTTTAATTCTGTATTTTCTTTCAATACTTCAAGCATGTCATTTTCCAGACCGGCAACAGTTTTTGTCATTGCCTGAAGATTTTGCTGTAATTGTGACAATTGTGAAAATGGATCCACTCAAAAACACCTACCGTTCAAAACTCAATACTAAATAATCTAACGTATTGTGGAAACTAACATTACTAGCTCGCATCTTATCGCAAGTCATCAACAATTCCAATAAGAATGCACTTTTCCTTAACTTTTCACCAGCTGCTAGACTCTTCATCGCTAAAGTCTTAAGCTGATAAAAAATAAATTTCTGACTCGCTGGCTTTGTAGCAAGACTGCTAATTTGGCTAACGCGCACCAGTGCTAAATCATTTTGTTCTAATAACTCTTGAAACAAATACTTGCTTTCTTCTTCAAGCTTAGCTGTATCGCCTAGATCCTCAATTTCTTCATCAGTTAACCCGTATTCAAGCAACTGCGCTCTTTTACTATCAATCTTTTCATCAGAGAAATTAAGAATCTGCGTTCTAGACTTAACCGTTGGCAAAATTTGATTTTCGTTATTAGTTATCAAGATCGTAACTACTGGCGCTACTGGCTCTTCTAATAAGTTAAGCAAGGCGTTACTTGCAGCTAAAGTTAATTTTTCAGCATTTTCAATGATAAAAAAGCGCCGCTTACCTTCGACAGGACTTTTTGCCAATTCTTCTTTCAAAGGACGAATTTGATCAATCGATAGCGTCTGTTTTCCTTCTAGTTTTACTAAAAAAACATCAGGATGATTGCCATCTAAAATTCTTTGGCAATTATTACAAGTTCCATCAGGCTTATTTTCTCCCAGACAATTAAAAAGACAGGCCAGCCAATAAGCTGTATTAAGTCCCTTTTTCTGCATTGGATCGACAAACAAATAACTGTGGGCGACCTTTTTGTTTAAATATGCATCTCTTAAAAGATTAGTCTGCTTTTGACCTACATTCTTTAAATCAATCATTAAAAGTGCTTAAATTCCTCAACTGGTAATACAAAGACTGTTGCTCCGCCTACAGTAACTTGAACAGGCTTGCCTAGCATTGAAGTGCCCGCTGCATCCATATTCACATTAGAAACATACTGTTCTCTAGTATGTGAGCTCTTTTTAATAATTTCTAATACTTCATTTACTCGGTCATCTTCAATACCAACAATAAAAGTTGTATTTCCTGCCTTTAAAAAGCCGCCACTTGTAGCTAATTTAGTTGCACGCACATTATTTTGAATAAATTCTCTTGCCAGTGCATCCGCGTCTTTATCTTGTACAATTGCTAAAACGAGTTTCATTCTTACCAAATCCTTACATAAAAATATCAGGTAATTGCTTTCTTATTATTTTAACACTATTAGCCGCAACTTCCTTGATTGGCAAATTAGCATCCACCTTTTTAATTCTATCAGGATATCGTTTTAACAAGTCTGTATATCCGGCATAAACCTTTTGGTGGAAAGCTAATTTTTCCTGCTCAAGCCGATCTTCTTGTCCGGCCCGTTCCTTTTCAATTCTAGCCAAACCAGTTGCGGGATCTAAGTCTAAAAAGATCGTCAAATCAGGTTCAAGACCGCCAGTTCCGAAATCATTAATTTGTTTTACAGCTTCAACACCCAAATTACGCCCAACGCCTTGGTAGGCTAAAGAACTGTCAATGAATCGATCTGATAAAACAATTTTTCCAGCTTCCAAAGCCGGACGGATAACTTCACTAACATGTTGACTTCTTTGAGCTGCATAAAGAAGAGCTTCAGTTCGATCATCCATTTCCTTGTTTGCTGGGTCTAAAATAATTGTTCTAATATTTTCAGAAATTTTTGATCCACCAGGCTCACGTGTAATAATCGTCTTTTCTTGTATTTCTTTTGGCAACTGCTTGATAAGCTCGTTGATAACTGTGGTTTTACCTGCCCCATCTGGGCCTTCAAATGTAATTAAATATCCTCTCATGTCTACCCCCAATTGGCATTGTACTGTAAAAGAAAAAAGAAAGAAAGACTTGTTTTTTTCAGATTATTTATTTTTCCACAAAAAAAGCCCACCAGTGGTGGACTACATTATCTAGTAATCACGCTTGATGAGCTACTAGATTTAGTGTTTCTTCTTCTTGCTTCTTCATACAAAAAAATAAATTTTGCATGTAGAATTTTATTTAAAACGCGATTATCAAATGAATAATCAATTGTTGTCTGATCAAAAACTTTTTGTTCTGCAAGTTGTCTCTGCAGTTGAGCAACTACTTTTAATAGTCGTTCATCGCCTGCTTTTTTTACTTTATGCCTTTTTCCAATCATAGATCTGTTCTCCCTTGAACAGCGCGCTTCAACGTAATTGAATTTGCATATTCAATATCGCTACCTACAGCTAATCCCGCAGCTAGGCGCGTCACTTTCAAGCCGGCTGGTTTGATTAGCTTAGCTAAGTACATTGCAGTTGCTTCACCTTCTGGGCTAGAATTTAAAGCTAAAATAACTTCTTTAACTTCATCTTGCTTTTGCAGTCTAGTAATTAGGCTCTTAATATTAATTTCTTCTGGGCCAACACCATCCATTGGGGACAGAACACCATGTAAAACATGGTATAAACCGTTATATTCGCCCATTTCTTCAAAAGCCATTACATCTTTTGGCTGTTCTACTACCATAATTGTTGAGCGATCACGATTTGCATCTCGGCAAATTTCACATGGATCGCTTTCGGTAATATTTCCACAAATAGAACAAGAATGAAGATTTTCTTTTACCTGTATTAATGACTTGGAAAAGTCTTCCACATCATCTTCAGGCATGTCCATTGTATAAAAAGCTAACCGCGTTGCTGTTTTTTCACCAATACCAGGCAACTTCATATAATTATCAATTAAACGTGCAATTGGTAATGGATATTGCATAATTACATCAAACCTTTAGTGTATTTTCCCATTGATGCTTGAGTAGCATCATCAACTGCCTTAATTCCTTTATTAACAGCATCAATAACTAAATCTTGAAGCATATCTGGATCGTCTGGATCAATTGCTTCCTTATCAATCTTTAAGTCTTTTAATTGACGGTCGCCGCTAAAAGTTGCTACTACCATATCGTCAGCAGATTTACCAACGAATTCTTGAGTAGCTAAATTTGCTTGTTCAGCTTCCATTTGTTGTTGCATCTTTTTAGCTTGCTTAATTAAACCTTGCATGTTGCCCATGCCCATACCGCCAAAATTAGGTCTTCTACTCATTTTTTTCTCTCCTTAATCTTTAATCTGTGCTAGATCGCCAAAAAGTTCTTTTGCCTTATCAATGACTTCCTTTTTAGCTTGAGGATCTACCTGGTTTTCATTTGCTTCTTGTTCAGATTTTTCTATTTTTTGAAATTTCTTAGCAAGTAATTCTTCCTTATGACTTGCCACAAAATCATGCCGTACTTTTAACCATGAAGAATCTGCAACTAAAACAATACTATAATTATGCTTTGTTAATTTGGCAATCTCAGTTTCAAGTTGAGAAATTAGATCCCCATCTTGATTTGCTCGTTCAAACCATAATTCATATTTACATTTTAAAACAATTTGCTCATGACTTGCAGCTACAGGATTCAAAACTTCCATGACGGCTCTTTGAGATACCTTCAAAGTAGACAATAAGTCTGGCCAAATATCTTTGACTGTATTTAAATCTTCTTTAGTTGCATTTTCAAGTACATGATAGACTTGACGACGATTATTTTCTTGCGCTGCCTGGTTATTAGCGCTAGCTTTTCTTCTCTTAGGCTTTTGCTCAGTATCAGCTGCTTGATCAACAACTTTTTTAGGATGAGAATTAGTTTCTGTCTTAATGGTTCCAGAAAAGTCAGAGCTAATTCTGCGAGTTGCTTGAACAGGTCTATTTTTCAATTCAGCAACTTGTTTACTCAAACTATCTATTTCACTTTTTAATTTTTGAACAACAGCTGAAGAAACTGCATCGCCTTGTTCTACTGGTGCTTTTTCACCTGCTGCTTGCGTAACTTGAACCACAAACACATCAAGTGGAATTTGTTGCTGATTAGTGTAGCGCAAATCATTTAAAGCAGTATTGGCTGCTTGAACTAAATTATAAAACTTTTCTTCTGGAATTTTAGCTAATTCAGTTACATAATCTTTAGTTAAAAAAGTTGCTTCTTTATTGCTCTTAACAACCAGCATCCCTTTTACAGTCAAGCTAATTAGTTCATCTAAAATATTCTTAGTTGATGCACCGTCTTGAAGTAAATTATGAACTATCTCGAATGCTTCTGACGTTTGGCCCTTAAGTAAGTCTAGTAAGACTTGCTCAATCTTTTCTTGAGCAGCATAACCAGTAATTTTTAAGGCATCGTCATACTTAACCTTATCCTGATCATAGGATAAAATTTGATCCAAGATACTTAAACTGTCCCGCATTCCACCATCAGCTACTTGAGCAATTACTTCAAGTGCCTTTTCTTCAAAGTCGATCTTTTCTTGACCAAGAATGTAAGTCATGCGAGCAATCAAATCATGCTGATCAATCCGCTTAAAATTATAGCGTTGCGTTCTTGAAATAATAGTTGCTGGGACTTTTTGTAATTCAGTTGTAGCTAAAATAAATACCACATGCTCAGGTGGCTCCTCTAGTGTCTTAAGCAAGGCATTAAAGGCACCCATTGAAAGCATATGAACCTCGTCGATAATATAAACTTTATATTTTCCCTGGGTGGGGGCATATTTTACCTTATCGCGGATATCACGAATCTCATCAACACCGTTGTTTGATGCTGCATCGATTTCGATAATATCATTCATCGTCCCTTTATCTGCCGCAAGACAGTTCTCACACTCGTTACATGGCTCACCATCTTGCAAATTAGTACAATTTAAGGCCTTGGCAAAAATTTTCGCACATGATGTTTTACCAGTACCACGTGGTCCCGCAAACAAAAAAGCATGTGATATCTTGCCACGCTTGATTGCATTTTTTAATGTATCAGTAATCGCTGTTTGACCTACAACCCCATCGAAAGTTCTAGGACGCCATTTACGATATAGCGCTTGATAAGCCATTTTGCACTTCCTTTATCAAAAAAACTCCTAGCTCAAACGAGCTAAGAGCTGTTTAATTTCTCAAAAAAAGGCACATGTCCAAGCAACCTTAGTGCTGCTACCTTCCGGTCCTGACACAATTTGGAGGTCGGACATTGCCCACAAACTATAATACAGTATTTTAATTATTTTTTCCACTATTTATCTTGCTTTTGTTTACGCCTAATTTCGCGGAAAAAGTCTTTTAGCATCTGTGCCGCTTGATCTTTAAATAAGCCACCAAAAACTTTAGGATGATGATTAAATTTTTCCACCTTGAATAGATCAATTACACTTCCAGCTGCTCCAGCCTTGGGGTCAAAAGCGCCATAATACACTTCAGCTAGCCGTGAGTTAATAATTGCACCGCTGCACATCGGACATGGTTCAAGCGTAATGAATAAACTGCAATCTACCAAGCGCCATGAACCTAGATTTTGACAAGCTTGTCTAATTGCAATCATTTCAGCATGCTGCGTTGCATCCTCATCAAGCTCACGTCTGTTGTAACCTTCTCCAATTACATTTCCATCTTTATCCACAACAATTGCACCAATCGGCACTTCTCCTTGATCTTCAGCTTTTTTGGCCTGTGCAAAAGCTAGCTGCATGTATTTTTCCTTATCTTTTTTTTCAAACATACCCTTTATTCAATATCTTTCCTATAATTCTTTATTGCTCCTTATTATTGTAATCGAAAAAGCCAGTTAAATTAACTGGCTGACTTAAAGAAGTTCATCATTAAACATATTCATGTATAGTATAAAAAGTAAAAATAAAAAAGATCTTTTAGACCTCTTCTATTAAATCCGGCCACGTTTTTTAATCGTATAGCAGTTAACGAAATAGCCAATTGATCCGACAAAATAAAGCATTGCTAAACCAGCTGCTCCAAGGAACCTATTACCATTAACTGATAAATAAATCATTCCACCAAACCCAGCCAAAACAATTAAGACTAAAATAATATTAATCAATAGTTTCATAATGATTCACTTCTTTCAAAGCATTATCTTTATCACTTTGTATTCGCTTTCATTATAAACCATTATCGTTATCTTTTTAATTATTTTTGCTCATTAAAATGTAATATCCCTTATCCCGAGCTAGAATTTCACAGTTTCCGTATACTTTTGTCATTAACTTCTTTGCACTTGGGGCCCCTTGTTTTTTCTGAATGACGACTAGCAAAATTCCATTTTCCACTAAATGCTCTTTAGCTTCAGATAAAATTTGGTCGACTACTTTCTTTCCAGCCCGAATTGGTGGATTAGTAATTATGAGTCCATACTTGTTATCCACCTGTTCATAAATATTTGATTCATAAATATTTACATTATCAATGTGATTAAATTGTGCATTTCTTTTGGCTAAATCTATCGCACGCTCATTTACATCTACCATATCAACTTCTTGATCTGGCCAAAATTTAGCTGCAAATAGCCCCATTGGACCATAACCTGTTCCAACGTCTAAAATTCCAGCTTCTGGAAAAGTTAGTTCTTTCATGGTTTTAATTAACACACCAGAACCATAGTCAATTCTTAATTTTGAAAATACGCCTGCATCAGTTGTAAATTTCAAATCAATATCATCAATATGATAATCAACTAAATGTTCATCATGCTTAGCATCTGGATTAGCCGCAAAATACATTTGATTCTTTTTTGTCATAATTATTCTCGCTTCTTTAATTTCTATCTTATAGTTTATCAATTCTACTTTGCTTTTTTCTACAAAGCTTTATAATTAGAATGATTACAGAAAGGGAGAGATAGAATGTTAGTTTCTATTCCTATATTTATTTTAGCAATTATTGTCGGAATTTTCTGTCTATGGATGGGATTCAGAATAAAGGGCAACCAAGCTGTCTTTGGTCGTGTTCTTTCAACTAATAGTCAAACTTGGGCTAGGTTTTGGCTGACTGCTGGTTGGGTTATTATTATCCTTGCTGGTTGTTATCTTTTATTTATGATCATTTTACATTTTTATTTAACTATGTAAAAAAGCGTAAATTCATCTTTTTGAATTTACGCTTTAATTTTTATCTTTTCTTTTTTTCGATCCAATCTTTAAACTTGTTCCATTCACTAGGTGTATGAGTATCCTTTAATTCTTGGATTTGTTTTTGTAAATTTTGATTTTGTTCAGCTAGCAGCTTATTTTGCTGCTCTAACCGGTCTAATTTATCTAAAATTAAGGTTAATTCTGCATCTTTATCTTTAATGCTGACTTTTCCTTCATTTCTCCTCATCAAATAGGCAGTAAGAGAACTAGTAACGATCCCCATCACTCCTACTCCAATCAAGATCATTGCCAAAATCACTAATTTTCCCAGTAAAGATTGCGGAGAAATTGTATGTCGTGAAATATCACCATAACCAACCGTACTTGCAGTAGTAATCGCCCACCAAAATGCTTGATCAAGTGAAACATGTTCAGTAATTGAAATTGCAACTGATCCCAACATTAAAAATGCAATACTAAAATATATTACGTATAAAATGCCATGAGTGTGCAGAATATCTTTCAGCATCCCCACTAATCCGGCCAAGCGAATTAAACGCAAAAGTCTAAAATATAGACCAATATCTCCCAATTGTGCAAATTTCATCCAGTTAAAAGCAATTCCCACTGGAATAATTGCCACTAATTCAAAAATATTATTTCTAAAAAAAGCCCGCCTATCTTTAGCAAGATATAGCCTATAAAAATAATCAATTGCTAAAATAATTAAAATAATATTGTTAAGCCAAAACCACTTACTATTGGTGCCATTAATATCAATTATGGCTGCAAAGTCTAAAACGATTAGTACAATTGAAACGATAGCTAAAGTAGCCTTAAACCATTTATAAAAATTTTTCTTAAGCATAATTTTATTGTAAACAAAAATGAGGACTCCGTAAAATAGAGTCCTCATTTTTAATAGTGTGTTCAGTTAAGACCTTATTACTTAACAGTAACAGTTGCGCCAACTTCTTCAAGCTTAGCTTTGATGTCGTTAGCTTCGTCTTCAGAAACGCCTTCCTTAACGTTCTTAGGAGCACCATCAACAAGGTCCTTAGAATCCTTAAGGCCAAGACCAGTGATGTCACGAACAACCTTGATAACCTTAACTTTTTCTTGACCAACATCAGTCAATTCAACGTCAAATTCAGTCTTTTCTGCACCTGCGCCTGCAGCACCTGCAGCAGCAACTGGAGCAGCAGCTGAAACACCAAATTCGTCTTCAATAGCCTTTACTAAGTCGTTTAATTCAAGGATTGAAGCACCTTTTAAATCTTCAATAATCTTTTCAGTATCTAAAGCCATTATAAGTTTCCTCCGAAATTAGATATGTGTAAATTTACTATAATTATTCGTCTTTTGAATCAGCGACAGCCTTAACAGCATATGCAAAGTTGCGAACTGGAGCTTGTAATACAGATACAAGCATTGAAAGTAAACCTTCGCGACCTGGAATAGCTGCAAGTTTCTTGATTTCTTCTTGGCTGGCAACCTTACCTTCGAGCATACCACCTTTAATTGATAATGCGTCGATATCATCTTCGTATTTAGAAACAATACGAGCTGGTTCAGTAATGTCATCTGCATCAGCAGTGTAAACAACAGCAGTAGGACCAACAAAAGTATCGTCTAAACCTTCGATACCAGCCTTTTCAGCAGCACGCTTTAAGTAAGTATTCTTGATAACTTTCATCTTAACGTTAGAATCACGTAAATCCTTACGTAAGTTAGTTACTTCTTCAACAGTTAAACCTAAGTAGTCAATTACTAAGATAGCTTTAGCTTCCTTAAGTTCTGCTGCAAAGTCATCAACAAGCTTTTCTTTTTTAGCAATGATTGCTTTACTCAACGAATTCACCTCCAAATTTACTTTAAGATAAATTCTATCAGCCGAAATAAAAACTCCATGCCAAAAAGACATGGAGTTATAAAACTCTTAGTTTTTCTGGCCTCGGCGGGATATTAAGGCACGTTAGCCACCCGAGTCTTAGGTAGAATTTACTGTACAATATATTACCTTAAATTAGATTAGTCGTCAATAGCTTTTTTTAATTAAACCATTTTTGTTTTATCTTTTCTAACTCGCCAGTCTTTTCTAAATGATCAAGCGCTTGATTAATCTTATCTTTCAAAATTTGATCTTTCTTATTGATTCCTACTGAAAATTTTTCGCTTGGATATGGTAGTTTTTCTTTTTTAAATTCTTTTTGGTACTTGCTATGAGCTAAGTAATAGTTTGCATATACCCCATCGATCAATAAACCGTCGATTCTGCCAGCTTTTAAATCGATGAAGGCATTGTTATAAGTATCATATAAAACCGTGCTTTTAACCCGCTTTTTTAGAACATTAGGATAATTATCCAAGTCATCGGCACCAGACGATCCTGTTTGTACTCCGAGAATCCTACCTTTCATTTGGCAATAATTATTGATCTGTTCTTTTTTACGCGTTACTAAAATTTGATCGTTTTCAAGGTAAGGTCGTGAAAAAGCTACTTTTTTTGCTCGAGCTTTAGTTTTAGTATACCCATTCCAAATGACATCAATTGTTCCATTACGTAATTCGGTTTCTTTCATCGACCAGTCGATAGTTTGAAAATCAGGTTTTAAACCAATTTCCTTGCAGACGGCTGTTGCTAAGTCAACATCAAAGCCCACTAGCTTACCATTTTTTTGACGAAAATCCATTGGTACAAAACTATCATCCACACCAATTACTAGAGTTCCACGCTCTTTAATTTTCTGCCAAGAGCTTGCTTGTCTTTGGCAGCCTGCCAATCCAACAGAAGTAATTACAATAATCAGTAGGCCGAGAAGTTTTATTATTTTTTTCATCATTTTTCTATTGGCTCAACTTTTAATATTTTATCAGCAACGGCTTTTCCAAATTGATGGTCATGCGTAATAACAACTTGCGTCATTCCAGTTTGCTTAAGCTTTAAGAAAATTTCTTTTACCTTTCCTACCAATTCGGGATCTAAAGCTGAAGTCGGTTCATCATAACACAAAATTTCTGGTTTCATTTGCAGTGCTCTAGCAATTGCCACACGTTGCTTTTGACCACCTGATAACTGGTAAGGATACAAATTCTTAAACTTTTCCAAATCTAACTGCTTTAAAACAGGTTCTGCCACCTTTTCCGCATCTGCCTTACTCATCTTATTCACCATAATTGGAGCTAAAGTAATATTATCCATCACTGAAAGATTAGGGAATAAATTATAATCTTGAAAAACCATCCCTAACAAATGATTATTACGATCAGTTGGATCAAATTCTTTTCCATTGTGGATAAATTTTCCACTATCTGCACTTTCAAGACCGGCAATTAAACGTAATAATGTTGTCTTACCTGCACCTGATGGTCCAATAATACTTAGGATATCACCTTGATCAAGTGACAAGTTCAACTTATCAATGATCTTTCTTGTACCAAAACTTTTACTGATATTTTTGAGTTCTAAGACTTTATTTCCAGACATTGCTCTTCTTCTCCACTACTCGTAATAAAGCTGTCAAAACAGCTGTCATTGCCAAATACACACATCCCACTAAGACAAGTGGAACTAAAGATACATCACGAGCCGTTGCCACATTTCCAGCACGAAGTAAATCGCCCAAGCCAATTACATAAACTAAACTGGAATCCTTGACCAAATTAATTAATTCATTTCCAATCGAAGGAAGAACAATTTTAACAACTTGCGGTCGAACAATTCGATTAATAGTTTGCCAGCGACTTAACCCCAGTACTTGTGCAGCTTCAAATTGTCCAACTGGAACAGCTTGTAAACCTCCCCGAAAAATTTCTGCAAAGTAAGCTGCATAGTTAATAATAAATGCAACCAAAGCAGCTTCATATCTCGGAAAGACTATTCCGACAGTTGGCAAGCCATAAAAAATAAAAATCAATTGCAGTAAAAGTGGCGTACCACGAATGATCCATACATAAAATTTCAAAATAGCCTTAACCAGCTTTAAATTTGAATGTAAGCCAAAAGCGACTAATAAGCCTAATGGGATAGAGACTACAGTTGTCCAAAAAAAGATTTCGATAGTTAACCAAGCACCGGAAAACAATGAAGGTAAAATACTAAAAATATAATTTAGCACTTCCTTCACCTCCTGTTCTAAAAATAGCGTATTGTTTAATTCTAACTAAAATCTAATTGTACTTTCAACCTTAGTACAAAAAAAGACTTCACCAATGTGAAGTCTTTTTGCTTAATTAAATAACTATTAATTAGTCTAAGTTCAATGGATCCAAGTGGATACCAGGGCCAAAGGTTGCAGAAACGGCAACACTCTTAATGTATTGACCCTTAGCTGATGCAGGACGTGCACGAAGAATAACATCACGTAATGCATCAAAGTTTTGTGCTAACTTATCAGCGTCAAATGAAGCCTTACCGATTGGTGCGTGAATTAAACCTTGCTTATCAACACGGTATTCAACTTGACCTGCTTTTTGGTTTTCAACAGCTTTAGCAACGTCCATAGTAACAGTACCAGTCTTAGGGTTTGGCATTAAGCCCTTAGGTCCTAAGATACGACCTAAACGACCAACTTTAGCCATCATCATTGGAGTAGCAATAACTACGTCAAAGTCTAAGTAACCGTTTTGAACTTTTTCTACTAAATCGTCAGAACCAACTTCGTCAGCACCTGCTTCTTTAGCTTGGTCAGCTTGTGGACCTTCAGCAAAAACAACAACCTTCTTAGATTTACCAGTACCGTTTGGAAGTACCAATGCACCTCTAATTTGTTGATCTGCTTGCTTTGGGTCAACGCTTAAGTTATATGCAACTTCGATAGTTGCGTCAAAGTTTGCGTATGAAGTTTCTTTTGCTAACTTCATAGCTTCATCTACTGAATAAAATTTAGTTGAATCAACTTTTTTAGCTGCTTCTAAATATCTCTTTCCATGCTTTGCCATGTAAAAATCCTCCTGAAAATGTGGTCAAACGAGTCTTCTCAAACTCTCCCACCTTGATTCGTTAATTTTGATTAACGATCCGACGTTCCTAAAAACACTAGTCTTCTACAGTGAAGCCCATGCTTCTAGCAGTACCTTCAATCATGCGCATAGCAGCTTCAACATCTGCAGCGTTTAGATCTTTCATCTTGGTTTCGGCAATTTCCTTAACTTGGTCCTTAGTTACCTTAGCAACCTTCTTAGTGTTAGGTTCACCAGAACCCTTGTCAACCTTGGCAGCCTTCTTCAAAAGAACAGCTGCTGGTGGAGTCTTAGTAATGAATTCGAATGAACGATCTTCATATACTGTAATAACTACAGGGATAATCATACCCTTTTGATCAGCAGTACGTGCGTTGAAGTCCTTAGTGAAACCAACGATGTTGATTCCAGCTTGACCCAATGCAGGACCAACTGGAGGTGCAGGAGTTGCTGCACCAGCAGGAATTTGCAGTTTAACTACGTTAATAACTTTCTTTGCCACGGTCAATACCTCCTTGATTCCGTGATGCGGTTATAATGGAGAATTTTCCTTCTTCTCCTCCCACAATAATAAAGATACTCTAATATACTACCAGCAATTACTCAAATTGACAATAGTTAATTAGACTTTATTATTCATCAAATTCTTTTACTTGGTTATAGTCAAGTTCAGCGTTTGTTTCTCTGCCGAACATATCAATTGAAACATAAAGTTTATCTTTTTCTGGGTTAATTTCTGTAATTTTACCGCTCATGCCGCTAAATGCACCATCGATAATAGTTACTGTTTCACCAACTTCATAGTCAGCTTTTGGCTCCTTAGCTGGTTGTCCTTGAGACTTAAGAATTCTTTCGATTTCTTCATCATATAAAGGAGATGGCTTTGATCCACCACCGTGACTGCCAACAAATCCAGTAACGTTTGGCGTATTTCTAACAACGTACCAACTTTCGTCAGTCATTACCATTTCTACTAAAACATATCCTGGAAATACCTTTTCATCAACTTCTTGTTTCTTACCACGAACAGTTTCAGTCTTTTGCTCTTCAGGAACAATTACACGAAAGATATAGTTTTGCATTCCCATTGATTGGGCTCTAGAAAGTAAATCTTTCTTAACCTTTTCTTCGTAGCCAGAATAAGTGTGTAAAACGTACCATTTCTTTTCGCTGGTTTCAACCATTGTCTTTAAACTCCTTAAAATAATACCTTATGCAAATAAAAAAACCTCCCAGGGAGGCTTTTTAGCTAATTCAATTATAACACATATACTGTCTCTATAAGAACAATTGCGTTAAGTAGCTAAATAATAAATCTAGCAATCCAAGGTAAGCACCAAATAAAATTGAGCTAATTACTACGACACCAGTATCACGTCTATTTTGTTTCCAAGTTGGCCATGATACCTTTGCCATAGTTTGATTAACACTCTTAAAAAACTTAAACATCGCTTACCTACCTCGTTTCCTTATGCAAAGTCTGCTTACCGCAGTGTTTACAAAACTTTTTAAGTTCAAGTCTTTGCGTTCTATTCTTGCTGGCTGCAATTGAATAATTGCGAGAGCCACATACAGTACATGCAAGAGCTGCTTTCTTTACTGCCATAAAACCACTCCTAAACTGCATTTATCTTAGCAAAAAAATGTTATTTTAGCAATTACTATCTATAAAGCAAAGTGTAAGATAATTATATATCGTAAAAAATCAATATCTACTTTTAAATAATGATCCCAGATAGTGTAAAATTATATATTATAAGATCTTATTTAAGTAAAAATAAAGATATTTTATATAATTATAACGATTAGCAAGTCTTGATATATCGCATTTTTTATAATTATCTATTTAGATCTATATCTTCTAGTTCTTAATAATTAAAACTAAAAAATATTGCGGAAAAATAACATTCTTTGCTTCAATTTACTTTATTTTTATTAATTTTGACTACTCTTATAACCAATATTCAATGACTGGAAGGATCAAAGACAAAAGACAAGTTAATAACTTAGTCTTTTAATTACCTGTACTATGCTAGAAAAAAGAAATAATATCAAAAACAAATTCACTTTTTGGGATAGTTTCCCTCAAGTACAAAAAGATATGATCGAAATTAGTCATATTATTCTAACACACGTCAATAGCGTTCCCGGTTTATTAGGGCAAGCACTAGAAGATACCTTCGCTGTTCCTGGAAAAATGCTTCGTCCTGCTTGTGTAATGCTCTTTGGCGCATTTGGTCCTGACGCCGATCAAAAACATGACGAGCTTCAGAAAATAGCAACTTCTATTGAAACACTTCATAATGCAACTTTAATTCATGACGACATTATTGATGAATCTAGCATGCGGCATGGTCGCCCATCTATTCAAACTAAGTATGGCAAGCACATCGCCGTTTATGCAGGTGACTATTTAGTTGCCCTTTCGCTAACGCTTTTAAGTGAAAATGCTCAAAGCTTACATAGCGTAATTGCTGACGGAAAAACAATGCAAAATATTTTAGTCGGCGAAACCGAGCAATATAATAATGCCTATAATATCGACATTTCTGAAAAAGAATATTTAGACCAAATTAAGGGCAAAACTGGCGTTTTATTTGGTTTAGCTTGTTTTATTGGTGCTTATGAAAGTGGAACTAAAGTAACTAAAGCATTAAAAACTAAAAAGTTTGGGGAATACCTAGGACAAGCTTTTCAACTAAGAGACGATATTTTGGACTATACAACTACAAGCTCTACTTTTAAAAAACCGGTCTTACTTGACGTTAAAGATGGTATTTATTCAGGGCCTTTAATTTTTGCTCTGCAAAACGATGACAATAATCATTTACACGAATTAGTAAAAATGGGAAAAGATCTGACCCAAGATCAATTACATGAAATTGAAAATTTGGTCAATCATCTTGGCGGCGTGGAACGAGCACAAAAGTTAGCTGATCAATATACTGAAAAAGCCCTGGCTAGTTTAAAAAAACATTGGCCAGATAATGAGAATCGGGCTTTGATCGAACAATTAACAGGTAGATTATTAAAAAGACAATATTAAAAGAGCGTTAAAAAAAACGCTCTTTTCTTTTCCTCTAACATTCACTTTCGATATAATATTTTGTTGGAATAAATACTCTAGAAAGTAGGATAAGAAGTGAACAAAAAACAAAATTCTTCGCACTTTTTTGCATGGTGGGTCTTTATTGCATCATGCTTGATTTCATTAGTTGGCTTCGGTCTAATAGTTAATACAATCGGTCTCTTCTTTGAGCCAATCAGTAAAAGTTTCCATGTTGGCCGAGCAAGTGTTGCTTTAATGACCACTCTGCAAAATGCGGCAGCAGCTATTACGCTTTTATTTGCTGGTAAAATTATGACCAAGCTTAACTTACGCTGGCTTTTAACATTCTGTTTTACCGCAATTGGTATTTCTATACTGAGTTTGTCAGTAGCGCAAAGCTTAACTCATTTTTACATTGCCTGGATCATTATTGGAATTTGCCAACCCATCGCTATTACCCTGTCAATTCCTGTCTTATTAGGTAATTGGTTTAATGAGAAATTAGGTACAGTTATGGGAATTGCACTTGGCGTTTCTGCATTCGGTGGTACTATCTTTAATCCAATAATTGGTGATATTATTACTAATTTTGGCTGGCGAGGTGGTTTTATTTGTGAAGGGTTACTAATTCTTGGTATTTTAGTTCCTACCGCATTCTTTTTACGTGAAAAACCAAACAAAAAACACCATGCTTATGGCAAAGTTAAAAATATTCCAGAAAAAGTTCTTGAAACTACTGGTATTAGTCTAAAAGCTGCTTTAAAGACCCCAGTCTTTTATGCTTTAGCCTTTGCAATGCTAGCTTTACAATTTGTTTCTGGTTCTGTACAACATATTTCAGGACACATTACTAGTCAAGGTCTACCTTTAACAATTGGTGCATCAGTAGTATCAGGAGTAATGCTGGGAGCTGCTGCTGGTAAGATTTCTATTGGTTTTATGCTTGACCGCTTTAATACTCGTTTAACCTTATTAATCTACTCTTTATTTGGCCTATTAGGTTGGAGCGGTGAGATTTTCTTCAAGACTAGCTTGCCTCTTATCGCATCCGCCTTCATTCTAGGATTAGGACAAGGTGTTTGCTTAGTTGCTCTGCCTTACCTCATTCGTGAAGAATTTGGCGCTAAAGACTACAGTACAATTCTTTCTGTCATTAACATGGCTGGGGCTTTTGCAATGTCTGCTTCTGTTTACTTAAATGGTCTGTTATTTGATACAACTGGCTCATACAACTTCGGTTGGGCAATTAACTCAGCAGCTTTTGCCCTGAGCTTTATTGCATTATTCTTGACTCTTAAAAAACAAACCACCTCTCAAGGATTAGAAGAAAGTATAGACTAAACATATAGATCACTATGCTAACTTTATATTAGTAAAAGCTTACTCATTGACCTACAATAAATGAGTAAGCCTTTTTATTTATGTTGGGGTGAAAAATTATGAACAAACATCCAGAATTTTTATTGAACAAAATCGAAAATCCAAAAGATCTTAAAAAATTAGACTTAAAAGAGCTAGAACAATTAGCTAGCGAGATTAGAACGCTAATTCTAGAAAAAGATGCTGCAGAAGGTGGCCACCTTGGTCCTGACCTTGGAATTGTCGAAGCTACAATTGCCTATCATTATGTTTTTGATGCACCAAAGGACAAGATTATTTGGGACGTTTCTCACCAAACTTATCCACATAAGATGTTAACAGGTCGTGCTTATGCCTGGCTTGATCCAGATAAGTACGAAGATGTAACTCCTTATTCAAATCCCGATGAAAGTCCATATGACTATTATGCAGTAGGTCATACATCTACTTCTGTTGCCTTAGCTACAGGGATGGCTAGAGCGCGTGATATGATGGGTAATCATGAAAATATTACTGCCTTAATTGGGGATGGTTCATTAACTGGTGGTTTAGCTTTTGAAGGCTTCAATAATGCAGCTGATGAAAAGCACAATTTAATTATTGTTGTTAATGATAACCAAATGTCTATTGATGACAATGTTGGTGGCGTAGTTACTGCCCTAAAGAAATTACGTGAGTCAAACGGTCAAGCTGAAGACAACCCATTCACAGCTATGGGGCTTGATTACAAATACGTTGGTCAAGGGAACGATATTAAATCTATGATCGATGCCTTCAAGGCAGTTAAGGATATTGATCATCCAATCGTTTTACATATTAATACTCTCAAGGGTAAGGGTTATGAACCAGCCATTGAAAATGAAGCTAGTCACCACTGGGTTCTTCCTTTTGACCTTAAGACCGATAAACCTACAGTTCCTGCACCTAAGACGCCAAATGCAAGTACTGTAATTCTCGACTTTTTAAAGAAACATATTGAAAATCAAGAAAATATTCTTGTAATCAATGCTGCTATTCCAGGCGTCTTCGGCTTAGGTGAAATTAAAAATAATTATCCTAAGAACTACAAAGATGTAGGAATTGCTGAACAAGAATCTGTTGCCTTTGCTGCCGGTGCTGTTAAGGAAGGCATTACGCCAATTTTATTTGAAAATTCCACTTTCTTACAACGCGCATATGATCAACTTTCTCACGATGTTGCAGCTAACGATTTACCAGTTGTAATGATTGTTGCTGGTGGCGGAATTACTGCTGCTTCTAAGACCCACTTAGGTATTTTCGACAATACCATGGTTGCAAATTGGCCAAACTGGGAATACTTAGCACCTACTACTTTAAATGAATTAAAGTCAATGCTTGAATGGGCAGTTAAGTAAAGAAAGCATCCCGTAGCAATTAAGTCTCCAGTTATCCCACTTCCTGAAGGTCAGCCAATTAGCGAAAATTATTCAACTATCAAGTATGATGTCAAGCCTGGTTCCAAAGTAGCAATTATTGGTTTAGGCGACTTTTATCAATTAGGCGAAAATAGTTGATTTACTCAAGACAGAAAATATCAACGCTACTTTAATCAATCCAAAATCTGCTGCTCACCTTGATACTGATACTTTAGATGATCTACAAAAAGATCACGAATTAATTGTTACTCTTGAAGATAACAGCGTCGATGGTGGTTTTGGTCAAAAAGTCGCAAGTTATTACGGGCCAACTAAGATGATGGTTAAGAATTACGGTGCTAAGAAAGAATACACTGATAACGAGCCAAAGGCATCTATTTATAAACGTGATCATTTGATGCCAGAACAAATTGTCAGTGATATTTTAGGGATAATTAAATAATTTAGATATTTTTGTCAAAAGGTGTAAATTGTACTTAAGGTTGTACAGTTTACACCTTTTTTATTAAAAAGATTTCATTAAACAGAAAAGGTAGATCTATGAAAATTATAATCGCACCTGATTCATTTAAAGGTTCACTTACCGCAAAAGAAGTAGCAAATTCTATTTACACTGGCCTAAAACGAGCCCTCCCTTCTGTCGAATACATTGAAATTCCAATGGCTGACGGCGGTGAAGGTACAATGCAGGCCTTAGTTGATGCTACAAATGGGAAAATTTTTACTAAATCAGTTAGAGGTCCTTTAAATACTTCAGTTGCTGCGCATTATGGCATCTTAGGCGACAAAAAAACTGCTGTCATCGAAATGGCTGAAGCAGCAGGTCTACAATATGTTAATGACCAAACTAAAAATCCCCTGATAACTACTACTTATGGTGTTGGAGAATTAATCAAAACAGTTTTAGACGCAAAAATTAGAAAAATAATTATCGGATTAGGCGGAAGTTGTACTAATGATGGTGGAGCTGGAATGGCTCAAGCACTTGGTGTTAAACTGCTTAATTTGCAGGGCAAGGACATTCCATTCGGTGGCGGAAATCTAAGTCAATTAATCAGAATTGATAATTCTAAAATTGATCCCCGTCTAAAAGATACTGAAATCATTTTAGCTAGTGACGTAACTAATCCACTTACTGGTAAAAATGGTGCTTCAACTGTCTTCGGGCCACAAAAAGGGGCTACGCCTGAAATGGTAAAAAAGTTAGATCAAAATTTACACCATTTCGCTGCTATTGCACGAAGAGATCTAAAGCAAGATTACGAACATACTCCTGGTGCTGGGGCTGCTGGTGGACTTGGCTTTGGTTTACTCACCTTTACAAATGCTACCATCCAGTCTGGCGTTGAAGCCGTACTTGAAATGACCAATTTCAAAGAAAAAACAAAGAATGCAGACTTTATTTTTACTGGCGAAGGAGCAACTGATTTTCAAACCCAGTTTGGTAAAACTCCCTATGGAGTTGCTAAAGCAGCCAAAGAAGTTGCACCGAACTCTACTGTAATCTGTCTAACTGGTAATATTGGTAAGAAAGTTAGCGAACTATATGGGCCAATTGATGCGATCTTTGCGACCGAAAGTGGCGCTAAAGATCTAAAGCAAGCGATCAAGGACAGCAAACATGATCTAGCCCAAACTAGTGAAAATATTGGCCGACTGATTAAAAAATTGAAATAAATTCAAAAATGATCGCTTAGCACAAAAACTAAACGATCATTTTTACTTTATTCAAACAATTTAGGATATTTTTCCTGAAAGCTGGCGATTTTTTCATAACTTTGATCTAAATCATGCTCAACTTCACGATAGATAGGAATGATGTCTTGATAAACTGCGACATTTTTAGGATTAGGAAAATAAATTTTGCTCCCATCAATTTTCTTAGCGATTTTTTCTAAATCTGCCTCTTTTTTCATCCCCACTTGTGCTAAAAACATTGCCGCTAAGGTTCCACTTTGATCATTTTTAATCACAATGACTGGCAAGTTAAAAATATCGGCAATCAACTGTCTTACAAAGTCACTCTTTACAAAGCCACCAGTCACTCTTAGTGCATCTGGCTCACCAATTTTTTCACGTAAGCCTCTAGCTGCACCCAAAAGATTAAAAACAATTCCTTCTAAAACACTACGAGCCATTTGCGGCTTAGTGTGATTTCTGGTAAGTCCAATAAAAGATCCACGTGCTTGAGCATTCCAAATTGGTGCCCGTTCTCCGCCTAAGTAAGGATGAAAGATCAACCCATTGCTTCCAGCAGGAACACTTTCTGCCACATTGATAAAATCTTCAGCGGTCTGATCAGGACCGAAAATTGTCTTTCTAGCCCATTCAAATACTATACCGCCATTATTGACTGGTCCGCCCAATAGATAATGTTTCTTATCCACTGGATAACAAAAAAAGCGATTTTCTGAATCAACTACCACTTCAGGCGCAATTACTCTCACAGCACCAGATGTCCCAACATTTAAAGCAAAAGATTTTTCATTTAAAACTCCAACTCCAATTGTTGATAAATAGCCATCACTAGCACCTAAAATGATTTTTGTCTGATCACTTAATCCTAGTTTTTGAATATAATTGGGGATTATTCCTTCCACAACTGTCTCTGGCTTATCTAAGGTTGGCAGTTTTTCCTTTTCTAAATTAATTTGGTTAAGTAAATCTTCATCCCAAGATAAATTTTTTAGGTTCAACAAGCCTGTCCCAGCTGCCATTGTTATATCTGTCATCATTTTTCCAGTTAAGCGCCAGATAATGTATTCTTTAATTCCAATCCACTTTTGCACCTGTGTAAAAAGCTCTGGAAGTTCTTCTTTAATCCACAATAGCTTATACACAGGAGCCATTGGATGAGGCGGCATTCCGGTTCGTTGGTAGATACTGTTAGCTAATCCACTCTTCTTTGCAGTAGTTACAACTTCTCTACTGCGATTATCAGCCCAAGTAATACTATTGGTTAATAATTGATTATCTTTACCAAGTCCAATTAAGCTATGCATTTGGCTTGACCACGAAATTGCACTAATTTTACCAGAAACTTTTTTGCTCAAGTCGAAAATAATCTTTTGAACAGCATCAAAGATCACTTGTGGATCTTCTTCAGCTTGATCCACTTTTTCTTGAATTAAGGGATACGGAATTGTTGCCTCTGCAATCTTTTTACCATTTTCTTGATATAAGACTCCCTTACTCGCTGTGGTGCCAATATCCATTCCAATAATATAGTCCATGCTGCCGCCCCTTTCTTTTTAAAATATATTTTCTCACAAAAAAAGAACAATCCCTAGAGATTGTTCTTTGGTGGTCAAACAATGCGTGACCACGGTGCGTAGAATTATTGTTTTTAGGTGATGTTACTTCTTAAGATTTTCGTTGACGAAGGCTTCGATCTTATCGTCAGAGTCTTTCAAGAACGGAAGCATGTCACTTTCCGTCTTCATGGTATCTCTACCATTCTTTTCCATAAAGTAGTCCCATAGTGCATCTCTAACAGGAATATCAGAGTCGCTCCAATCAAAAACTTCCTTCATGTGACGGTCTAACAATTCTGTCTTAATAACTTCATCTGCCATCTTAAAATTACCTCCTAAATAAATTCTACAACCTTTATTATAGCCTTTTTATTAATTCTATGCGAATTTAAAACAATTCTTTTTGCATTTTTGCTTTGCAGCGAGCCTTGGCTTGCAATAATTGATAACGGCTGTACTTTGTTTTCTGACTTGCCTCTTCGATTGTTAACTCTCCTAAAAAAACTTTTAGAGCAATTACTTCTTTATCAGAAAGCTCTTTAATAAACTTTTGATACATTTCTTTTCGAGGCGTAATATGCATTTCTTCAACTTCTTCTTTAATTAAATTTTTCTGCACCACATTGTCGTAAGAAATTGATTTAGTAAAAGCGGTCCTTTTTTGGGCTAATTCATACCTTAAAAGCGATCTTAGATGATTATAGAATTTGGTTCGATAGTAGGCACCGAAATTATCTGCTCGATCTTCATCATATGTGCAGCAACTCTGATAACACATAATTAACGCTTCTTGTTCCCAGTCATCGTTATCAAAATTACGAATGAAAAAATTCATTTTAGCGCCATTGATTAAAGGTCGATACCGGTCCAAAAGTTCATGTAAAGCCTTCATATCTTGCTTTTCTTTCACCCTTCTAATCAAGTAAACTTCATTCACTTTTTCCATCTCAGGAAATTCCTCCTTTTTCTATTTGATAATCAGAATAAAAAAAGAATGAATCCTTTCTAAGGGAACGAATGTTTATGGGATACAAGTATAGCAAATCTGTGCCTAATTTCGGAACGATAATTTCTTATCTGTTAAAAATTATTATTTCATAGTCTTACTTAGGGCCTTAAACCACAAGGCACTTCTTTTTAAATGCCGATCTTGACTAGCAAAATCCACATAAATTAAGCCGTAACGCTTATTATAGCCATTTGACCATGAAAATTGATCTTGTAAAGACCAAAGGAAATAACCTTGTACATTAACTCCTTCATTTCGAGCCTTTAAGATAGCTGCTAAATGCTGGTCAATAAAATCAATTCGATAATTATCATCAAGATATTCTTTCGAACTATCCCACGCTTCTTTTGCACCCATTCCATTTTCAGTTATATAGATCACAGGATAGTCTGGGTAATCATGTGCTATTCTTTTTAATACGTCATATAGCCCTTCAGGATATATGTTCCAGTCCCAATCTGTTGTCGGAATGGCAGGATTTCGTACATCTTTACCAACTCCATGAAAAGCAAAAACACTACTGCCCTTCTTTCCATTGCCATTATGATAAGTTTCACTTGGTCCATCATAACTGGCAACGGTTTGATTCTGATAATAATTAATCCCAAGCATATCATTCTGCTTACTTGCTTGTTTAAGAATTTCAAGATCTTCCGGAAGAATATGTAATTCAGCATTATTTGCAACTAAAATTTCTTTGATTAAATGCCGCGTTCGATCAGAATAAAAACCTAATAAAGTTCCATCTAATAAAAAGCGATTCATAAATGCATCCCTTAAATCAGCTGCGTGTCTATCTGCTTCTGAATTCGTTGCTGGATAAACGGGTTGAATCACATGAATTAACCCAATTCTTCCCTTATATCCTTTAGCTTTAAAGAGATTAACTACCTTTGCATGTGCCACTAGTTCATTATGCTGAGCTTGAATTGCATCAGAAACATCAAATAACTTATTAGGGGGAAAAGTTCCTTGAATATACTGACACATAGCTAACGAAATTAATTCGTTAATCGTAAACCAATTATCAACCTCAACGAATTCTTGAAAACAAAAATCTGCATATTTTACAAATTCATCAATCATTTCTCTATTAAGCCAGTCGCCTTGATCAAACAAAGTCTTAGGACTATCAAAATGATGTAATGTCACATATGGTACTAAATTATTTTTTAAACATTCATGAAAAAGTCGATGATAGTACTTAACGCCTGCTTCATTTGGCTCATCTGTTACGTAGCCATTAGGAAAGATACGAGTCCAAGCAATCGAAATGCGAATTGCATTTAGCCCTAGATTATGAGCTATTTTTAAATCTTCTGGATAACGATGATAAAAATCACAAGCAGGATTGGGTGAGAAATTTCCCTGATTTTTTAAATAATCATCCCACATAATCTTCCCTTTACCATCTAAATTTGTATTTCCTTCAACCTGGTAAGCTGCAGTTGCTGCGCCCCATACAAAACCCTTGGGTAACTTTTTTACCCTTTTCAATAAAGTTGACATACTACCTCCGTCATTTATTAATATCATTGATTAATAGCTTCAAACATTCATTAGCATGTTGCGTCATGTAAATATATTGTTTTCCAGTAGTGGTAATCATACGAGCATTATTTTGCTTACATTCCTTTGCAAGTTCATCTTTCATGGTATCCATTTGCGGCGCTAAAATTACTACATCCATTCCAGATATTAAATCATGATGTGATCCAAATGCGGCAGCTGCTGCATTTAAAGGTAACTTGTCTTCTTTAGCTAATTTATTAAGTGACTTAGCTAAAATTCCAGATGTCCCACCACCAGCACATAAAACTAAAACATTTAGTGCTTGTTGATCTTTAGTTTTGCCTAGTGGAATCTCAGATTCATTAAATTTAGGCTCAGCAGATGATACAACAGATTTCTTATTATCTTTTTCTTCAAGTTCTTCCTTTTTCTCTTCTTGGGCTAGCATTGAAGCATCATAAGCCTTAAAAAATGGATAATACAATAATGAATCAACTACTAGTAATAAAATTCCTAATAGTAAAGCTAAAATATTAAAACCAGTTCCCATCCACAATCCTAATGTTGGTGGCGTGGTCCATGGTAAGTTGTAAATAAATGACGGCATATGAAGCACATCAACAAAAATTTTAAAGATCCAAACATTAAGAATTGGCGCAAAAATAAAAGGGATAAAGAAAATTGGATTCAAGATCAGTGGAGCACCAAATAAAATAGGTTCATTAACACCAAAAATAACTGGAATTGTTGATGCACGTCCAACTGCTTTTAATTGTTTAGATTTAGACAAAAAGGCAAACATAAACGTTACTACTAAAGTTGCTCCAGTTCCTCCTAAAGTAGCAACAAACATTTGAATTCCTTGTGACAAAATGTGATTAGCGCCTTGAATATTTCCTGAATTAAATGCTCTTAAATTAGCTTCAACATTAGTTAAGTAGATTGCCGTAACTGCTGGTTCAACGATTGAGGGCCCTTGAATTCCGATAAACCAGAAGAACGCCATTGCACCATAAATAATTGCTAATCCAACATACCCATCCGCTGCAGTAAAAAGTGGAGTTAGACTTTTAATTATCCAAGCTGCCAAATTCATATTAGTTAAAGCTCTAAAAATTAACGTAAATGCCCAAAAGAAAGTAGTTGCTATAGCAAAGGGAACAATATTTTTAAAGGCTTGCGCAATATTTTGAGGTACTACATCAGGTAGCGTGATTGTGACATTATGTTTAAAACAAAAATAATAAATATTAGGTACAATAAATGCTACTAAGAAGGCACAAATTAATCCTTTAGTCCCAATCATATCAGTAGCTAAATATAAATTTCCTTTATTTAATAAAGTATCTATTGCCACAAATGCAAAAGAAATTTGAGCCGTATATTGAACTCCAGCAACTGGAATTTGATTAGTTTTTGGCAACTTTAGATTTAAACTTCCAGTTAAGGCCTTGGCTACAGTAGAAGCCGCCATTAAGGACAAAAAGCCCATTGATAAGTTATAAAATAAATTTAAAGCTGTAGCTACTTTTTTAGGCCAAACAAATCCCCAAATTTGGGGCACATTAGCAATTAACAAGAAAAAACTTGAAAAGATAATAATTGGCATTAACGCGATGAAGCCATCACGAATTGCTCTTAAATATTGATTAGTCGCAACTTTTCTAAAGAATGGCTGCGCTTTTTCAATTCTTTTTACCAACCCATCCATTTCTACTCCTCCATTTATTTAGTTCATTTTTTCTTTAAGCTGCTCAATTTCAGCTCGCAAAGCTAAATTTTGCTTATACAAATCAATAAAATATTTCACTTCATCACGTAAAAGCATTGTAGTCATTAATGTATCTTGTCCATGAGACATAATAAAAGTTGTTTCTAATTCTTCACCACTAGCTTCTTGACTCATTAACTTAGTCTGTGCATTATGCGCATCAACTAATGAATTATTTGCTTCTTCGATCAGTTTTTCAGCTTCTTCAAACTTCCCTTCACGTGCTAATTTAAGAGCATTTAACAAGTCTGTTTTGGCATCTCCAGCATAAGCAACAATTGTAAATCCAACCATCGAAATTTCTTCTTTACTAACCATTTTTTTCTCCTAGTATTTTGAACTTTTCTCATAAATTCTTTGAATATGAACAATTAAATATAGCTTTTCTTCATCCGATATTTCCCATTGAAAATCTTGCTTCAGCTGTTCATCTATTTCTTTTACTACTACAAATGATTCTGGATATTCAGATATAAGTTCATCCTTTACTTTCTTAGTAATATCGGATGAGCGAAATTTTTTCCCCTGCTCTAATCTCCTAAAAAGATATTGCAAATGAATCATAAAACGCTCATATTCATCATTATTACTAGCTAATCGATAAATATTATGTTGATCAAGGATCACCTGAACTATGTGCAGCATTTCTTCGATATTGATTATATTTTTTTCTCGATTGACCTGTTTTTTTTCAGGAATCCTTGCATTAATTAAATGCAACATAATATTTTTTCTTTCTGATACAGGTAGCTTAATTTTTAGATCCCGTTCAATTATCTTTACGCTTTCTTGAGCAATCTTATTTTCCAAAGGATATTCATCCTTGATATCAGGAATTTGACTTGTTTGATAAGTATTATCCAAAATTCGATGATAAACTCCTAAAATATGCTCGCTCAATGACAGATAAAAATAATCAAATAATTCATAGTGATATTTTTTATATGCGTGATTAACGACATGCATAGTAGTTACAGCAATATCTATTGGTGTATTCTTTAATAACGAAAAAATAGTTCTTTTTGTTGCACTATTTTCAAGATAAAAAATATTTTCAACTTTACTCGTATCTATCTCCTTTCCTTCAGTTTTTTTGAAAGCAATTCCGTTTCCAACTACAACTGCTTCACGATTATTGCCTAGCTCAACCAAAGCTGAGTTATTATTAAACACGCGCTTGATCAACAACAACTCTCCCACCTCCTTAAAAAAGGATAAAAAAAGACTACTGAATAAACCCACTAGCGTACTGCTAGTTAGAGTTATTCAGTAGTCTCGCCTAATTCAATAGTAACAATCTACTTTTTCAATCTCTTACTAATTGTTATCATATCAGGTTCAGTTAATATGTGCAAGCGTTTTCTTGCATTTTTATTTTTCTGGATGACGGCTATTAAACATCCCATAAAGTAAAACACCAGTTGCTACACTAGCATTTAGCGATTGAACATGGCCAACCATCGGGATCGTTAAAGTTTGATCCATTTGTTTTAACAGAAGGGGTGAAATTCCTTTACCTTCATTACCAATTACAAGAACTGTTTTTCCATTAGCGTTCCACTTACGGTAATCTTCACCTTCCATGGCAGTACCGAAAATCCAGTAACCACGTTTTTTAAGTAACTTGGTAGTTTGCACTAAATTGTTAACTCGAGCTACAGGAACATAATCAATAGCTCCAGTCGAAGTCTTAGCAACAACAGAAGTTAGACCAGTTGCTCTTCTTTTAGGAATAATTACAGCATCAACACCAGTAGCATCACAAGTTCTTAAGATTGAACCCAAATTATGGGGGTCTTCAATTGAGTCAAGCATTAAAATAAAGGGATCTTTCCCATCTTGATCAAATTTATCAAGAAGCTCATCTAAATCTGCAT
This sequence comes from Lactobacillus gasseri ATCC 33323 = JCM 1131, assembly GCF_000014425.1. Lineage (NCBI taxonomy): Bacteria > Bacillati > Bacillota > Bacilli > Lactobacillales > Lactobacillaceae > Lactobacillus > Lactobacillus gasseri. Next base: position 365,233 of record NC_008530.1, on the reverse strand, counting down.
ATTCAAATGGAGCCACTGTTAAAACTAATCCTTGATGGTTTTCATGATTAACCATTTGATCCAATTTATTTTTAGGAGCATTTTGCACAACTAAATTCTTTTTACGTGCTAATTGATAAACTTGATTAGCAAATTCTTCTTGAACGCCATTTTGTAAAAACACCTTATTAATTAAGTTAGCATCTTGCGTCTTTAAGAAGTCGATTCCAGCATGACGTCCATACACAAATTCATCATTATTCGAACTCATAGTCGTCTAATCCTCCCTGTTCTACTTGGTCAATGCACCAATTTGCTAGCTCATCAACACGATCTTTTTTACCTAGTAAATCTAAATAGCCAAACATTGCTTCAAAACCTGTTGATAACTTATAGGTATTAATTGAAGTATTTTTAGCATGGGTATGGCTTTTAGCATTTCTTCCGCGCTTGAAGGCTGCTAATTCAGCTTCATCTAACATTTTTAAATCCTGCATTTTTGTAATCAAACCAGCTTGAGCTTTAGCTGAAACATAGTGCGTTGCATATCTTTGAAGCATTTGTGGTTTTACAATACCGCCCTTAACCAAGTGGCGTCTAATATAAACTTCATACACTCCATCCCCTAAATAAGCTAAGGTAAGCGGTCCTAGGCTATCTGGATTGGTCTTTTTCTCTGTCAGTACCTTTGGTTTAAGCACGATGCCACCTCGTTCCTTGTGGAGTATCTTCAATTACAATACCTTTTGCTTGTAATTCATCTCTTAAGCGATCACTCTCAGCCCAGTTTTTATTTTTACGAGCTTCATCACGTTTAGCAACCATAACTTCTATCTCGTCATCATTTTCAGTTTGCTTTTCATTGAAACTAACACCAAAAATTTCAAGCCAAGCAAGCAACAATTTCTTGGCCTTTTTTAAAGCAGGCTTATCCACTTGATTTTTTTGAAGATGCGTATTTAAGTTTGAAGTTAAGTCATACATAATACTCAAAGCATTTTGAACATTAAAATCATCATCCATCGCTTCAATAAACTCAGCCTTTGCCTGCGTTAAATTATCCCTTAAAATACTGTCTTCAAGAGTCTCCTGCTCATCCATTAGGCGAGCGTCAAGATTTCTCAAGGTATTTTGATAACGTTTAAGAACCGTCTCTGCTTGTTTTAAACCATCTTCAGAATAATTAATTGGACGACGGTATTGAACACTAGACATATAGAAACGTAAAACTTGTGGATCAATTTGCTTTAAAATATCATGCACAGTTACAAAATTATGCAGTGACTTAGACATTTTTTCTTGTTTTTTACCCACAGTTACAAAGCCGTTGTGCATCCAATAATTAACAAATTTTTTACCAGTTTTAGCTTCGCTTTGAGCGATTTCGTTTTCATGGTGTGGAAATTCTAAGTCTTGACCACCGCCGTGAATATCAATCGTATCACCTAAATATTTGGTGGACATAACTGAACACTCAATGTGCCAACCCGGACGTCCTTTACCCCATGGAGAATCCCAAGCAATTTCATCGTCATCTTTTTGAGCCTTCCATAAGGCAAAATCAATTGGATCTTCTTTCTTACTTTGCTCTTCTTCATTAATGTGTTCAGAAGCACCTTCTTCAAGTTCAGCAATATTTTGATCGCTTAGCTGACCATAATTAGGGAACTTTTTAGCACGATAATAAACATCCCCGTCAACTTCATAAGCGAAGCCCTTATCAATTAGATCTTGAACAAAATCAATAATTTCTTGAATTTCATGAGTGGCTCTAGGATGAAGAGTAGCTGGCTCAATATTTAATGCCTCTGTATCTTCCATAAAAGCCTTAATATAGCGGTCAGCAAGTTCTCCTACAGTCGTATGTTCTTTACGGGCTTCATTAATCATCTTATCGTCAACATCTGTAAAGTTAGAAACATACTTTACGTCATAGCCACGATATTCAAAATATCTGCGGATTGTATCAAATGCAATTACGCTACGGGCATTTCCAATATGAATATAGTTATAAACAGTTGGTCCACAGACATACATGCTTACTTTACCAGCTACTAATGGCTTAAACTCTTCTTTTTGCCGAGTTAAAGTATTAAAGACCTTCATGATCATCCTTCTTTCACTTAAGACATTTATTTCCTAGTATATTCTAACAAAAAAAGCTACGCTTTCACGTAGCTTTAACTTTATTGGAAATAATTAAAGACCTAAATCGCTTAATTGCTTCAAAGTTAAATCAATGTGCTTGTTAACTTTTTCTTTACCCATTAATTCAATAGCTTCACCGATACCAGGTCCAACCATTGAACGAGTAGCAGCAATTCGAATTGGCATAAATAATTTTCTACCCTTAACGCCAGTTTCACGACGAGTAGCTTGAATTGCGTTCATTACTTGAACAGCAGTAAAGCGAGGAATTGCATTTAATTGTTTCTTGAATTCTTCAATTACAGGACGAGCATCGTCTTTCTTAATTTCTTCGACTTCTGCATCAGATAATTCTGGAGCTTCTTCAAAGAAGATCTTAGTAATATCAACGATCTGCTTAGTGTAAGACATTTGAACAGCGTAAATATTTACCAATTGACGAACCCATTCCATCTTTTCAGGTGAAACTTCTTTACCAACTAATCCTGCTTCTTGTAAGTTATTCAAAGCAAGATCTAATAAAACATCACGATCTGCTTTCTTAACGTATTGGTTATTAATCCATTCAAGCTTCTTTTGATCAAAAGCAGCTGGTGACTTAGATAAACGCTTAGGATCAAATGATTTAATTAATTCTCTTTGTGAGAAAATTTCACTTTCACCAACAGGTGACCAACCAAGCAAAGTAATAAAGTTAAACATTGCTTCTGGCAAGTAACCAAGGTCACGGTATTGTTCAATAAATTGAAGAACTGATTCATCACGCTTAGAAAGCTTCTTGCCAGTTTCAGAGTTAATGATTAAAGTCATGTGACCAAACTTAGGTGGTTCCCAGCCAAGTGCTTCATAAACTACTAATTGCTTAGGAGTGTTAGCTACATGGTCGTCACCTCTAAGAACGTGAGTAATTTCCATTAAGTGGTCATCAATTACAACGGCAAAGTTATAAGTTGGCATGCCATCACGTTTTTGGATAACAAAGTCGCCACCAATAGTATCAGATTCAAATGATACTTTACCCTTAACCATATCATCCCAAGCATAAGTTCTATTTTCAGGAATGTGGATACGAACAACTGGCTTTAAGCCTTTTGCTTCTGCATCTGCTTGAGCTTGCTTAATTTCATCAGCGGTCATACCTTCGTATTCATAAGTGTAGTGAGGAGCAATTCCCATTGCACGTTGTTCTTCACGCTGTGCTTCCAGTTCTTCCTCAGTCTTGTATGAATAGTAGGCCTTACCTTCGTCAATTAATTGCTTAATGTATTTATTGTAAATATCTTTACGCTCTGATTGGCGGTAAGGGCCAAAGTCGCCGCCCTTATCAGGACCTTCATCCCAGTCAATACCTAACCAGTGCAAGTTCTCCATTTGGGACTTAGAACCGCCTTCAACGTTACGTTTTTGGTCAGTATCTTCAATTCTTAAGACCATAGTCCCTTTGTTATGACGTGCAAATAAATAGTTAAATAATGCAGTACGTGCGTTACCGATATGCAAGTGACCTGTTGGACTTGGTGCGTAACGAACACGGATTTTTTGTTTTGCCAAAATTAAAGCGCCTCTTTCAAAATTTATTAAAATTCATCCATTTAAGTGTAACTTTTAACGAGCAAAAGTTCAATCTATCTTCTAATTAAAAACCAGTTTTAAAGCTTGTGGCAGACTTGCTACACCAATTACTTCAATTGCAGAATTATTCTTAAGCTCAGTAGTTAAATTATGTTTAGGGATAAAAATTCGCTTAAAGCCTACCTTAGCAGCTTCTTTAACTCTAGCTTCAATTTGATTAACTCTTCTAATTTCACCAGTTAAACCAACCTCTCCTACAAAACAATCAGTAGCAGAAATTTCTTTATTTTTATAACTAGAAGCTACAGCCATACAGATTGCCAAATCAATCGCTGGCTCATTTAACTTAATTCCGCCTGTTGCCGTTAAAAATGCATCTTGATTTTGCAACATTAGGTTACCACGTTTTTCTAAAACCGCTAATAATAAGGCTACACGATTGAAATCTAACCCCGATGTAGTTCTTTTAGCATATCCAAAGGCAGTTGGAGTTACCAAGGCCTGAATATCTGCTAAAAGTGGCCTTGTTCCTTCAAGCGAAACTACAACTGCTGACCCTGTAGAATTGGGTAAGCGTTCGTCTAAGAAAATTGCTGAAGGATTATTCACTTCTGTTAGTCCTTCATTTTTCATTTCAAACATGCCAATTTCATTAGCTGCCCCAAAACGATTTTTAACAGATCTTAAAATTCGATATGAATGGTGGCCATCCCCCTCAAAGTAAAGAACAGTGTCAACCATATGTTCCATAATCTTAGGACCAGCAATAGCACCTTCTTTAGTCACATGTCCAATAACAAAAGTAGTAATCTGATCATTCTTAGCAATTTTCATTAACTCACTCGTAACTTCTCGAACTTGAGAAGCAGATCCTACCATCGAATCAAGAGATGGCTCATTCATTGTTTGAATAGAATCGATTACTAAAAAATCCGGCTTAATCTCATCAATCTGTTCACGAATATTCTGCATATTGGTTTCAGGATAAAGCAAAATTCCACTGTTGCTTACACCTAGACGGTCAGCTCGCATTTTTATCTGACTAGCCGACTCTTCCCCTGAAACATATAAAACGCTATGCTCTTTAGCTAAAGCGCCGGTAATTTGGAGCATCAAAGTTGATTTGCCAATTCCAGGATCTCCACCAATTAAAACTAAAGAACCTGGAACTATTCCGCCCCCTAGAACTCGATTTAATTCTTCAAACGGCGTTACAATTCTTTTTTCTTTTTCAGCTTTTACTTCATTTAATTTTACTGGATCATTATTTCCAATTTTAGTCATTAAACGGCTGGCAGTTGCCTTAGTTGATACTTTTTTTACTTCTTGAGTTTCTTCTTCAAATTGATTCCAAGCACCGCAGTTAGGGCATCTACCTAAATAAGAAGCTGAAATATAACCACAATTGCGACACTTGTAACGGGTTTTAACTTTTGCCATTATTCCTCATTCCTTGTTCCAGAAGAGCCGAATCCACCAAGCCGTTGTCTTTGAACTGGTTCATCATTATCAGCTTTCAGATAAGGCATAAAAATTCCTTGACCAATTCGCTCGCCTTTCTTAATTTTTAGTGGACGAACTCCGTAATTAATCAGTTGGAAGTAAATCTCACCTTCATTTTTTTCATTATTATAATAGTCACTATCAATTACTCCGATACCATTCGGCAAGGTAACATTACGCTTATATGTATTAGACGAGCGATTAGCAAGAATCAAAACTTCATCTTCTGGCATATATGCTTTAATTCCCGTTGGTACTAAAAAAGGCTTTAAAACTTTTTCTGCTAGTTCAAGGTCTCGTTCATTTAGCTCATGACTATTTCTAATTAATCTAAAAATTCTAACAAAATTCGTACACCAAATTGATGGTAAAACTATATCTTGTGCACATTCAAAATCATATCCTGCGCTAGCAATTGTTTGTCTTTGCGGCAAGTGTAAGCCAGCATTACGGTATTTAGATACTATTTCAAAACCACGTTTTTTCATTAATTTCCCCTCTTTTTCCTAGACCTATATTTTACGTTAATTCTCGTAAGATGTCCCTGATTATATATACGAAAAAAATCATTTATTTTTTTAATAAATTTTATGATTAGATATTCTTTTGTTCAATCACTAGACGTTCATCTTTAATTTAAGCTAAAATAGAATTAAGCTTTTTTTAATCAAGGAGGATTTTATGAGCAAAGAAATTACAAATGATCTTATCAATGATTTTGAAAATGACTTTAACTCAAGTAAAGCAAACAAAATTGCTGCAAGAGCTGCTCAAGAAAACGGCATTTTCAAAGCTAGTCAAAATTTACAAACTAAAATTAACTTAGACCCAACTTTTTCAATTGAAATCGACACTGGTAAAGTTGCTAACCAAAAACAATCTGGTCGTTGCTGGATGTTTAGTGCTTTAAATACTATGCGTCATTCGATTCAAAAGAATTTCAAAATTAAGGATTTTGAATTATCTCAAAACTACACTAACTTCTGGGATAAATTTGAAAAATCAAACTGGTTCTTTGAAAATGTTATCGCTACTGCTGACAAAGACTTAGGCGATCGTAAAGTTAGTTTCTTATTCACTACTCCACAACAAGATGGTGGTCAATGGGACATGCTTTGCGGAATTATTGAAAAATACGGCATTGCTCCAAAGAAAGTTTATCCAGAAACTGCCAATGCAACAAATTCTAGTGCTTTAAACGATACTTTAAATACTTTGCTTAGAAAAGATGGTCTTGAATTACGTAAGATGGTTCAAGATGGGAAGAGCGAAGATGAAGTTCAAGCACGTAAGAATGAAATGCTTCGTGAAGTTTACCGTATTTTAGCCATTTCTCTTGGTGTTCCACCTAAGAAATTTGATTTTGAATACAAAGACGACGATGGCAACTATCACAGAGATGCTGACTTGAGCCCACAAGACTTCTTTAAGAAATATGTTAACTGGGATTTGAGTCAATATATTTCCACAATTAATGCCCCAACTAAGGATAAGCCTTTCCACAAGGTATTTTCTGTTGAATACTTAGGAAACGTTGAAGGCGGTCGTCAAGTTCGTCACTTGAATTTACCAGTTGATGAAATGAAAGACTTAATTATCAAGCAACTTAAAAATGGTGAAGTTGTTTGGTTTGGTTCAAATGTTGTTAAAGACTCTGAACGTCAAGCTGGTTTACTAGACACCGAATTGTACAAGCGCGATGATCTGTTTGATGTTGACTTTAATATGTCAAAAGCTGATATGCTTGATTCAGGCGAAAGTATGATGGATCACGCCATGGTTATAACTGGTGTTGATTTAGTAGATGGCAAACCAACTAAGTGGAAGATTGAAAACTCATGGGGCGAAAAACCAGGATTTAAAGGTTACTTTGTCATGAGTGATAAGTGGTTTGATAAATTTGTTTACCAAGCAGTTATCAACAAGAAATACCTTAGCGACGACTTGAAGAAAGCATTTGAAGAAGGAAGCAAAGATCCAATTCAATTACTTCCTTGGGATCCAATGGGTGCTTTAGCTAAGAATTATTAGTATAAATTTTAAAACAGACAAAAAACACTTCAAACTGTATCTTTTACAGTTGAAGTGTTTTTTTCTACCAAATATGCAATAAACGAGTAGGGTCAATCTTACTTAAATTAAATTGATGAACATGTTGATGTTCATTTTCTGGAAATTCTTTGACAAAATCAGCTACATTATATAACCCAGTCGAGTAAGACCAAACTCCTTTTACTTTTCGAATAGGATCTAACATTTCATTTCGAATTGGATAAGCAGAAATCAAGAAATGCTTGTGGTGGAACTTAAACACAAAATATGGAAGTCTAAATTGTTCAATAACTTCATCCCTAGTTTTACCTAAGGTAATAACATTTCGATAAGTTCCATATTTTCTAGTAAATTCATCATTAAAAGAAAAATAAAAATTAGAAATATGAACATGTGGGAAATCTTCTGGCTTAACTTTATCTGGTACACAAACCACATGTGAATAATGATCTAGATTCTTTTCTCTTTGACTTAAAGCTCGCTCCATTCCATTAGGCAAAATAGAATATGCCCAAGATGGTACTTCCGGGTTAGCTTCATATTGCTCATACATCATCTTTATTACGTCAGGCTTAACCCAATCATAGTGCATTCTAGTTTGATTTCTGCGCAGTAAGCTCTCTAAGCTATTATTTTGCATTAAATCAACTACAAATAGTTCATAGCGATATTTTTCAACCCAAGGACGAAAATGTTCAATTTTATCAGGTGTGATATGTGTGCCATCGACAATAACAGTTTCGCCATAGGCCATTTTATGTTGGACCAAATTATCAACCATCTGCTCTGTACGCACAGTTACATGACGAGGAATAACTTGGTGCAAATGGTCAGTACTCTCTTCATAATAGACCGTCAAATCCGCCAAGAGCAGCCTAATTTCATCACGAGAAATAGCGTAAGGCTGCAAGTGGTGACGAGCAATAAAGGAAGATTTTCCAGATCCTGGTGCTCCTCTTAATAAAAATATTTTACGCATTATTTTCTCCTACTCTACAAGAATTTGTTCAAATATACTCGTAAAAAATTTTACCATAAAAATACCTATACAAACTATTAAAAAAGGAGCAGACCAAAAGTCTACTCGCTTAGTGCAAAATTTCTTTTTTAATAATATGCAAGTCAGAATCAAAAGTATAAACAATTGGTTCTGCATTTGGAACTTCAACCTTCACAATATCTTTATTGCTGATACCCTCAATTTTTTTAATAAGGGCACGCAGACTTGATCCATGAGCTACAATTAGTTGATCGTGACCAGACATTAATTCAGGCGCAATATGGTCCCAAAAATATGGCATCAATCGGTCTTGAGTTTGATGCAAACTTTCTCCCTGCGGCATCAAGCGCATATCATACTTTTGATATCTGCGGTCTTGAACAGGCTGAGTTAGAAGTGGTGGTACACTATCAAATCCACGCCTCCACTTTAATACTTGTTCTTTACCAAAGATCTTTTTTGAAACATCTTTATTAATGCCTCTTAAAGCTCCATAGTGTCTTTCATTTAAGCGCCAAGTTTTAGTAATTGGTAAATAGAGAAAACTACAAACATCCGCAATTATATTTGCAGTCATAATTGCACGTGACAGAACAGAAGTGTGGATATGAGTAGGTACAAAATCAGGAATCTTAGCTACTTTGAGCCCTGCATCTTTAGCTTGTTCAATTCCTTTTTTACTCAACGGCACGTCATTCCAGCCAGTATATACATTATCTCGATTTGCTATGCTTTCTCCGTGTCGAACTAAAACCAACTTAACCAAATTTCTTACCACCTAATCCTAATGCATAAATAGCATAATAATTCCGCCAATTGTAAAAATCGTCCCTAAAATTGCAAAAGAAATAGCATCTGCTTTACTACCTCTTTTAGTCACTTTCTTTTCTTGATAGCGATTATAAGCATAGTACAAGTCCCATAAACCAACAATTAGAACAATCACAGCTACCCAAATATTTACTTTCATTTTATTTATCGTCCTTATGTACGCTAGTTCCGTTTACCCACTGATCAAGATCTCTGACGCCCTTTTTAAAGGCTTTAACAGAATTTTGATAAACTTTTCCACCATTTTTCTTCAAATAGTCGCCCGCTTGTTGTCCTTTTTCAGTCATATGATCTTTAATGTCAGGCCAATCGTTTTCAGCAAAATCTTTAAATTGATCACTAGCTTTTTGTTGATAATTTTTTAGGCTTTCTTTTAAGTCATCTGTATCGAATTTCATTTTTTTCTCCATAAAAATAAAAGGCTTTGCCCCTATTTTACCAAATAGCAGCAAAACCAGAATAACTAATCTTCTTTATCTGCAAAAATCATCTTATCATCAATTCCGCGAGTACATTCTGCTTGCAATGTTACATGATTAATTCCAAGAGATTTTAACTTTTCCGCAATTTCTGTATAAATTTTTTCTAGCTGAACAGCGTCCAGGTTCTTATCCACATTAATGTGAGCATCAAGCATTGTCACATTATCTGAATATTGCCAGACATGGACATGGTGAATATTATTCACATGTGGACAAGACAAGACTAGCTCATTTACCTTGTTTAAATCGATGCTTGGGTTTGTTTCCATCAAAATATTAGCTGCCTTAATTGTTACTTCATATGCTTCTTTGAGTAAAAATACCGAAGCAGCGATTGTTAACACTGGATCAATCCAGTAAATTTTCCAAATTGAAATAACGATTGCGCCCAAAACTACAGCTACACTAGTAATTGCATCAGAAAGCATATTTAAAAAAGTAGCTTTAGCATTAAGGCTCGTCTTAGCCTCTTTCATAACTACAAACATCGAAATGACATTTGCTGCTAGACCAATTAAAGAAACAATCAACATAATCATTCCTCTAATTGGCTCTGGATGGCTGAAACGTTGAATTCCTTCAATAAACAAATAGATACTAATTACAATTAAAATAATTCCATTAGTAAAGGCTGCTAAAATTTCGGCACGATCATAACCAAAAGTTTTGCTGGTGTTTCTTTTTCTTTTAGAAATTAAATTAGCGACAAAGGCTAAAACTATCGAACCAACATCGCTTAAGTTATGCACAGCATCGGATAACAACGCTAGCGATCCAGAAATTGCCCCACCAATAAATTCAGCAATTGTAATAATAATATTTAATAGTGTTACCCAAAAATAACGTAATGATGATTTATCTTTCATGTTTTTTCTCCATAAATATATCGAATTTGGTATACTTATATGCAGAAAGTATAATATTCCATTTTCGATATATTGTCAATGAGGTTTGGTGATCATAATGAGGTTAAATACATCCCTAGTTAACGAAGCAGCTAAGATATACAAGGTTTTGAGTAATAGCAGACGAATCTCAATTTTATTTTTCTTACGTAATTCTTCTAAAGAAGTCGATGTTTCAACAATTGCAACTACACTTGAACTAGCTCAACCCGTCGTGTCAAAGCAATTAGGAATTTTAGAAAAGTATAATCTAGTTAAACATCATAAGCATGGGACACATGTTTTTTACTTTTTAAACGATCCTGACGTCTTATCAATGATTGACGCAATGATTGAGCATGTTGAACATACTGCTAAAGAACATCCCTCTAACCTATACTAAAAAAGATGCAACTAAATAGTTACATCTTATAAATTTGGAATATCAGTATTTTTGACACCATAATTAATAATTCTAAATTTTCCACTATTGTCAATAATTCCGCGAGTAACGCTGCCATTATCAGGAAATGGGATATCATGATCACCACTTGCTTGATCCCAATATTTAATCCCTAAAGTCTTAATAAAATCACCATGAGATACTACTAATACTCTTCCTAATCCTTTAGTTTCTTGGGCTAATTGACTAATTGCTTGATCCATACGATTATCTAGTGCCTCAGCATCTTCAGCTAAATGACGGGGATCAGCCTTTTTAGTAGCTTCACGGAAATCATGGATCCCAAGTGTCTGAATAATTTTTACTACATCACTCGTTGGTTTCATGCCACCAGCTTTTGCAACTTTTTCCCAAGTTTCATCAATATCGTCGCCTTCAAAAGTTCCAAAAAATACCTCGCGAAAGGCTGGAAGCTTCTTTATTTTGCCAATTTCTGAAACCTCATTTGTATCTGCAATTAAGTGAACCGTATCAATGGCTCGCTTCAAGTCAGAACTGTACATTTTATCAAAGTGAACCTGCGATAAATTAGAAGCAGTTACCTTCAAATCATTAATTCCTTTGACAGTCAATGGAGAATCAGCCCAACCTTGAACTTTATTCAACTGATTAAACATCGTTTCTCCATGTCTTACTAAATAAACTTCAGTAGCCATTTTTTACCCTCTTTCCTTAAATTGTTTCACAAATTTTATTACAATTATCTCAATGTTAACAGAATACTACGTTATTTCAAGTATTTTTAAAATCAATACTATATTTAGTGTTTCACATATTTTCTACTACAAGATCCTCACCCATTCCTTCATTTTCCTTTCTACATTTATATACGCAATTTTTAGTTAATTTTTTCAATCCTCAAATAAAAAAAGATCAAGTCATTGCGTTAAAATAAGGAATGTATAGTAATTACTAAAAAAGGAGGACTTTTTTATGACAAAAGTAGCTGTTGTCTTTGCAGACGGTTGTGAAGAAGTTGAAGGCCTAAGTGTCGTTGATGTCTTACGTCGTTTAAATATTGACTGTGACATGGTTGGTCTAGATAAAAAAGAAATTGATGGTGACCATCATATCTTGCTTACTTGTGATAAAGTTGTGGATGATTCACTTCTTGATTATGATCTTGTTGCTTTCCCTGGTGGCAGAACTGGAGCTTTGAATTTAAGAAATAATAAGAAGCTTGCAGACTTGATGATTCAAAGAAATAAGGCTGGCAAGTGGGATGCCGCAATGTGTGCAGCTCCAATTGCTTTAGGGCACTATGGTTTATTAGAAGGTGCTAACTACACTTGTTATCCAGGCTTTGAAAAACAAATCGAAGAAGAATGTCCAAACGGTCACTTTAGCACTGATATTACTGTTGTTGATAAAGAACACAAGATTATCACTAGCCGTGGTCCAGCTACTGCTTGGGCATATGCTTACACTATTGCTCGGACGCTTGGGCACGATACCAGTGACCTAGAAAAGGGTATGCTTTACGACTACTTAGCTAAAAATATTGACGCTAGTCTTTAACTAATAAATCTAACGAAAAAGAGATCAGATTTTAATGTCTGATCTCTTTTTCGTATATAGCAGTTAAAAGTTGACTTTTAACCTCATCCCTAAGCTAAAAATCCGTGTAGTACAAAAACATGCCTACGGTCTTACTCAGCTCTGCATCTACACTTTAATTACAATTAATTTTCTCTTAGCACTTACTATCCATAGTATAACATCTTTTATTTTAACTTGAAATACTATGCACAAATATATGATAAATTACAAACGAGCTATTTGATAACCATTTCGCAAAAAATGTTCCACCTCTTCCGGCTCACGTCCAGTTAAGCGATGAAAATCGTCTGATGTTGCGCTTAATAATCCTTTTGCACCACCAGCATACATTGATGCTAATTCTTTTCCATCGCCTTCTTGGGCATAAATTTTAGCAAATTCAGTAGTTGTGACCGGTGCATAACCAATTTTATGATCAGTAATTCGTGACATAATATAGGACAATTCAACCATATTATAATTTTTATCCATACTTAGTAAATAAGTCTGACCTTGATCACGCATCACAGGTTGCATAGCTAAGCAAGCAATCGCATGAGCACTATCATTTCGAGTAATAAAAGAAAGTGGCTGGGTACCAACAGGATAAATTATGTTCTTACGCTTAATTAATTCTTCAAGATATGGAACTAAGGGATCAGCATAAAGACTATTTTTCACAATACTATACTCAACATTTGAGCTAGCTAATCGCCTTGGTACATAAGCATAAAATGGCGACATCACAAAAGGATTATTTTCTTGGTCCGCAAAAAAGCTAACAAAAATTAATTTTGCTTTTGCATTTTTTACTACTTGCAACACATTTTCAAATTCTGTAATCCTTTTTTGCAAATCATAAGTAAGACTAGGAATATAAACAACCAAGTCAACGCCAGAAACTGCTTTTTGAAGAGTATCTAAATCAAAGTAATCTAGCTTAACCTTTTCAACAGCTAGATCATCAAACTTATTCGCTTTTTTTAAATTATGAATTCCAACCCGAATATTATTTTCAGAAGTCATAGTTCTAAGCCAACGAGTAACCTTTTCACCTAAGTTACCTGTTGCTCCAGTAATTAAATATTTCATGTAAATAATATAGAACCTTTCTTAGGATACCTTGTCTATATTATTATAGTTCAAAACTTTCACAATTTCTTAATCGAAGTTTAAATATATCTTTTTTGGCCTACTTTTTTCTTCACTTTGCATATATTTTTCATGCAGTTTCATTAATCTTGATCTTAATTCACTACTAAAAACAAATTCATTAATTGGTGGATGTCCCCAACGTGGATTACTATGCAAAATTGACTCAATTCCAATAATTATATCTAATGGTATAAATATTGTGGTTACTTTACCACTTCTTAACCCTAAAGTGCCATAGTCGATATCATACCATATTAAAGTTAAGCATTTACCTTTATTTGACAAATAAGGTTCATCAGCAAAACCTTCATAAGTCTTTCTACCTTTTATAGTTACTCGAGTCATTTGTCCTAAGCAACTATATTTACGATCCATTATCTCTTCAAAATTGATAAATCTTGAAAATAATACTTCACCATTAAATTTATATCTAGTGTATATAATCATCTTTATTCCCTATTATTAATTTTAACTCTCTAAAAACATAATACTTTTATATTGAATAATTATACCTATCAAAAAAAGACACCCCTTGCGAGATGTCTTTTGTATAAAACGTAATATAAATATTAACGCTTTGAGAATTGTGAAGCTTTGCGGGCTTTCTTCAAACCTGGCTTCTTTCTTTCCTTCATTCTTGGGTCACGAGTTAACATACCAGCCTTCTTAAGTGGACCACGGAAATCTGGGTCAACTTCAAGAAGTGCACGTGCAATACCTAAACGAATTGCACCAGCTTGTCCTGAGAAGCCACCACCGTTAACATTAACTTCAACGTTGTATTGACCTTCAGTTTCAGTTAATGCTAATGGTTGCTTCATATCTTGAACCAAGTTAGGGTATGGAATGTACTTAGTTACGTCTTCTTTGTTAATGGTAATTTGACCGTTACCTGGTACTAAACGTACGCGGGCAACAGAATCTTTACGACGACCAGTTCCAGCGTAAGCTGCTTGTTGTGCCATTATTTAAAACCTCCTAGATTAATTCGTTGATGTCTAACTTTTCAGGCTTTTGTGCTGCGTGTTCGTGGTCTTCACCAGCGTAAACATGCATCTTCATGAACTCTTGGTGACCAAGAGTATTCTTTGGCAACATGCCCTTTACAGATAATTCAACTAATCTTACTGGGTTCTTAGCTAATAATTCACCGGCAGGAGTAGCTCTTAAACCACCACGGTAATCTGAGTGGTGGTAATAGATCTTATCAGTTGCCTTTTTACCAGTCAACTTTAATTTACCTGCGTTAACAACAATAACATAATCACCAGTATCTACATTTGGTGTATATTGAGGCTTATTCTTACCTCTTAAAATTGATGCTACAGCAGTTGATAAACGACCAAGTGAAACATCAGTCGCATCGATAACATACCACTTACGTTTAATATCACTAGTTTTAGCTAATGGGGTAGTACGCACTTTAAATTCCTCCGTTTTTCTTCTGTTTGACAAACAATAAGTTTCCGGGGCCTATCGTGGACAAACATACGTATACTAATTTACGTCGTTTTGCTCAAAAAGTCAATCTTTTTTAAGGTCTAATCGATATTTTTTAGGAACTTCTTCATAAAAAACATGTTGCAAGTATAATCCACTGGCTGGTGCTGTTGTACGAACTTCTTGTCGATCTTTTGCTGCTAAAACTCTCGGTATATCATCAACTGGACGTTTTTTATTACCAATTTCCAGTAAAGTACCAACTAAAATTCTAACCATGTTATACAAAAAACCATTGCCAATAAAATCAAAAATAATCTTTTTATTATCTGGGTCAGAAGTAATATTTACATAATAAATTGTTCGCACTTTATCAACAATTTGACCACCACTTGCCGCAAAACTAGTGAAATCATGTTCTCCGATCAAATCTTTAGCAGCCTTTTTCATTAGAGCAATATCTAACGGATATGGATAGTGTCCAGTGTAAAACCGATTAAAAGGATCAGTAAAACGGTGCTGATCAACTATATACCGATACCATTTTCCCTTAGTTGAATATTGCACGTGAAAATCAGAATCTACAATTTCACTATCAAAGAAAACTGTATCAATTGGCATTAATGCATTGAGAGCAAGCATCATATTTTTAGCTGGGATTTCTTTTCCCGGATAATCAAAGTGGATAACTTGACCTTTAGCATGAACACCAGCATCAGTTCTTCCAGATCCATGCACTACTACTCTTTTTCCCTTCGTCATCTTTTTTAAAGCTTCTTCAATCACGCCCTGCACAGTTCGTTCGTTTGGCTGAATTTGAAAGCCATGAAAAAGGTGTCCATCATATGCCATTGTCAACTTATATCTCGTAGTCATCATTTAATATGTCCTTGTAAGTAATAAAATTAACGTCAGGAGAGCAAAATATCCTAGATTAACCCAATCCCAATCATACTTTGACCATCTTAAAACACGATAGCGCGTCCTTTTTGCCCCTTCTCGATAACCTCTAGCTTCCATTGCTGTTGCTAAATCAATTGCAATTGTTAAAGAACTGATGAATAGAGGAATTAAAATTGGAATAATTGCATGAATTCTTTTAATTAATCCACCGCTATTAAAATCTGCTCCACGTGCTCTCTGAGCGTTCATAATTCTAACAGCCTGATCTAATAAAGTCGGCACAAAGCGAAGTGCTATCGACATTACAAGCGCAATCTGGGCTACGGGAACTTTTAAGTATCCAAGAGGTCTTAGGAGCCATTCCATCCCATCTGCTATTTCTAACGAAGTTGTTGTTAGAGTGAGAACAGTAGAAATTAAAATAATCATTACAAAACGAATAAAAATAAAAATAGAATTTTGAATACCGTATTCACTAATGTTAAAAATTCCCCAATGCCAGTAAACTTTTCCACCAGTAGTAAAAAATAGCTGCAAAACTGATGTAAAAAGAATCAGCCAAATTAAAGGTTTCACACCATCCCAAAATACTTTTGGTTTTAATTTAGTTGCTCCAACAGCAAGTAAAGTAAAAAAAGATAAAAAGAGATAGGATAACCAATTATTAGCTAGGAAGATAATGACAATAAATAAAAAGGTAGCAATTATTTTTCCTCTTGGATCCATCTTATAGATAATGGAATTTCCAGGTATATACCGACCGATAATAATCTTACTCATTCATTTCCTCCCTTCGACTTTAATTTGGTTGTAATTTCATTGACTAAAGAATCAACAGTTAAAGGCATTTCTGAAAATTGAAAGCCACCTTTTTCTAATTTTCTAGCAAATTTACTGGTAGCAGGTTCATCTAAAAAATGTTTTTTTAACCAGTCAGGGTCAGAAAAAACTTCCTTTGGACTTGCATGTTTTATTAAATGACCATGCTCAAGAACCAACATATCATCTGCATATTGACTAATATCATCCATATTATGCGAGATTAAAATGACTGTATGTCCTTCCCGTTGATAATTTTTAAATATGTCAAACATTTGCTTCTGTCCTTCAGGATCCAAGCCTGCAGCTGGTTCATCTAAACACAAAATATCTGGTTCATACGCCATTACGCCAGCAATTGCTACTCGGCGCATTTGTCCGCCTGAAAGCTCGAAGGGTGATTTATTCATGACTTGTTCAGATAAACCAACTTTTCTTATCCACTGAATAGCTTGTTCTTTAGCCTTTTGTTCTGAAAAGCCAAAATTAAGCGGTCCAAACATAACATCTTTAAGAACTGTTTCTTCAAACAATTGGCTTTCAGGAAATTGGAATACTAAACCAACTTTTTTTCTAATTTCTTTTAAAGACTTGCTGGAAGTATTGGAAGTTATACTCTTATCGGCAATGGTAACTGAGCCTTTACTTGGCAATAATAAGCCATCAAAATGCTGCATTAAAGTAGATTTTCCACTTCCCGTATGACCAGCAATTGCAACAAATGAGCCACTTCTTATTTTAAAGGATATATTGGTTAATCCTTGAGTCTGAAACGGAGTTCCCGGAGCATAAATATAATCTACATTTTTGAATTCAATTGACACAAATATTTCACCAACTTTTCCTCAGTATTGACTTCTTGTGGGATACTTATTCCTTTATTTATCAGCTTATTTTTTATTTTATAAAATAAAGGAAGGTCTAACCCTGCATTTTTAATAAGAGACACATCTTTAAATATATCTACAGGCGAATCGCTAGCTAGCAAGCTCCCTTTATCTAAAACTAAAATCTGGTCTGCGTGCTCTGCTTCGTTAATATCATGTGTAATCGAAAATATTGTTAGTTCATTTTCTTTTTGTAATTTTCTTATAAGCTTAAGAATTTTGAACTTTCCTGCAGGATCAAGCATACTCGTTGATTCATCTAGAATTATCAGTTTTGGACCAATTGCTAAAATTCCTGCAATAGCAACTCTTTGCTTTTGACCACCAGAAAGGTATTGCGGTTCACTTTTTTGAAAATTTGTCATTCCGACTTGATTAAGTACATCCTGAACAATACTTTTCATTTTAGGACGAGGTACCTGACGATTTTCTAAACCAAAAGCCACATCATCTTCAACTGTAGCTCCCACAAATTGATTATCGGGATTTTGAAATACAATTCCCACACGATCTCTAATATCCCACATAGTTTTTTCAGTCAGCGTAATACCATCGATATTAATCAAGGTCTCAGGATTATCATCTGGTAAAAGAATACCATTTAACAAACGCGCAATAGTCGATTTGCCACTTCCGTTATGACCAACCAAAGTGGTCCAAGTTCCTTTAGGAATTGAAAAACTAACATCTTTTACTGCAGGTTCTTCACTATCCTTATAAGTAAAAGAAAGATGCTCTACGGTTACTATATTATCTTTCATAAATATCACTTGCTCTTTTTCAAATATGTCGTTGTATCAATTATAAAAAAAGAGCAAAAAAAAATCAACCACAAAGAGGGATGATTTAACATCTAAGCTAGACTAGGCAAAAGCCACCATCATCACGCTTATTCTCGCTTTTGTGAAAGATTTATAAAATAATAATATTATATTTTACGCAATTAAACTAATTCAATGATTACCATTGGAGCAGCATCACCCTTACGTGGGGTAGCTAACTTGTACATTCTAGTGTAACCACCATTACGGTCTTTGTAACGAGGTGCAATGTCACTGAAAAGTTTTTGAAGTGCTGATTTTACAACAACTGCATCTTTCTCTTCATGAATATCAGCGATTTCATTACGAACAAAAGCAGCAGCTTTTCTTCTAGCACTTAAATCACCGCGTTTACCTAAAGTAATCATCTTTTCGGTAGTTTTACGGATTTCTTTAGCACGGGTTTCAGTAGTAACAATGCGTTCGTTCATGATTAATTGGGTAGTCATTTCTCTAAGCATTGCTTTTCTATGTGCACTATCGCGACCTAATTTACGGTATGCCATGAGTTTTCCCTCCTTATTTTTCCAACTTAGTCATCTTGACGAAGTGATAGACCAAGTTCGGCAAGTTTATTCTTTACTTCTTCTAATGACTTACGTCCTAAGTTACGTACGCGCATCATATCTGCTTCAGATTTATCAGTTAATTCTTGAACAGTATTAATTCCTGCACGTTTCAAGCAGTTATATGAACGAACAGATAAGTCAAGCTCTTCGATCGTCATCTCAAGCTTCTTCTCATTCTTATCGTCCTCTTTTTCTACCATTACATCATCAAACTGCGCATCCATATCAGTAGACATAAATACTTTGAAGTGTTCTACAAGAATCTTCGCAGCGAAACTAAGGGCATCATTAGGTGTGATTGAACCATCAGTCCAAATTTCTAAAGTTAATTTGTCATAATCGTCTCTTTTACCAACACGAGCACTTTCAACTTGGTAGTTAACTTTTTTGATTGGTGAAAAGAGTGAATCAACGGGGATGACGCCAATAGGCATGTCATCTGTCTTGTTTTCACTTGCGGGAACATAACCACGACCATTCTTGATCGCAACGTTCATATGCAAATGGCCACCATCAGCAATACTACAAATATATTGATCTGGATTTAAGACCTCAATATCAGAGTCGACCTTTAAATCAGCAGCAGTTACGATTGCTGGACCAGTTACATCGATTTCAGCAATTTTTTCTTCATCTGAGAGTGACTTTAACTCTAGTTTCTTCAAATTAAGAATAATTTTTGTGACGTCTTCTCTAACGCCAGGAACTGTTGAAAATTCATGTAACACACCATCAATCTGAATGTAAGAAAGTGCCGTACCTGGAATAGAAGTAAGTAAAACTCGACGGAGTGAGTTACCTAAAGTAGTCCCGAAACCGCGTTCCAGTGGTTCGACAACAAACTTACCGTATGCCTCCTCTTGGTCTACTACGGTAATATTTGGTTTTTCAAATTCAATCATTACTGGGCCCCTTTCAAAACGTAATGTCCTGCACGCAGGAATAAACTAGACACGACGACGTTTTGGTGGTCTGGAACCGTTGTGCGGCACTGGAGTAACGTCGCGAATAGCAGTGATTTCAAGACCTGCAGCTTGAAGTGCTCTAATAGCAGCTTCACGACCTGCACCTGGTCCTTTAACTGAAACTTCAACATGTTTCATGCCTTGATCCATTGCAGACTTTGCAGCTGCTTCTGCGGCCATTTGAGCAGCAAATGGTGTAGACTTACGACTACCCTTGAAACCTAAAGCACCAGCGGAAGACCATGCGACTGCGTTACCTTGTACGTCAGTAATCATGACCAAGGTATTGTTAAACGTAGAATGAATATGAGCAACGCCGCTTTCAACATGCTTCTTTACACGGCGTTTACGTGCTGTTTTCTTTGCAGCCATTAACTTAACCTCCTATTTAATAAATTATTTTCTCTTTGAACCCTTACGAGTACGAGCATTATTCTTGGTATTTTGACCACGAACTGGTAAGCCACGACGGTGACGAATACCACGGTATGAACCAATTTCAACTAAACGCTTAATGTTAAGACTAACTTCACGACGAAGGTCACCTTCAACACGGTACTTATCTACTTCGCTACGTAATTTTTCTTGATCTTCTGGAGTCAAGTCATTAGTACGAATATCTTCAGAAATACCAGCATCTTTACAAATTTTCTTTGCAGTTGGTTCACCAATACCATAGATATAAGTTAATGCGACTACAACTCTTTTATTTCTGGGTAAGTCAACACCAGCAATACGTGCCATTAAATTGCACCTCCTAATAAAAATATATAACTATTAACCTTGACGTTGTTTGTGCTTAGGGTTTGCAGAGCAAATCACCATAACACGACCATGTCTTTTGATAATCTTGCAATGTTCACACATTGGTTTAACAGATGGTCTAACTTTCATGTTTGCCTCCGTAATTACTTAATAAAACGATACGTAATCCTACCCTTAGTTAAATCATATGGTGATAATTCAACTGTTACTCTATCACCAGGTAAAATTCTAATGTAGTGCATTCTAATCTTACCCGAAACATGAGCTAAAATTGTTGCACCATTTTCTAATTCAACTTTAAACATAGCATTAGGTAAGGTATCAACTACCTTACCTTCAACTTCGATGACATCTTCTTTTGCCAAAATTGTTCCTCCACATGAACAAATAGTCACACTTAGGCATTATAACACGGAATGTAAAAAAAACAATACGAGACTAATCTTTACTTAAGATTTTGTCAATGTCTTCAAATACTTTTTCCGGAGTTTGTTCACCGTTAACAGTTGAAAGAATTCCTTTTTCTTCATAGAAATCACGAAGAGGAGTATTCATCTTCTTGTTAACTTCTAAGCGATTTTTAACAACTTCTGGCTTGTCATCCTCGCGTTGGAAAAATTCATGTCCTCCGCAACGATCACAAGTACCTTCTACTTTAGTTGGATTTGAAATCTTGTTGTAAGTTGCACCACAATTTTTACAAATGTAGCGTGCTGATAAACGCTTGATTAGAACATCTTCATCAACATCAATTGCAATTACATTAGTTAACGGCTTTTCTAACCGTTTAGTTATACCTTCAAGAAGTTCTGCTTGAACAGTGGTTCTTGGAAATCCATCTAAGATAAATCCATTCTTAGTGTCAGGTTGCTTAAGACGTTCTTCAACTAACTTAGCAGTAACTTCGTCTGGCACTAAATCACCTTTATCAATATAACTTTTAGCTTCTAAACCAACTGGAGTTTCATTAGCCATAGCTTCTCTGAACATATCACCTGTCGAAATATGTGCCAAGTGATACTTATCTACAATGCTTTCAGAAGCTGTTCCTTTGCCTGCACCAGGCAAACCTAAAAGAATTAAATTAATCATTTTTATCCTTACTATCTAATAAATCCAACGTATTCGCGCTTCATTAGTAGTCCATCAACTTGACGGGCTAATTCTAAAACCACACCAATAACGATTAAAAGACTTGTTCCGCCAAGTCCAATTGAACTTGGTAAACCAAAAATATTTGTAGCAAGTTGCGGTAATAAGGCAACAAGGCCTAAAAATACTGCACCTACTGTTGATAATCTAATCAAAATTTTAGATACATACTTTTGTGTATCTTTTCCTGGCCAAACGCTAGGAATGTAGGCTCCTTGCTTTTGCAAGTTCTCAGCCAACTTTTCTGGATTTACTTGAACAAAGGCGTAGAAGAAAGTGAACAAAATGATTAACAATGTATAAATTAATGCACCAGGTGTGGTTTGTAAACTAAATATTTGATTACAAATCTTAAACCATTGTTCATTTCCATGAGATCTTTGAAAAGCCATCAAAATTGTAGCTGGTGTAATAATAAAGGAACTGGCAAAAATAACTGGAATAACTCCAGAAACGTTAACCTTTAAAGGTAGGAAACTTTCGGAGCCACTTGTTGCTGCTCTACGAGTATATTGGATAGGTACTCGCAAATCAGCCTGTTGAAACCATGTAACAAATTGAGTTACTAGTAAAATGGCAATAATGATCGCGATGAAGAACAAAATCCCTTGCCAACGATCGCTAGCACTATTATTAATAATGAAATCTTTAAATAGCTGATAAATTCCATTAGGAAGACGGGCAATAATACCTGCAAAAATAATTACAGATACACCATTTCCCAGACCTTTATCAGTGATTTCATCACCTAGCCAGGTCAAAAGCATTGTCCCGGCTGTCATAATAATGGCAATCTCAATATAGGTTTGAGGAGTTTGCGTTTTAACCAAACCCATTTCGGTTAAAACGTTAAAACCAAGAGTAATTCCGAGACTTTGAACAAAGGCAACCACTAAAGTAAGATAGCGCGTTACTTGATTTGTTTTTCGTCTTCCGACTTCTCCCTGTTTTCCCCACTCAACTAACTTAGGAACAATATCCATTTGGAGTAATTGAATAACAATTTGAGCAGTGATATAAGGTGAAACCCCTAAAGAAAAGATTGAATATGTATCTAATCCACCACCACTGACTGTATCCAACATTGGGACTAAACCAGTCTGTGCAACCCGTGTAATAGCTTTTGCATTAACTCCCGGAACTGTTATATTAGCTCCGATACGATAAAGCAACAGGATAAAGAGTGTAAAAAAGATCTTAGATCTAATATCTTTATCCTTAAAGGCGTTCTTCAAGGTCGAGAACATTAGATCACCTCAACAGTTCCGCCAGCGGCTTCAACAGCTTTTTTAGCAGCTTCTGAGACTTTATTAACTTTTACAGTCAACTTAACCTTTAATTCGCCGTTAGCTAACAACTTAACTCCTGCAAGTTCTTTTTTAACTAAACCTGATGATTTTAATGTGTCGATAGTTACTTCACTACCATCATCAAATCTGTTTAAATCATTTAAATTAATAATAGCGTATTCTTTGCGGTTAACATTCTTAAAACCACGCTTAGGCATTCTTCTGAATAATGGCATTTGACCACCTTCGAAACCTAAACGAGTTTTACCACCAGTACGAGCTAATTGACCCTTTTGACCACGACCAGCAGTTTTACCGTAACCACTAGAAGTACCACGACCAACACGCTTTCTGTTGCGACGTGAACCTTCATTTGGTTTTAATTCATTAAGCTTCATTAATTGGCACCTCCTTGGATTCTAATTACTTATTAACCTCTTCAACTGAGATCAGGTGAGCAATCTTCAATAAAGCGCCACGAGTTGCAGCGTTGTCTGGAAGAACAACAGTGCTATTTACCTTACCAAGACCAAGAGCTTTAACAATCTTTCTTTGTTTTGGAAGACGGTGTGCGACGCTTTTAATTAAGGTAACTTTTAAATCCATTATTTAATCTCCTTAATCTTCTAAGCTTTTTGCTGACTCACGAAGTTTCAAAACATCTTCACGAGTCTTTAACTTACTCAAACCGTCCATAGTAGCACGGATAACATTGATTGGTGTATTTGAACCAAGTGATTTAGAAGTAACATCTGAAATACCAGCTAAATCCATGATAATACGAACAGCACCACCAGCAGCAACACCAGAACCAGCTTCAGCAGGTTTTAACATAATGTTACCAGAACCATAATGGCCCATAACTTCATGTGGAATAGTAGTACCAACAGTAGGTACCTTAATCATTCTCTTCTTACCAGCTTCAACAGCCTTGCGGATAGCTTCTGGGACTTCTTGAGCCTTACCAGTACCAAAACCTACATGACCTTTTCTATCGCCGACGATTACAACAGCAGCAAATCTCATTCGACGACCACCCTTAACAACCTTGGTGATCCGGTTAATTGCTACTAATTGATCTTCAATATCGTCTTTTTTACGATCTTTACGAGAATCTCTACGAGAATCGTTGCGGTTTGCCATTAGTTAATTCTCCTTTCCTAGAATTCTAATCCGTTTTCACGTGCTGCATCAGCAAGAGCTTGTACACGACCGTGGTATAAGTAACCACTTCTATCAAATACAACACTCTTAATGTTCTTCTTAGCAGCAGTTTCAGCTAAAGCTTTACCTACTTCAGCAGCTTGTTCCATCTTAGAACCTTCAGCTGAAATATTTTTATCATTTGTTGAGGCACTTGCAAGCGTTACACCCTCTACATCATCAATTAATTGAGCGTAGATGTTTTTGTTTGAACGGAAAACACTTAAGCGTGGGCGCTCAGCAGTACCAGAAATCTTTCCACGAATACGTTTATGACGCTTTAAGCGTAATTTGTTTTTATCTGGTTTAGAAATCACAATTTCACCTCAAAAATTTTCTATTTAATTATTTACCAGTCTTACCTTCCTTGCGACGTACATATTCGTCTTCGTAACGAATACCTTTACCCTTGTAAGGTTCTGGTGGACGAACATCACGAATTTCTGCCGCAAATTGACCTACAACTTGTTTTGAAATACCTTCAATTTCAATTGAAGTTGCTGATGGGGTTTTAACTGTAACACCTTCTGGTGCTTCAAATACGACTGGGTGAGAGTAACCAACATTTAGAGTTAATTTCTTACCTTGTGCAACTGCACGGTATCCAACACCAACTAAAGTTAACTTCTTAACATATCCATCAGTTACACCTTCAATCATGGAAGCAAGATTTGCTCTTTCAGTACCATGAAGAGCTTTGTCAGCTTCACTTGAACGACTAAAATGAATTTCTCCATCTTTTTGTTCAAAGGTAATGCGTGGATCAAAGTATCTAGTAAGTTCACCTTTTGGTCCCTTAACAGTGATGTCGTCACCATTTTTGGTAACTGTGACCTTTTCAGGAACCTCGATGACCTTTAAACCAATTCGGCTCATTAATAGTTCTCCTTTCTGTCAAAATTACCAAACGTAAGCAATAACTTCGCCGCCGACGTTCTTTTCTCTAGCTTCTTTATCAGTAATCACACCTGCAGAAGTAGAAATGATAGCAATACCAAGACCATTAAGAACTTTTGGTAAGTTTTCTGCACTTACGTAGTTTCTTAAACCAGGCTTAGAAATACGCTTTAAACCTGAAATAACACGTTCGTTATTAGGACCGTATTTCAAGAAAATCTTGATCATACCTTGTTTGTTGTCATCTTCAACTTGGTAATCGCGAATAAAGCCTTCGTTCTTTAAGATTTCACTAAGTGATTTCTTCATTGATGATGCAGGAATCTCAACAGAACTGTGTTTTGCCATGTTAGCATTTCTAATTCTAGTCAAGTAATCTGCAATTGGATCTGTCATGACCATTTAATTTGCCTCCTTTACCGTTAATTACCAACTTGCCTTTTTAACACCAGGAATTTGACCCTTGTGTGCTAAGTCTTTTAAGCAAATACGGCATAATTTGAACTTGCGGTAAACAGAGTGTGGACGGCCACATCTCTCGCAACGAGTGTATTCACGAGATGAAAACTTAGCAGGACGATGATTTCTGACGATTTGTGATGTTTTAGCCATTAATGTCCTCCAAATTATTTAGCAAAAGGCATACCAAACTCAGTAAGAAGTTCACGAGCTTCTTCATCTGTATTGGCAGTAGTTACAATAACAACGTCCAAACCTCTAACACGGTTTACCTTGTCGTAGTCGATTTCTGGGAAAATCAATTGTTCTTTGATACCTAAAGTATAGTTACCACGACCATCAAATGATCTAGAACTGATTCCACGGAAGTCACGAACTCGAGGAAGAGAAACGTTGATTAATTTGTACAAGAAATCGTACATTCTATCGCCTCTAAGGGTAACCTTAGCACCAATAGACATACCTTCACGTAAACGGAAGTTTGCGATTGATTTCTTAGCTTTAGTAATCAAAGGCTTTTGACCTGAGATTAAAGTCAATTCTTCTACAGCTTCATCAAGATTCTTTGCATTAGAAACTGCATCACCGACACCCATGTTTAAAACGATTTTATCAATTTTAGGAATTTCCATAACTGAATCGTAATTAAACTTTTTGTTCATAGCTGGTGCGATTTCATTTGAATATTTTTCTACTAAACTGTTTACCATGTGCGTCCTCCCTCCTATTTGTTGTTATCTTCTTTTTTAGCAATAACTTTTACATTTGATGCATGGATAGAACCTTCTTTTTCTACCACACCACCATTAGCGTTGGCTTGTGAAGGTTTCTCATGCTTTTTGATCTTATTAACACCTTTGACAACAATACGGTTAGTCTTGGCGTTGACTGAAAGTACAGTGCCTTCTTTGCCTTTATCTTTACCGGCAATAACTTTTACTTTGTCACCTGTTTTAACAAACATCAGTGCACCTCCCTAAAAAATTATAAGACTTCAGGAGCAAGAGATACGATCTTCATGAAATCGTGCTCACGCAGTTCACGGGCTACAGGCCCAAAAATACGAGTTCCACGAGGACTCTTATCAGCATTAATTACAACTGCTGCATTTTCGTCGAACTTGATGTATGAACCATCTTCACGGCGTGCACCTGATTTTGTTCTAACAATAACTGCTTTAACAACATCACCTTTTTTGACAACGCCACCTGGTGTTGCTTGTTTAACAGCAGCAACTACGATATCACCAATATTACCGGTTTTACGCTTAGAACCACCTAAAATCTTGATAACTAGGAGTTCTCTTGCACCGGAGTTGTCAGCAACCTTTAAACGGCTTTCGTGTTGGATCACTAGTTTATCCTCCCCTCAATAAAATCCGCGTAATTAAATTGACTTCTTAACAATCTTAGTTAGACGGTAACGCTTCGCATGTGATAATGGACGGGTTTCCATGATACGAACAGTATCGCCAATCTTAGCTTCGTTGTTTTCATCGTGAGCGTAATACTTCTTTGAGTATTTAATACGCTTCTTATAAACAGGGTGGTTCTTGTAGGTATCTACAACAACTGTAATAGTCTTATCCATCTTGTCAGAAACAACTCGACCTTGGTATACGTGACGATTATTTCTTTCGTTAGTTTCGCTCAAGTTAATAACTCCCTTCCGTTAACTAATTCTTGCTCAATTCTTTTTCGCTAAGAATTGTCTTAATTCTAGCAATGTTCTTGCGGACTTGTCTCAAGCGAGCGGTGTTCTCTAATTGACCCGTTGCTTGTTGGAAACGCAAATTAAAAAGTTCTTCTTTATATTGCTTTTCCTTTTCTAACATTTGATCAGTGGTTAATGCTCTGATATCTTTAGCCTTCATTAGATTCGCCACCTACTTCCGAACTCTTCTTAACAAACTTAGTCTTAATTGGAAGCTTGTTTGAAGCAAGTCTTAAAGCTTCACGGGCAACGTCTTCTGAAACGCCACCGATTTCAAACATAATCTTGCCTCTTTTAACAACAGCTACCCAACCAGCTGGTGCACCTTTACCGGAACCCATACGAACACCAACACCTTTTGCAGTGTAGGATTTTTGTGGGAAGATTCTAATCCAAACACGTCCGCCACGCTTCATGAAACGAGTCATAGCAATACGAGCGGCTTCAATTTGTCTATTAGTAATCCAGTGAGATTCAACAGCTTCTAAACCATATTCACCAAATGCAATGGTCTTTCCGCCTTTAGCTTCACCACGCATTTTACCGCGGAATTCACGACGGTGCTTTACACGCTTAGGTACTAACACTATTAGTTTCCTCCCTTCGTTTTCTTAGAAGGTTTGTTCTTACGTTGTGGTAAAATTTCACCACGATTGATCCAAACCTTAACACCAATTTGACCATAAGTAGTTGCAGCTTCTACCCAAGCATAATCAATATCTGCTCTTAAAGTATGAAGTGGAACACTACCTTCAGTATGCCATTCTCTTCTTGCCATATCAGCACCGTTCAAACGACCAGCAGTTTGAACCTTGATACCCTTAGCACCAGAACGCATAGATCTTTGAGTTGCTTGACGAGTTGCACGTCTAAATGCAATTCTTGCTTCAAGTTGACGAGCAATACCTTCGCCTACTAATTTAGCATCTAAATCAGGCTTCTTAATTTCAACAATATTAATGTGAACGTTCTTCTTAGTTAAAGCACTAAGTTGTTTTCTTAAAGCTTCAACTTCTTTACCACCTTTACCGATAACCATACCAGGTTTTGCAGTGTGGATAGAAATGTTAATTCTGTTTGCAGCACGTTCAATTTCCACAGTGGAAACAGATGCATCAGCTAACTTTTCAGAGATGAACTTTCTAATACGTAAATCTTCATTTAAAGTGTCAGCGTAGTTTTTGTCTGCATACCACTTTGCTTCCCAATCACGGTTAACACCGAGACGGAAACCATTTGGGTTAATCTTTTGACCCATTAAATTTACCTCCCTTAATCGTTCTTCTCAGATACTACAACTACTACGTGGCTTGTTCTCTTGTTAATTGGAGAAGCCATACCCTTAGCACGTGGACGAAATCTCTTTAAAGTTGCACCTTCGTTTACGTATGCTTCTGATACGTAAAGATTTGCACTTTCAAGATCGTAGTTGTGTTCAGCATTTGCAATAGCTGACTTCAACACTTTTTCAACGATTGGGGAAGCAGCTCTTGGCGTAAATTGTAAAATTGCGAGAGCTTCAGCAACACTCTTTCCACGAATAAGGTCTACTACCAAACGGGCTTTTCTAGGAGCGATGCGAACTGTTCTTGCTTCAGCTTTAGCTGAACTAATTTGTTCTGCCATTTAGATGTCTCTCCTTCCTATTATTTACCTACTGTAGTAGTGGCCTTATCAGCGACCTTGTGACCGCGGAAAGTTCTAGTAGGTACAAATTCACCTAACTTATGACCAACCATATCTTCAGTAATGTATACTGGCACATGTTTTCTTCCATCGTAAACAGCTATTGTGAAACCAACAAAGGAAGGGAAAATAGTTGAACGACGAGACCATGTTTTAATTACTTGCTTCTTTTCGGAACCTTCTTGGGCTTCGATCTTCTTTAAAAGGCTTGCATCAGCAAAAGGACCTTTTTTAATACTACGGCTCATTAATTAACCTCCTTCGTTTAATTACTTGTTACCTTTACGGTGACGAATAATAAGTTTTTCACTTCTAGCCTTAGAGTTTCTAGTCTTAATACCACGAGACTTCTTACCCCATGGAGTCATAGGTTGTGGGCGACCAACTGGAGCCTTACCTTCACCACCACCATGTGGGTGATCGTTAGGGTTCATTACGGAACCACGAGATTGTGGACGCTTGCCCAACCAACGCTTACGACCAGCTTTACCTAATTGAATTAATGAGTGTTGTTCATTACCAACAGAACCGATAGTAGCACGGCAAGTTGATAAAATCTTACGAACTTCACCACTTTGAAGTCTAACTAAAGTGTACTTACCATCATTACCAAGAACTTGTGCAACAGTACCTGCACTTCTTACTAATTGACCACCTTTACCAGGCTTCAATTCAATATTGTGAATTTCAGTACCAGCTGGAATAGCAGATAATGGCAATGCATTACCAGGCTTAATATCAGCATTTGGACCAGATTCAACAACAGTACCAACTTTTAGATCTTTAGGTGCTAAGATGTAAGCTTTAATACCGTCAGTGTAGTGAAGAAGAGCGATGTTAGCAGTTCTGTTTGGATCATATTCAATAGCCTTAACAACTGCTTTTACATCATCCTTATTACGCTTGAAGTCAATGATACGGTATTTTTGTTTGTGACCACCACCACGGTGTCTAACAGTAATATGACCGTATGAGTTACGACCAGCAGTATGACTTTGAGATTCAAGTAAAGTCTTTTCAGGCTTTTTCTTGGTAATTTCAGCAAAGTCGGAAGAAGTCATATTACGTCTGCCGTTTGTAGTTGGCTTATATTTGATAATTGCCAATTGACTGACCTCCTATTTACTAATTTTCTTTATTATCATTGAAGATCTTAATATCATTAGAATCTTCAGTTAAAGTAACGATTGCTTTTCTACGACGAGCAGTCTTACCAGTGTAACGACCAACTCTCTTTTCTTTACCGCGAACGTTCATAATGTTAACATTCTTAACTTTTACATCAAAAATTTCTTCAACGGCATTACGAACTTGAGTCTTGGTAGCTGATACAAGCACATCAAAAGTATACTTCTTATCATCCATTAAATTCATGGATTTTTCGGTAACTACAGGCCGTAAGATGATATCACGTGCATCCATTATGCCAAAACCTCCTCAATTCTCTTAATAGCGTCTTGAGTTAATACAAGTTTTTGGTAGTCAACCGCATCAACAACATTTAAGCCATTAACAGGTACAACTTTCACTTTTGGAAGGTTCTTACCTGATAATTGAACATTCTTATCATCAGACACAACTAAAACCTTACCAGAAACGTTAGCATTATCTAAGATAGCCTTTAATTCTTTAGTCTTAGGTGCTTCTAAAGTTAATTGATCAAGAATGATTAAATCTTTGTCAGCAACTTTTTGGGAAAGAACTGATTTCATAGCTAAACGACGTGCTTTACGAGGCATGTCCATCTTGTATGAACGAGGAGTTGGACCAAATACAGTACCACCACCACGCCATTGTGGGGCTCTAATAGAACCTTGACGAGCACGACCAGTACCTTTTTGTCTCCAAGGTTTCTTACCACCGCCACGAACAGCTGATCTGTTCTTTACAGCAGAAGTACCTTGACGCTTACCAGCTCTTTGTCTAATGATTGCATCGAAAACAACACTTTCATTAGGTTCAATACCGAAGATTTCTTCATTTAAATCTACATTACCTGCAGACTTACCTTTTTGATCGATAATTTCTAAATTAGCCATTATAGTCCTCCTTCCTATTTAGCAGCTTTAGCAGCAGATTTTACAAAAATTAATGAGTTCTTTGCACCAGGAACATTACCTTTGACTAAAAGTACGTTCTTTTCAGGTACAACTTTTTCAATTACTAAGTTTTGTACGGTAACTTTCTTGCCACCCATGTGACCAGGTAACTTCTTACCCTTAGGTACACGGTTAATGATAGAACCCATTGAACCTGGGATTCTGTGGTATCTAGAACCGTGAGTTTCTGGACCTCTTGATTGGCCCCAACGCTTGATGTTACCTTGAGTACCATGACCTCTTGTAGTGCCAGTAACGTCAACTACGTCACCTTCACTAAATGAGTCCACCGTGATTTCTGAGCCGACTTCGTAATCCTTAAGCTCGACATCGCGGATTTCCCGAATGAAGCGCTTAGGTGAAGTCTTTGCTTTTGCAGCATGACCTTTGGCTGGTTTGTTACTCAATACTTCACGCATGTCTTGGTAACCTACTTGAACTGCTTCGTAACCGTCTGATTCGTTAGTTTTAACTTGTAAAACAACGTTAGGGGTTGCTTCAATAACAGTTACAGGAACCAAGATACCGTTTTTAGTGAAGATTTGAGTCATACCGACCTTTCTTCCTAAGATTCCTTTGGTCATGATTACACCTCCATATATGTTTTAAATTATAATTTAATCTCGATATCAACGCCGCTTGGTAAATCAAGCTTCATTAATGAATCAACAGTCTTAGGTGTTGGATTCAAAATATCAATTAAACGCTTATGTGTACGGATTTCAAATTGTTCACGTGAATCTTTGTTCTTGTGTGGTGAACGTAAAACAGTGAATAAAGTTCTTTCCGTAGGTAGTGGAACAGGACCAGAAATTTGTGCTCCAGTTCTTTCAGCGGTAGCTACAATTTTAGCAGCTGATTCATCGAGAATACCATGTTCGTATGACTTTAATCTAATACGAATTTGTTGACTTGCCATCTAATAACCTCCTTCGTCTTCTTTAAAAGATGACTAGCTCGGCAAAAATTACCGACTCACCTCTGTGGCAATGCAGCCTGGTGTGCCGCAACCTTTTGCGTCAAAGCATTGCTTTTTGTGCGCGGGGTATACCCCTCCAATATTTTCGCACGTTTACTATTGTACTTTGTCTTTCCTTAAATATCAAGCTTTCTCAGCATTTTATTTTATTTTTTTGTACAAAAAAAGAGATATCATATGATATCTCTTTTTCAAACTCTACATTTATAAATTATTCAGCGTCTTCTCCACCACGTTTTTTGATGATTTCAGCTTGAATAGATTTAGGAGTTGGTGAGTAGTGGTCAAATACCATTGTAAATGTACCACGACCTTGAGTTGATGAACGCAAAGTAGTTGCGTAACCAAACATTTCTGAAAGTGGAACAAATGAGTTGATTACCTTAGCACCTGCTCTATCTTCCATACCTTCCATAGAACCACGACGTGCTGTAATTGATCCCATTACATCACCTAAGTATTCTTCTGGAGTGGTTACTTGAACCTTCATGATAGGTTCAAGGATAACGGCACCAGCCTTAGCAGCAGCATTTCTCAAAGCAAGAGAAGCAGCAACCTTGAAGGCAGCTTCTGATGAGTCGACTTCGTGGTAACTACCATCGTACAACTTAGCCTTAACATCAATTAATGGGTAGCCTGCAAGAACACCATTCTTCATAGCTTCTTGTAAACCTTGGTCAACTGAAGGAATAAATTCACGAGGAACAACACCACCGACGATAGCGTCTTCGAATTCGTAACCCTTTCCTTCTTCGTTTGGAGTAAAGTCAATCCAAACATCACCATATTGACCTTTACCACCAGATTGACGAACGAACTTACCTTGTGCCTTAGCTTCCTTAGTGAAGGTTTCACGGTAAGCAACTTGAGGTTCACCAATAGTTGCTTCAACGTTAAATTCACGTTTCATACGTTCAACCATGATGTCTAAGTGTAATTCACCCATACCTGAAATCAAAGTTTGACCAGTTTCTGGGTTAGTTTCAGCACGGAAGGTTGGGTCTTCTTCAGTAAGCTTTTGTAAAGCGACATCCATCTTATCACGGTCAGCTTTTGACTTAGGTTCAACAGATACTTGAATAACTGGATCTGGAACTTGTAAACTTTCCAAAATAAGTGGGTGATCTGGATCAGTTAAAGAATCACCAGTAGTAGTGTTCTTCAAACCAATCGCACCAGCAATATCACCTGAGAATACTTCAGGAATTTCAGTTCTTGAGTTAGCGTGCATTTGAAGTAAACGTCCAACACGTTCACGAGCATTCTTTGATGCGTTCAATACGTAAGAACCAGATTGAAGTGAACCAGTGTAAACACGGATAAAAGTTAAACGACCAACAAATGGATCTGTTGCAATCTTAAATGCTAAAGCTGCAAATGGTTTCTTATCGTCAGCCATAAGTTCAACTTCGTCACCAGTCTTAGGATCATGAGCAACGTAAGGTTTTACGTCAAGTGGTGATGGTAAGTAATCAATAACACCATCAAGCATCATTTGAACACCCTTGTTCTTAAATGCTGAACCAGCATAAACTGGGAAGAATTCCAAATTCAAAGTAGCTTTACGAATAGCTGCTTTTAATTCATCATTAGAAATTTCTTCACCACCAAGGTACTTGTCCATAATACCGTCATCAACATCAGCAACAGCTTCAATTAATTCGTTACGACGCTTTAAAGCTTCTTCCTTGTATTCATCAGGAACAGGAATAGTATCCCACTTTGAACCAAGTTTATCTTCATCGTAAACGTCAGCTACCATATTGATCAAGTCAATAACACCTTCAAAGGTATCTGCTGAACCAATAGGCATTTGAACGGCATGTGCGTTTGCGTTTAAGCGTTCATGCAATGACTTAACAGATTTGTCAAAGTCAGCACCAATCTTGTCCATCTTGTTAACGAAAACAATACGAGGAACGCCGTAAGTTTCAGCTTGACGCCAAACATTTTCAGTTTGTGGTTCAACACCAGCTTGAGCATCAAGAACAGTTACCGCACCATCAAGAACACGAAGAGAACGTTCTACTTCGATAGTAAAGTCAACGTGTCCTGGGGTATCAATAATGTTAATACGGTAATCCTTCCATTGAGCAGTAGTAGCTGCGGAAGTAATAGTGATACCACGTTCCTTTTCTTCATCCATCCAGTCCATTTGTGAGTCACCTTCGTGAGTTTCACCAATTTTGTGGATCTTACCAGTGTAGTACAAAATACGTTCAGTAGTAGTAGTTTTACCGGCATCGATGTGAGCCATGATACCAATGTTACGTGTCTTATCCAAAGGGAATTCACGTTTGTTAGCCATAAGATTAATCTCCTTTTACAAACTAACGATTAGAAGCGGTAGTGAGCAAATGCACGGTTTGCTTCTGCCATTCTGTGGACGTCTTCACGTTTCTTAACTGCTGAACCAGTATTGTTAGCAGCATCCATAATTTCGTTTGCAAGACGTTCATCCATAGTATGTTCATTACGTAAACGAGCGTAAGAAACAAGCCATCTTAAGCCAAGAGTAGTTCTTCTTTCTGGGCGAACTTCAACTGGGATTTGGTAGTTAGAACCACCGATACGGCGAGCTTTAACTTCCAAAACTGGCATAACATTGTTCATTGCTTCTTCAAAAACTTCAACTGGTTCTTTACCAGTCTTATCTTGAATAATACCAAAAGCATCGTAAAGAATTGAAGATGCCTTTGCCTTCTTACCATCAATCATTAAGTGGTTAATTAATTTAGTAACCAATTTAGAGTTATAAACTGGATCTGCTAAAACATCTCTCTTAGCAACATTACCTTTTCTAGGCATTAGTAGTCCCTCCTATTTAACTGTTTTAACCTTTCTTAGCACCGTACTTAGAACGGCCTTGTTTTCTACCATCAACACCTGCAGTATCCAAAGCACCACGAATGATGTGGTAACGAACACCAGGAAGGTCCTTTACACGACCACCACGAATTAAAACAACGGAGTGTTCTTGCAAGTTATGACCAATACCAGGAATGTAAGCAGTAACTTCGATTAAGTTTGAAAGACGAACACGAGCGTACTTACGTAAAGCTGAGTTAGGCTTCTTAGGTGTCATAGTACCTACACGAGTTGCAACACCACGCATTTGAGGTGCTGGGTTGTAGTTCATCTTTTTCTTCATGCTGTTGTAAGCATAGTTTAAAGCTGGTGAATCAGATTTAGTCGTCTTTGAGTGACGGCCTTTTCTAACCAATTGGTTAATTGTTGGCATTAAAATTTCCTCCTAAAATTGTTCACACATCCGGGAGTTTCTTTTTTGACCTCACGGATATCATGTTTTTAATAGCACAATGGCTAGTGTAACATGATTTTTTAATTCCGTAAACATTTTAAAAAAAATTTTTTAATTTTGCGTATATAAATATTGGAGGTTAAAAGATGTCAAACTCATTTATTTATATATTTAATTTTGTAATTGGTAGTATCATTGGTTCCCATCTACTAGTAATTGTTCAGCGATTTGAGACGGAGAACTTTATAACAGATAAATCTCATTGTGATAACTGCCAAATTCCGCTTACGCTTCTCAACCAAATACCTATTTTTTCTTTTCTAAGATATCAAGGGAAATGTTTCTTCTGTCACGCTTATATTCCTATTGAAACTTTTTATTGTGAAATTTTAGGTGGCCTAGCTTTCATGCCTTTAAATCCGCTTGCTAACCAAACTTCATACTTTTTCATCATTTTTATTTTTTTAATTAGTATTTTCGATTACATTGATCAATCTTTTCCAGTTCAAATCCTTATTCCACTTATTGCGATTGTAGTATTTAAAATTCCTTACTCTACTTCTAATTACACTACAATCGAATGGATTTTAATTTCTTTTGTTATATTGATCTTCTTAATAATGAATTTGAAAAAGAAATTTGGCTATGGCGATACAATAATTTTTATTATTCTTATCTTTTATTATAATTTCTACATTGCTGAGTATCTTTTCTTATTATCATCCATTTTTCTGATAATCACTCACTTAATTACTCAGAACCAAAAACAATATCCTTTTATACCTTTTATATTCCTGAGCATTATTTTTTATAATTTTATATAAAAAAAGTCTATTCGCATAAGAGCGAATAGACTTTTTTAACACAAATGTTTAAGTTTTGAAAGGATGATTAGTCAGCTGAGCCTTTATCTTTCTCTGCATCAGCTGCGGCTAATTTCTTCTCAATATCAGCTATAGAATAAACTGACTTTTTCTTTTCATCTTCAGGAACGTCAACCTTAGGTTCCATTTCACGGTAAACAGGCATACCAGTACCGGCAGGAATAATCTTACCGATAATAACATTTTCCTTAAGACCAAGTAATGGATCGTTCTTTCCACGAATAGAAGCATCAGTAAGAACACGAGTAGTTTCCTGGAATGAAGCTGCAGACAAGAAACTGTTAGTTTCAAGAGCGGCCTTGGTAATACCAAGAATTACACTTTGTGCTGTTGCAGGAATACCACCAGAAATAATTACTTCACGGTTTCTTGCCTTAAATTCACCAATATCCATCAATTCACCTGGTAAGATATCAGTTTCACCTGGATCAAGAATACGAACCTTTTGAAGCATTTGACGTGCCATAACTTCAACGTGTTTATCAGCAATTTCTACACCCTGCATTCTATAAGCTTTTTGAATTTCACTTAGAATGTATTTTTCAGTAGTCAATGCATCACGTACACGAATCAATTCTTTAGGATCGATAGAACCAAGAGTCAATTTATCTCCACGTACAACATGGTCACCTTCAGCAACTGCTACAGATGCAGTATATGGTACATCATAAGTACGAGTATCTGTTTGACCTTTTACAGTAATTTGACGAGTGTGTTCTGCTGGATCTTCTTCAATTGAAGTTATTTCACCAGTTACTTCAGAAATTGTTGCACGTCCCTTAGGGTTACGAGCTTCAAACAATTCTTGAACACGAGGTAAACCTTGAGTAATATCTGCAGCACCAGCAACACCACCGTTGTGGAAGTTACGCATAGTTAACTGAGTACCAGGTTCACCGATAGATTGAGCAGCAACAGTACCTACTGCTTCACCAACTTCAACATCGTCACCAGTAGCAAGGTTCATACCATAACATTTCTTACATACACCGTGTTGAGTGTTGCAAGTAAACACGGAGCGAATAGTTACTTCAGTGACGCCAGCATCAACAATCTTATGAGCCATATCTTCATCCATCAAGACATCTGCTGGGCAGATAACTTCATGAGTTTCTGGATCATAGACACTCTTAGAAGTATAGCGGCCTACTAGACGATCAAATAATGGTTCAATCATTTCATCGCCTTCAGTAATTGCATGAACAGTCAAGCCACGATCAGTACCACAATCTTCTTCACGAATAATAACGTCTTGAGCTACGTCTACCAAACGACGAGTTAAGTAACCTGAGTTAGCAGTCTTCAACGCGGTATCGGTCATACCTTTACGAGCACCGTGAGTGGACATGAACATTTCCAAAACGGATAATCCTTCACGGAAGTTTGATGTAACAGGAATTTCCATCATTCCTCCGTTAGGAGCAGCCATCAAGCCACGCATACCAGCAAGCTGGGTAAAGTTAGAAATGTTACCACGAGCACCGGAATCTGCCATGATTGTGATTGGGTTTCTTGGAGCATGAATTTGAGCAATTTCATTTTGAACAATATCTTTACAATTATTCCAAATGCTAATCACTCGATCATGTCGTTCTTCATCAGTAATCAAACCACGACGATATTGCTTAGAAACCACGTCAACCTTCTTACGAGCTTCTGCCACAATATCGTCCTTATCAGTAATTGTAGGAATATCTTCAACACCAATAGTCAAACCAGAAGTAGTACATACAGTGTAGCCTAATTCCTTCAAGTCATCCAAGAAATCAGAAGTTCTTTGAACCTTATAATCCTTGTAAATTTGAGCAATAGAATCTGATAAGAAACCTTTCTTAAAGGCCTTTCCAAGTTTCATATTATCTAGCTTTTCATGGATATCTTCACCTGGTTGCAAGAAATATCTTTCATCTACGGGATGGGTAAGATTTTCTTGAGTAGGATCATTAATATAGAAGAAATCCTTAGGGAAAATTTGGTTGAAGACTAACTTACCATAGGTAGTTACAAAAATTCCGTGTTCATATCCCTTTGGCCATGGCTTTTCAGGCATTGAATCAGCTGCTAAACCAATGCGAGTATGGTAGTGAATATCACCATTTGCATATGCAATAGCTGCTTCAGCTGGTGAGTCAAAAATCATACCCTCGCCTTCGCGACCACGTTCTGCTTGAGTTAACCAGTAATTACCTAAAACAATATCCTGAGAAGGAGTAACAATTGGCTTACCATCCTTAGGAGCCAAGATATGGTGAGCAGCAAGCATAAGCAAACGTGATTCTGCTACAGCTTCATCAGATAATGGAACGTGAATGGCCATCTGGTCACCATCGAAGTCGGCGTTATAGGCTTCACAAGCAAGAGGGTGAAGACGAATTGATTTACCAGGTACCAAAACTGGCTCGAATGCTTGGATACCTAAACGGTGAAGAGTAGGTGCACGGTTCAAAAGAACTGGTCTTTCTTTAATTACATCTTCTAAGATGTCCCAGATATCGTCATCTTCACGATCAATCTTGCGCTTAGCATTCTTAATGTTAGATGCTAAACCACGTTTTACTAATTCATGCATCACAAATGGCTTAAACAACTCTAAAGCCATTGGACGTGGAACACCACATTGATAAAACTTCAACTTAGGTGAAACATCGATAACTGAACGACCTGAGTAGTCGACACGCTTACCAAGCAAGTTTTGACGGAAACGTCCTTGCTTACCCTTTAACATATGAGAAAGAGATTTAAGTGGACGGTTACCTGGTCCTACAACTGGACGACCACGTCTACCGTTATCAATTAATGCATCTACAGCTTCTTGAAGCATACGTTTTTCATTTTGAACGATAATTCTAGGTGCATTTAAGTCTAACAATCTCTTTAAACGATTATTACGATTAATTACACGTCTATATAAATCATTCAAATCAGAAGTTGCGAAACGACCACCATCAAGTTGAACCATTGGTCTTAAATCAGGCGGAATAACTGGAATACAATCCATAACCATCCATGAAGGCTTATTACCTGAATTCTTAAATGCATCTAAGATATCTAATCTTCTGATAGCACGAGTTCTCTTTTGACCAGTAGCAGTCTTTAATTCTTCTTTTAAATCATGAACTTCTTTGTCAATATCTACTTGTTCAAGAAGTTCCTTTACAGCTTCAGCACCCATCTTAGCTTCAAAACGGTTACCGAATTTTGCTTTCTTTTCACGATATTCAGCTTCTGTAAGAAGTTGTTTATCTTCAAGATCAGTATCACCTGCGTCAATTACAATATAAGCAGCAAAATATATTACTTCTTCAAGTGCACGAGGTGAAATATCTAACACTAATCCCATACGAGATGGAATACCTTTGAAATACCAGATATGTGAAACTGGTGCAGCTAATTCGATGTGGCCCATACGTTCTCTTCTAACTTTAGCAGAAGTAACTTCTACACCACACCGGTCACACACAATACCGCGATAGCGAATACCCTTGTACTTACCACAAGCACAAGACCAGTCCTTAGTTGGTCCGAAAATTCTTTCATCGAACAAACCATCTTTTTCTGGTTTCAAAGTACGATAGTTGATAGTTTCTGGCTTTTTAACTTCGCCATAAGACCAACTTCTGATCTTGTTTGGAGAAGCCAAACCAATTTGCATACTTTCAAACTTATTTACGTCGATCAAAAGTTTAACCTCCTATTACTTAGAAACCTTATCATCAGATGAAGTTGAAGAATCACTCTGATCTACAGGTTCAGCTGACTTGTCATCTTTCTTTGCAGCTTCTTCGGCCAACTTCTTCTTTTCTTGTTGTTCAGCAAGCTTAGATAAAGTGTCAATGTTGAAGTGATCATTAGAATCATCGTCCATATCACGTAATTCAATTTCCTTGTGATCCATATCTAAGACTTTAATATCCAAACCTAAGGATTGAAGTTCCTTAACAAGAACTCTAAATGATTCTGGAACACCTGGTTTTGGAATTCTTTCACCCTTGACAATAGCTTCATATGCCTTAACACGACCAACAACATCATCTGACTTGTAAGTCAAGATTTCTTGCAATGTGTATGCAGCACCGTAAGCTTCAAGAGCCCAAACTTCCATTTCACCGAAACGCTGACCACCAAATTGTGCTTTACCACCAAGTGGTTGTTGAGTAACAAGTGAGTAAGGCCCAATTGAACGTGCGTGGATCTTATCATCAACCATGTGAGTCAACTTCAAGTAGTACATAATACCTACTGAAACACGGTTATGGAATGGTTCACCAGTACGTCCATCGTAAAGAACAGTCTTACCGTCTTTACCAATACCAGCTTCACGAACCATGTTCCACATATCATCTTCAGAAGCACCATCAAATACTGGAGTGGCAACATGAATACCTAATTGCTTAGCTGCAATACCTAAATGTAATTCAAGAACCTGTCCAATGTTCATACGTGAAGGCACACCCATTGGATTCAAACAAATGTCTACTGGACGACCATCTGGCAAGTATGGCATATCTTCTTCAGGACAAACTAAGGCAATAGTACCCTTGTTTCCGTGACGACCAGACATCTTGTCACCAACTTGAATTTTACGCTTTTGAACGATGTAGACACGAACCATCTTGTTTACACCAGGTGGCAATTCGTCTCCTGCTT
Organism: Lactobacillus gasseri ATCC 33323 = JCM 1131; assembly: GCF_000014425.1. Lineage (NCBI taxonomy): Bacteria > Bacillati > Bacillota > Bacilli > Lactobacillales > Lactobacillaceae > Lactobacillus > Lactobacillus gasseri. The sequence continues at coordinate 324,186 of NC_008530.1, read as the reverse complement.
CACGCGTGAAGACTTGTACGTTTTGAACAATACCGCCACCACCATGTGGTACACGTAAGGAAGTGTCACGAACTTCACGAGCCTTTTCACCAAAGATAGCGTGAAGCAAACGTTCTTCAGCTGATAATTCAGTCACACCCTTTGGAGTAACTTTACCAACTAAGATATCACCGTCTTGAACTTCGGCACCAATACGTACAATACCTTCTTCATCGAGGTCTTTAAGCGCATCTTCACCAACGTTTGGAATTTCACGTGTAATTTCTTCAGGTCCAAGCTTAGTATCACGAGCTTCTGATTCATAGTCTTCAATATGGATAGATGTGTAGACATCATCTTTAACCATACGTTCAGAAATCATAACGGCATCTTCATAGTTGTACATGTTCCAAGTCAAGAAAGCAATAATTGGGTTTTGACCTAGAGCTAATTCACCGTTTTCCATTGCTGGACCATCGGCAATAACTTCGTCAGCTACTACTCTTTCGCCTTGCTTAACAGCTGGTGTTTGGTTGTAGTTCTTAGTTGCATTTGATCGACGGAATTTTTCAAGAACATACTTATCTAAAGTATCGTCGTCTCTTCTAATTCTAATTTCGTTTGCATCAACGTATTCAACTACACCAGGTGCTTTAGCAACTAATGCATCTCCAGAGTCATGAGCAGCACGGTATTCCATACCAGTACCAACAATTGGAGCATGTGGGTTAATCAATGGAACAGCCTGACGTTGGTGGTTAGCACCCATCAAGGCACGGTTAGAGTCATCGTTTTCAAGGAAAGGAATACATGCAGAAGTTACTGAAACTACTTGCTTAGGAATAACGTCCATATAGTCAATCTTATCAGGAGTAACTTCAAGGTTATCTTCCTTATGACGAGCTAAAACGATCTTATCCTTGAAAGAACCGTCTTCATTTAATGGAGCGTTGGCACCAGCAATAATGTAATTATCTTCAACATCAGCAGTTAAGTAATCAATCTTGTCAGTAACCTTGTGAGTATCCCAAGAAACACGACGGTATGGTGTTTCAATAAAGCCATACTTATTAACAATAGCGTAAGTTGCTAAAGAGTTAATCAAACCAATGTTAGGTCCTTCAGGAGTTTCAATAGGACATAAACGACCATAGTGAGTATAGTGCACGTCACGAACTTCGTACCCAGCACGGTCACGAGACAAACCACCAGGTCCTAAGGCAGACATACGACGTTTGTGAGTTAACTCACCAAGTGGGTTGTTTTGGTCCATGAACTGTGACAATTGTGATGAACCAAAGAATTCCTTAACTGAAGCAACAACAGGACGAATGTTAATTAATTGTTGTGGTGTAACTGTAGAAATATCTTGAATTGACATTCTTTCACGCACAACACGTTCCATTCTTGCTAAACCAATTCTAAATTGGTTTTGAAGTAATTCACCTACACGACGAATACGACGGTTACCTAAGTGGTCGATATCATCAGTAGTTCCGATGTTATCTTGAAGGTTAAAGAAGTAGTTAATTGATGCCAAAACATCAGCTGGAGTTAAGTGCTTAACGTCATCAGCAATATGACCGTTAGACATTAACTTAATTACACGTTCAGGATCAACCTTAGAATATACTTTAATTTCTTGAACTGTTACTGGGTCAGGTAAGACACCTTCCTTTGAAGGTTCATAAGTTACCATCTTAAAGTCGTCACGATCTAAGTAAGGTGACAATTTATCAAGAATTTCATGAGTAACAACGTCACCCTTTTTAGCAATGATTTCACCAGTATCAGGGTCAGCTAAAGTTTCAGCCAAAGTTTGTCTTAATAACCGATTCTTTAAAGAAAGTTTCTTATTGATCTTGTAGCGACCAACAGGAGCTAAATCGTATCTTCTTGGATCAAAAAATCTAGCATACAAAAGCGAACGAGATGAATCAGTTGTCTTAGGTTCACCTGGACGTAATCTTTCGTAGATATCCTTTAAGGCTTCGGCAACACGAGAGTCAGCAGGATTTTTGTGGATATCTTTTTCTAAAGTGAAACGAAGTGAGTCACTTTCACCAAACATATCAGCAACTTCACTATCAGATCCAAATCCTAAAGCACGAATTAGAACTGTTAATGGAAGCTTACGAGTACGGTCAATACGAACATAAGCTAAATCCTTAGCATCAGTTTCATATTCAAGCCATGCACCACGGTTAGGAATAACTGTAGCACCGAAAATTTGGCGACCATTTTTATCAAAATCTGAATGGTAGTAAACACCAGGAGATCTAACAAGCTGAGAAACAATAATTCTCTCAGCACCATTAATAACGAAAGTACCTGAATCAGTCATTAATGGAAATTCTCCGAAGAAGACATCTTGAGTCTTAATTTCTCCAGTTTCATGGTTGGTTAACTTTAAAGTTACATGAAGAGGAGCAGAGTAATTTGCATCGTGATCACGTGCTTCTTCAAGAGTGTATTTTGGCTTCAGAAGTTTGTAGTCAACAAACTCTAAAGAAAGTTTTCCTGAAAAGTCTGAAATCGGCATAATGTCGTCAAACATTTCACGAATACCTTCATTAAGAAACCACTTGTAAGATTGCGTTTGCACATCAGTCAAGTTAGGTAACTTCAATACTTCTTTAATTCGAGAGAAGCTACGTCTTGTCCGGTGACTACCGTAGTTCACAGCGTGTCCTAACAAAGAAAACATCCTTTCTTATATAAGAATCTAAATATTACATTTGTGTTACAAATTGCAAAAAGTCAAAATTTGGGTACAAAAAAACAAAAACAACATAATAGTCGTTTTTGTTTTATCATCTCGCTGGACAATAGATCAGCGAAATCCTGAATTTCAGCCTTTTAAACGTTTTGTATTTTACACTTATATTACTAATTTGTCAAAAAGAACTAGTTTTTAACTAAAGGCTTATCTTTATCAACAATTGTAAATTTTAATTTACCTTGATGAGCACCAACTTTAACTGTTTGACCAGCTTTAATCTTTTCACTAATTAAATCTTCTGCAATTACATCCTCAAGTTCATGTTGAATTGCACGGCGCAAAGGACGGGCTCCCATTTCTGGATCAAAACCGTCTTTGGCTAACACATCTAAAGCTGCTGGAGAAATCTTTAAAGTAACTTCTTTTCGAGCTAAGCGACTAATCAAATGACTAGTCATTAAACTAACAATTTCACGCAATTGTTTCTTAGTTAAACTATCAAAGACAACTGTTTCATCAATTCTATTCAAAAATTCTGGTCTAAAGAACTGTTTAACTGCTGCTGTAACCTTTTCTTGCTGAAGTTTATTTTTATCTTCGTTATCAGCCGCAAAGCCAACTGTCTTATCTTCTTGTAAGCTGCGCGAACCAAGGTTAGAAGTCATAATAATGATTGTATTTCTAAAATCAACTTTTCTTCCCTTTGAATCAGTTAAGAAACCCTCATCTAAAACTTGCAGCAATAAATTGAAAACATCTGGATGAGCTTTTTCCACTTCGTCTAACAGAATTACTGAATATGGATTACGTCTTACACGTTCTGAAAGTTGTCCACCTTCTTCATAGCCTACATAACCAGGAGCAGAACCAATTAACTTGCTTGTAGCTACTTGATCCATATATTCAGACATATCAACACGAATAATATTTCTTTCTGAACCAAAGACTGCTGCTGCCAATGCTTTTGCTAATTCAGTCTTACCGACCCCAGTAGGTCCTAAGAACAAGAAAGAACCGATTGGACGATTCTCATCCTTAATCCCACTTCTACTTCGTCTAATTGCACGACTTACTGCACTAATTGCCTTATCTTGTCCAATTACGCGTTCATGCAAAATACTTTCGAGGTGAGCTAAACGTTTCGTTTCACTCTTCTTCATTCGAGTAACTGGTACGCCCGTCCATTCTGATACAATCTGGGCAATTTTATTTGAATCAACAATAGATTTTTTAGAGTTCTTGTTCTCTACTCTGGCAATTAATTTATCCCGATCTTGCGTAAGCTTATTTTCTTCATCACGTAATTTAGCTGCTTGTACAAAGTTTTGATTTTCAGCTGCCTCTTCTTTTTGGTGAATAACATCATTAATTTGGGTATCTAACTTAGTCAAGCGTGGATCAGCCTTACCAACTGCTTGAATCTTGACTGCTGCACTCGCCTCATCAATTAAGTCAATTGCCTTGTCAGGTAAAAAGCGGTTAGCAATATATCTTGTTGAAAATTCGACTGCATCTTTAATTGCTTCATCTTCAATTTTTACATTGTGGAATTTTTCATATTTAGGACGTAATCCCTTTAAGATATCCACTGTTTCTTCTTTTGATGGTTCGCCAATTTTAACCTGTTGAAAACGTCTTGCCAAAGCTTGATCTTTTTCAATGTACTTTTGATATTCATCAAAAGTAGTGGCACCAATCATTTGAATATCACCGCGTGCTAAAGATGGCTTCAAGATATTTGAAGCATCAATGGCACCTTCTGCTCCACCTGCACCAATCAAGGTGTGCATTTCATCAACAAATAGAATCACAGAACCATCTCGTTGAATTTCTTTTAGAATTTTCTTCATTCTATCTTCAAATTCACCGCGATATTTAGTCCCAGCAATTAGACTTCCCATATCTAGTGCCATGACACGTTTTTTAGCTAAGTTATCCGGAACCTCACGATTTACAATTGCAGAAGCTATTCCTTGTGCAACTGCTGTCTTACCAACTCCGGGTTCTCCAACTAAAACAGGATTATTCTTAGTTCTTCGAGATAAAATTTGAATTACTCGCTTTATTTCTTTATCTCTACCAATTACTGGATCAATTGCACCCTCGCGTGCACGTTTATTTAAATTTACACTTACTTTATCTAAATTAGGTGTCAGTGACTTGCCTTTTTTAGTTCTAGTTGCAGAAGAAACATCAAAAATATTGTTTGCTTCTCCAGAATCATCCATGAAACTATCATTAATATCTTGACTTAAGTCACGTGGTTCTACACCAATATTTTTCAAAATTAAACTTGCCAAAATTTGGTCACTAGCTAATAACCCCAGCAAAATATGCTTTGTTTCAATTTGAGGAGTGCCTAATTCATCAGATTTTTGCTTAGCAAAATTCAAAACTAAGCTTAAGCGTGGTGACATTTCCATATATGTAGCTTTGGGACTTGAACCATAGCCAGTATATCTTTCAATTTCTTCTCGCACTAAGGTTGGTGTTACGTTTCTTTCACGCAAAAGCTTACCGGCATCTCCGTTAGCTTCAATTACTAAAGCAAGCAAAACATGCTCCGTTCCAATAATTCGATGGTGAAAGTTTTGTGCTTGCTCTTTAGCAATTTCAAGAACATTCTTTGCACTATCACTATATGATTTTTCCATTCTGCACCGCCTTATTTCTTTTAAGATCATACTACAATCTTTAGACAAATATCTTACACTTACAATTAGTAAATGTAAACTATTTGATATTTCATGAACATTATATACAAAAAAGTTCGTCTTTCTAGCTTAAGACGAACTTTTTAATAAAAATAATATTCAATCGGGATGACAGGATTTGAACCTGCGACTTCTACGTCCCGAACGTAGCGCTCTACCAAGCTGAGCCACATCCCGAATATCAAAAAAGACTCACACTTCGGTGAGTCTTTTATACTGGAGCGGAAGACGGGATTCGAACCCGCGACCCCCACCATGGCAAGGTGATGTTCTACCACTGAACTACTTCCGCAGTACATTTACTAGTATAGCAAAACATCATTCGATTGCAAGTACTTTTTCTGAAAAAATCAAAAAAATAGACCATCTTCAAAGACAGTCTATTTTTAAAGCTATTTATTCTTTTTCTTCAAATCTTCTTATACTTCTGCATCAACATCTTCAACCTTTTCAGGACGCATTGTTGGGAAGAGCAATACATCACGGATAGCTGGAGCGTCAGTTAAAAGCATTACCAAACGGTCGATACCGATACCTAAACCACCTGTAGGAGGCATACCGAATTCCATAGCACGGATATAATCTTCATCAATCATATCAGCTTCATCGTTACCAGCTTCGCGTTCTTCCATTTGTTCTTCAAAACGGTGACGTTGATCAACTGGATCATTTAACTCTGAAAAGGCATTTCCGTATTCCATTCCTAAAATAAAGATTTCGAAACGATCAGTAAATCTTGGATCATCTGCATTCTTTTTAGCAAGTGGTGAAATTTCTACAGGGTGACCATACACAAAGGTTGGATCAACAATAGTCTTCTCACAAAATTCATCAAAGAAAGCATTAATTACATGACCAACTTTCCAAAATGGTTCAGTATGAATTCCATGTTCTTCGGCGATCTTCTTAGCTTCTTCGTCAGTCATTTCTTTCCAGAAATCGACACCAGTCTTTTCCTTAATTAGGTCAACCATATGAACACGGCGGAATGGCTTACCTAAGTCAATATCAGTACCTTGGTAGTTAATCTTACCGTCTGGAGAAACAACTTTAGCAGCTGCTCTGATAATTTCTTCTGCTTCATCCATGACATCGTGGAAATCCCAGTAAGCAGCATAAGTTTCAAGCTCAGTAAATTCAGGATTGTGGCGAGTATCAACACCTTCGTTTCTGAATACTCGACCAATTTCATAAACTCTCTCCATACCACCGACAATCAAACGCTTCAATGGAAGTTCCAAAGCGATTCTCATATAAAGATCAATATCTAAAGCGTTGTGGTGAGTAATAAATGGACGTGCTTCAGCACCACCTGGAATATTGTGAAGAACTGGAGTTTCAACTTCCAAGAAGTCTTGCTTATTTAAGTAGTTACGAATAGCTTGAATAATTTGAGTACGATGAACAAAACGCATGTAACTTTCGTGATTAGTAATCAAATCAAGATAGCGTTGACGATAGATTTGTTCAACATCTTTTAAACCATCCCATTTATTAGGTAAGGGACGAAGAGCCTTAGATAAGAAAGTAACGTGAGTTGCACGAATAGTTAACTCACCAGTATCAGTTTTCATTACTTCGCCATCAATACCTAAGAAGTCACCAATATCTGATTTCTTAAAAATCTTGTAGTTGTCTTCGCCAACAATATCTTTACGTACATAGATTTGAATCTTACCAGTACGGTCATAAAGATCAGCAAAACCTACTTTACCCTTACCACGTTTTGCAAGCATACGACCTGCAATTTTGGTCGTAGGCATATCTGCATTTAATTCATCTTTATCTTCTTTACTATACTTTTCATTTAAAGTACGAGCTAAATCTTGACGATCGAACTTTCTTACACCAAAAGGTTCAATGCCATTTTCACGCATTTCGTCCATTTTTTCACGACGAACAATTAGTTGGTCGTTCATTTCATTCTTTGCCACTCTAAAAACTCCTTCTATCGATTAAATTGCTTTTGTCTTGCTTCATATTTTTCCACAAAGTCATCCAACAAGTCAAAAACTTCTTGTTTCGTCCAAACATCATTTATTTTAGCACGGGTTCGAGCTGAACGGGGAATTCCTTTTAAATAATAAGCAGCTTGACGTCTAAATTCCGGTACAGCAATTTTTTCACCTTTAAGATCAATTAAACCATTTAACTGTTCTTTAGCAGTTGCTACCTTTTCTTCAACTGTTTGTGGGCGTAGTTTTTCACCAGTGTCTAAATAGTGAACCATGTCTTTAATAATCCATGGATTGCCTAAGGCTGCTCTACCTACCATTACTGCGTCAGCTCCAACATCTTCAAGCATTGCTTTTGCTTTTTCAGGTGTTGTAACATCCCCATTACCAACAAAAGGTATGGTTAATGCATCTGCAACTTCCTTCAGGGTTTCCCAGTCGGCTTCTCCCATGTACATTTGCTTTCTTGTACGTCCGTGCATAGCTACAGCACTTGCACCAGCTTCTTGAGCAGCTAGTGCATTTTCAACTGCAAATATATGCTTTTGATCCCAGCCAGTTCTCATTTTAACCGTTACAGGCTTGCTTACATTCCGGACTACAGCATGAACCATCTGATAAATCTTATTTGGGTCTAACAACCAGCGAGCTCCAGCATCAGTCTTAGTTACTTTTGGCACAGGACATCCCATATTGATGTTGATGATATCAGCGGCAGTATGAGTATCCACATAATGAGCAGCTTCAACTAAAGTTTCTTCACTTCCGCCGAAAATTTGAATACTCATCGGATGTTCCCTAGGATCAACTGTTAACATCTCTAAAGTCTTTTTATTGCGGTAAATAATTCCATGATCCGAAATCATTTCACAAACCACTAGGCCTGCGCCAAATTCTTTACATACTACTCGGAAAGCAGCATTTGAAATTCCAGCCATCGGTGCAACTACTACACGATTAGGAATTTCAACATCCCTAATTTTCCAACTATCGTTTTTCACACTTGCTCATCCTTTCAAATACCCTAATATCATAGCAAAACTATCCACTACACACCACTTTAATTTGCCTTCTTCAGGACATCTTTTAA